>DASXRR010000209.1:0-11839 GCA_036506475.1 Chloroflexota bacterium
GTGCGCGACCGGTGCGTAAGCACGCGGTGAGCTCACGCCGCAAGGCACCTCTGCCCTGGACGAACCATGCCTGGTAGATCGCCTCATGCGAGATCCGCATGGACGGATCATCGGGGAAATCGAAGTGGAGCCGGTGGGCGATCTGCTCGGGGGCTCCAAGACATCGCCCAACGCCGATCCTGGCGTCGCCCGTGACGACGACCGATCCAGCGCACCGCAGGCCCGGCGAGCCGCCTCCCGTCCAGCTTCGTCACAGCGCCTGCGAGCCGGTCCTGCACGTACTGGCGCAACGCATCGTTGACGGCGAGTCTGGCTCTTTTGGGGCGCCGGGCACGCCGGCCGGCATGCCATTGTGCCGCCGAGGCACGATAGTCCAGATTGCCGCCGCGGGTCGCGGCATTGCGGCGCAGTTCTCGCGAGATCGTGGATGGCGCACGGTGCAGGCGCCTGGCGATCGCGCGTACGCCACAGCCGCTGGCGCGCAGCAGCGCGATCTCCTCTCGTTCGAAGAAGGCCAGATACCGGCCCGACAGCGGGGCCTGGCTGACTGAAGGCATGCCGCCACTGTGCCGGAACCAGCGGGCAGCAACCGCGGGTGAGATTCCTGCCGTGGCACCGGCGTCCTCGGTGGTCAAGCCCTTGGCAATGCCCGCCCAGAAGCGTTGGCGATCCTCCCGACGCGCCGCCGGTGAACGACCCGGCGACTGCATTCGGACGCGCAGTGCGCGATCTGAGCGCCGACGTTTGCGTTGCTACATCGCAACTCCTGACTGCGGTGTTGCCACGATCCCTTGAACCCGGTTTGCACGCCGCGATCAGAATGGTGCACGAGTCCAGTGAGGTCCTGGCGATGGCGACGCCAGATGGCCTGCTCAAGCGCATCGAGCGCCAGCTCAGCATGCAACGTGTCCGAGACGCGCCAGCGGACGATGAACCTGCTGAAGACGTCGATCACGAGGGCCACGTACACGAAGCCACGCCACGTGCTGACGTAGGTGAGGTCCGATACCCACAAGCGGTTCGGCGCTTCGGCGGCGAAGTTGCGTTCGACAAGTTCGGCTGGCCGTGGCCTCACCTCGTCGGGAATAGTGGTGCGCTTCTTCTTCTTGCGCACGACGCCCCTCAGCTCCAGGTCGTCCATCAGCCTGGCCACCCGATCACGACCGACCTTGTGACCCTCGCGTTTAAGCTGGCGCCAGAGCTTCTCGATGCCATACACGCCAAAGTTGCCGCGGTGCACGCGCGCGATCTCGATCTTCAGTCGCTCGTCCACGAGGTGTCGTGCGCACGGCCGACGCCTGACCGCGGCGTAGTACGTGGATGGGGCAATCTGGAGCGTGTACAGATCGGCTCGATCCCCCGCGCGTGCGGTGTGCGCTGATAAAGCTCACGACTTCGGCAGTCGCGGGTCGAGCTCCCGGACGCAAAGAAAGCCGAGGCCGCCTTCAGAATTTCGTTGGCTCGCCGTAACTCGCGGCTCTCCCGCTCGAGCTCGGCGATGCGGCGCTGCTCGGCGGTGCTCAGCCCTGGCCGCTGACCACGGTCGATCTCGGCCTGCTTGACCCAGCTGCGCAGCGACTCTGTCCGAATGCCCAGTTGTCTGGCGACACGCGACACCGCGCCCTGCCGCCCACCGCTCTCGGCGATCGTCTCATGCACCATGCGCACAGCGCGCTCACGCATTTCGGGCGGATAGCGCGGTTGGTAGGGACTGTTCGATGCTGCCATGGGCTCCTGCTCCTCCCAGGGTAGGGGTGAGTGGCCGGAGGGAATCGCACCCTCCGGCTCTCGCAGAACTGAGCGTGAGCCTCTCGACTCACTCAGCTCCCAGTGCCCAGGTCGGACGTGCACCCCAGCGCCAGTGGGCGAACAGGTCGGGCACGCGTTCGTAGACGCGAGCTAGCCACTGCATCGCTCGCCGGTCACGGCGGTGTAGCCGCTTGTATTTGCGTTGCGCCCATCGCACGAGATACTCGTTGATGCGTCTGAGGAGTGGATACAACCGGGACCTGTAGAAGCGTCCGTAGTAGTTGATCCAGCCTTGCACGGTGCTGTTGATCGCGTGGTCCTCCAGGGTCTGGTCACTGCGCAAGTTGAGCCGCCAGCGGCGGAGCTCTCGGCTCTTCACCTTGATGGCCGTGTCACTGGCCGCCGGTGAGAAGTTGACCCACAACTGTCCCTTACTGTTCCTCGACCGACGCGGCCGAGACGTGTACCCCAGGAAGTCGAATCGCTCGTGGGCATAGGTGCCACGTCGTCGCTTCGCGTCTTTGCAGTACACCACCCGCGTCTTGTCCGGATGCAGCTCGAGACCGCAGCGTGCCAGTCTTCGGCCGATCACATCGCGCACGAATAGCGCTTGTTGCTCGCTCGTGCAGTGGACCACCACGTCGTGGCAGTAACGTTCGAACCGCAGCGTGGGGAACTGCTTCTCCATCCACGTATCGAACGCGTAGTGCAAGAACAGGTTGGCCAGTAACGGCGAGATCGATGATCCTTGCGGCGTCCCTCGATCCCGCGCCACGAGCGTGCCATCCTGCTGTTGGAGCGGGGCTTTCACCAGCGCTCCACGTACAGCAGGATCCACCGCTTGTCGGTGTGTCGCCGTACCGCCCCGCAGCACGAGCTCGTGGTCAACACTGTCGAAGAACGCTCGGATGTCGAGATCGATCACCCAGCTTGTTCGCCAACACCGCTCTCGACAGGCCTCCACCGCCTGCAGCGCCGAGCGCCCTGGTCGATAGCCGTACGAGTCGGCGTGGAACATCGGCTCCACCTTCGGGTCGAAATACAGCCGCACGACCGTTTGGGCGATTCGGTCTACCATCGTGGGCACGCCGAGCACCCTGACCCCTTGCCCATCTGCTTTCGGAATGTCGACTGCCCGTACCGGCGCCGGGAAGTAGCTCCCCGACGAGAGCCGATTCCAGAGTTTGTACAGGTTCCCTTTCAGATCCCGCTCGAACTCTTTGATCGACTGCTCGTCCACGCCGGCGGCTCCGTCGTTGGCCTTGACCCGCTGATAGGCTTCCCAGACCAGCTGCTTGGATATCGCAAACGGTTTGCTCGTCCGCCGTGGTTCGCTCGACGGCTCCTCCCTTCACGGTTGGCCACCAAGCGAACCCGCACACTCCGCCTCCTTCGCTCCACCCGCATTACCAGGCTTCATTGCTACTACAAGGCGGTCCGTCCCTGTGTCCCGCGTCGGTACTCTGCCCCTCACCGTTTCGGCGGCTCGGAGGTCTTCCTTGTGCGACCCGGCGGGGACATCCCCGAGCCGGTCACCATGGACGGCTGGGCGGGTCGGACCCGAGGCCGGCCGTCGTCATCGGGACGACAGGTTCCCACGTTCCACGCCAGAGCCTGAGCCAGGCTCGCGCCACCTCCATGCCGGACACCATCTGGGCGGTAAGCAGGTCCCTCCCAGATTGCTCCCAAGGCAGAGGCTCCCCTCGGTTTTGTGTCGTCTGATTTCTTCGACACGTCATCGGTGGTTCACTCGCGTTCGCCTTCCTGGCTCGTACCTGTCGCACTGACTCGTGCGACTTGTCCGCAACGCTCACCACGCCGACTCTTGACCGACGCAGCTTGCGGTGGTTTGGCGCCTCCCCCTGCAGGGCGACGTCGGAGGGCCAACCTCCATCTCTGGCGCAGCCAGCATCAGGTCGAATCGTCTACATCGATGCCTCCTTCAGCTTTCGTGGCGCACAGCCTCCATCAAACCCAGGGCAGTTCACGGGTGCCAGTTTGGCCGCGCGCTGCATCACGAGCTTGGACTGGTTAGCCTACCGTCGCAGGCGGTTGGTTCTTATAAAGGAGTACCGCTGGGCGTGTTGGCGGGTTGCTCAGGCGGCGAAGGTTAACGGCAGCTCCAAGATGAGGTCATCTCGCCCAAAGGTAGCGGTTGATCCACCAGTAGTTGAGGATTTTCTTGACGTAGTCGTGGGTTTCGGCGAACGAGACGTATTCGGCGAAGACGTCGGGGTCGTCGCGGCCGGGGAGACTCCAGTTGTCGACGTTGCCGTCGCCGGCGTTGTAGCTGGCCAGGGCTTTGGCTACCTGGCCGTTGCGTTTCAGGCGCTCCGAGAAATACCACGAGCCGAATTGGACGTTCTGTTTGGCGTGGAAAAGGTCTTCCTGGCGGAAGTCTTTGACGCCCAGCGCATTGGCGATCTCCTGGCCGGTCTGGGGGATGATCTGGGTCAGGCCTTTGGCTTTGGCGACGGACTCCGCGTAGGCGTCGAAGTCGCTCTCCTGATGCATCAGCGACGTCAGCAACAGGGGATCAATCCCACGCGTTTTCGCGGTTGCGGAGACCAGGTCGGGGTAGGCCAGCGGCGACGCCGAGCGGGCAAGGGCAGTTGGGACGTCGAGAATGCTGACCTGGCCTTCGGCGGTCGCGGCATTCAGTGCGGCGGTACCGAGCTTCAGTGCCGCGTTGGGTAAGCCCATCTCGGCGAATCTGGAGGCCAACCAATACAGACGATCCGGTTTGTCGACGTACGTGGTCAGGAAGATCTCATGCTCCCAATTGGCCTCGCGGAACAGGCCGTGCTGGACGAGCGCGACCGCGCGCACATACGCCGCATCCTCACCGCCCGTCTTGGCCGCGGCGTCGAGGTCCAGACCGTGGCTGCTGAACCAGCGCGCCAATTCCGACTCGTCGGCCGGCGTCACTCCGGACGGATCGAGTCCGGAGGCAGCCGGCGGAGGATCGAGCGCGACGCGGGCGCGCATGACGTAGTAATCGACCGGACGGACAGCAGCGGCGGCGCCGTATTTGTCGCGCGCGCCCGCCTCGTCGCCGGCGGCGGATAAGGCCTTGCCACTCCAGTACAGGGCCTGGGCGCGGACCGCGGCTTCGGGTTCACGGCGGAGCAAGTCGTCCCATGCGGAGAGCGCGCCGCTCGTATTGCCACGCATGTAGCGCGCGAGACCGCGCCGGAACTCGCCCGCCAGTCCGGCGTCGCGTGTGGGATACGTCGCCACGAGCCGGTCGTAAATGCGCTCGGCACTGGCGTAGTCGGCCAACTCTTCCTGCGCTTTGCCAGCTTCGAGGAGTGCCAGCGGCGCGAAGTCATCGTCGGGCACGTCGTCGGCAAGCTGCAGAAGCTGGCGAGTCGTGTCGCGCGCCGCGGAGGACAGACCCCGGTAGTAGCGCGCGTCGACCGCCCGGTCGCCATCTGGCAGCGCGGCGAGATACGCGTCGAAATCGGCGCGCGCACCGCGGAAATTCCAGAAGTAGTAGCGAATCAACCCGGCGGCGAAGCGGTCCTGGGCGCGCATGCCGCCCAGTCGCTCGAGTAGCTCGACGGCGTCAGGCGCTTTGCGCGAGCGCGGGAACTCGGTTATCGAAGTCCGTAGCGCGTTGATCGCTTCTTCGGTGCGGCCCAGCGCGCTGGCGCCTTCGGCCAGGTTGTACAGCTGTTCGCCGAGGTAGCCGCGCGTACCGGCCGCGGTCAGCAGCTGGCGGTACGCGTCCATGGCGGCGTCGGTGTTGCCGAGCGCAACCTGGGCCTTGCCGAGTCGTTCCGCCAGCTCGATCTTCAGCAGCCGCGGCTGGGCCAGGTCGAGCCCCTGTTGGCCGTCAATGGCGCCTTGATCGGCACGATTGGCGAGCGCCCACATGTCTTCGAGCTCGAGACGCACCGCGGCGCTGACCAGTGGATTGGCGTCGGCGACGGCGCGCATTTCGCTCGCGGCTTCGTCCCAGCGTTCGAGTCCGCGCAGTGCTTGGCCCTTCGCCAGCCGTGCCGCGGACAGCAGATCGGCACGCTTCACGGACCCGACCAGGGAATCGGCCATGCTCAGCGCCTTATCGAACTGGCGATCACCGACAAGCGCCTGAGCGAGGACAACCCGTACCTCGGACTGGGCGTCACCGCTGGTCTGCGACGCCAGTGGCTCGAGGATGGCGATGGCGCGCGTGTAGTCACCCGCGGCGAGGGCGGCCTGGCCGGCGCGGACGGACTTGCGCTGTGCCTCGGGCAGGGTGCCCAGCCTGGAGCTCGGCAACGTCGGGAGTGAGGTTGGCGTGGCGGCGCGCGGCGCAAGCGTGGGCGCAGCTGGGGCGGCGGTCGGCTGGACGGGCGCGGTGACGGGAGCGACAGCCGTCGGCGCTACTGCCTGGCTCGTCGGGGGCACCGTCGCCAGCGCGGGCGCGCTTGTGGGCACGGGCGTGGTGCCGACAGTAGGGGCGCTGGTCGGCGGCGCGGCGGGTTGGCAGGCGGTCGCCACCCCGAGTGCCAAGAGGGACAGGACATGGAGCGCGCGACGCCAAGGGACCATGGGGCCTCCATCCGGGTTTTAGTGCATCGCTGATAGCCTCGCAAAGGGCATGACCGCGTTCGCCCTGACGCTCGTGTTGCTGTCGGCGGTCGCGCACGCATCCTGGAACCTGATCGCCAAGCGCGCGGCGGGCGGGCCAGCGTTCAATTTCCTGTTCGATTGGCTCTCGGTCGTGGTGTGTCTGCCGCTCGCGATCGCTCAGGTCGTGCTGCAGCCATCACCGGTCGGGCCGACCGAAGCGATCTTCTTCTGCGGCAGTGGCGTACTGCACCTGGTCTATTTTCTGTTGCTCGGCCAGGGCTATCGAACGGGCGACCTGTCGCTGGTCTATCCGCTGGCGCGTGGGCTCGGTCCAATGCTCTCGACGGTCGCCGCGGTGCTGGTGCTGGGAGAGCGGCCAAGTACGCTCGCCCTGATCGGCGCGGCGCTGATCGGGGTGGGCGTGTTCGTGCTGGCAGGCGACCCGCGGCGGTTGCGCGCGTCGCAGGCAGGTGCCTCGGTGGTCTTTGCTTTGCTCACGGGTGTGGTCATTGCGGGCTACACGTTGTGGGACAAGCAGGCGGTCAGTGCTGTGGCGATGCCACCCATCCTGTACTTCTACCTGTTCACTGTCGTGCGCGCGGTGCTGCTCACACCGATCGCCTTGCAACGCTGGCCGACCGTCAAGGAAGAATGGCGGCTGCATCGCAGGCACGCGTTCGGCATCGCGCTGTTGAGTCCGATCTCGTACATCCTGGTCCTGTACGCGCTGGCGATCAGTCCGGTCAGCTATGTTGCGCCAGCGCGCGAAATTGGCATCCTGCTCGGGGCGATCATGGGCGCGCGCTGGCTAAGCGAAAGCGATGTGCCACGCCGCCTGGCGGGCGCGGTGGCCATGGTGCTCGGCGTGGTCGCCCTGGCGGTGGGCTAAAGCAAGGGACTACGCGGCGGCGGTTGTAGGGGTGCGCCGTTCGCGCAGCCAGGTGATCAAGGCGTCTGGGGCGAGCGGGCGCGTGAGGTAATACCCCTGGCTCTCGTCGCAGCCCAGGGCTGCCAGTGCGCGCCACGTCGGTTCGTCTTCGACGCCTTCGGCGACCACCCGCAACGCCAGACTGTGGCTCAGCTCGATCGTCGAGCGGACAATCGCTCGACCGCTCGCATCGGTCAGGACCGAGCCAATGAAGGAACGATCGATCTTGAGCTCATCCGCCGGGATCTGCCGCAGGTAGGCCAGCGACGTATGACCTGTCCCGAAATCGTCGATGGCAATGCGCACGCCGGTCCGGCGCAACTGGTCGAGGACGGCCAGCGCGCGCACCGGGTCGGCCATCACGGCGGTCTCGGTGATCTCGAGCGTAAGCCAGCTCGGTGGGACATCCGAGAGCGCAAGCAGGTCCGCAACGACCTGCGCCAATTGCGGGTCCTGGAGGTTGCGCATCGAGAGATTGATCGCGATGGGTAACGCGAGGCCGTTTCGCTGCCAGGCGCGCGACTGGCGGAGTGCCTCCCCCAGCACCCAGCGTGTGAGCGGATCAATCAGCCCAGTCTCCTCGGCGAGTGGAATGAACTGATCGGGCGCGATTGTCCCGCGCTGCGGATGCTGCCAGCGGACCAGGGCCTCTACACCGCTGACGTCGCCCGTCCGGCAGTCGACCTTCGGTTGGTAGTGCAGAAACAACTGCTCGGCGTCGATCGCGTTGCGCAGCTCGGCCACCAGTCCGAGGCGGTCGGTGGTATGCCGATCCTGATTGGGCGCGTACACGGCGTAGCCGGTGCGGTCGGCTTTGGCGATGTACATGGCGACGTCAGCGTGGCGCAGCAACGTCCGGGCGTCATGACCGTGCTCGGGACTCACAGCGATGCCAATGCTGGCTTCCAGATCGACGCTGTACCCGTCGATGGTGCAGGGTGCCTCGAGGCTGTGCAGGAGCTTGCGGACCGCGGCGACGCTGCCATCCAGGGTCGCACCGGGCAGCACGACGGCAAACTCGTCCCCGCCCAGTCGGGCAACCGTGTCGGAAGTCCGAAATGACTCCCGCAGCCGCGCTGCCACCTGACGCAGGAGCTCGTCGCCCGCATGATGACCGAGGGTGTCGTTTACCTCCTTGAAGCGGTCCAGGTCCATGAGCAAAAGTGTCACCGAGCCATCGTCGCGCTGAGCTGCGCGCGTGGCTTCCTCGAGCCGCGCCTGGAGGAGGGCGCGGTTGGCGAGCCCGGTCAGGGCATCGTGCTGCGCCTGAAAGCGGAGCGCGCGCGTCGCGCGGCGCCACCGGGCGAGGATGAAGACGGTGCACGACAGCAACACCACCGACGCCGCGAACAGGATGAGGCGAAAGGCATTGGCTGTCTCGAGCGCGCGGTCGTACGCGTGGCCGTACGCCGCCCGAAGCTCGTCCGCGCGTTGGCTGCTCGGTAGAGACACGAGCTGCTGCGCCAGGGAGTCGAGCGTAGGCTTACGGGCGAGGATGGTCTCGACATGGTTGCCGAACAAGATCAGACGTTTGTCCGAGTTGCTGGTGCTCGAGGGAAGAATTCCTGACCGGAGCGAGGTGACCCGAGTGCCCACTTCGGCGGCGAGGTCCGCGTCGCCCGTCAGGTTGTAGAGCAGAATGGCGCGCACTGTGTGCTCGACGTCGCTCAGAGTCGTGGCATCGAGACGGTCTGAGTCGGCGTTGTCGGCAATCTCGTCGTATAGCACGGGCAGGTAATGCAGCGAGTTACGGAAGACGGCGTTGTCCGTCTTGAATTGCTCGACCAGCGATTCCTTTTCCGTCGCAACCTCGTTGTAGGCTTGCAAGCGCTGCTCCAAGTCTCGTCGGGCGTCGGCGGGGACGAACGCGGGCGGCGTCGCCAGCGCGGACCTCACCGCGCTCACCTCCCTGAGCACCGAAACCAGGCTGTCGTATGACGCCGACAGCTCGAAACGTGACTCCAGGACGCCGGCGTTGATGCGCGTATCGAGCTCCTTCAATTGGACGAGATCAGCGTCGTAGCGCGCGTGCTGCTGGAGATCGACCGATTCGGCCTTGACCGCCAGAAACGACAGGACCACGACGGCGCCGACAGCCAGCCCGGCGGCGTGTCGGCCGGTGAGCCTCATGTGAGCGGTTGCCGCTGGTACTCGCCGGACAGCGTGCGCAGGAAGGCGACGAGGCGCTGGACGTCTGTGCCCGTGAGTTGCCGCCCGAGCTGGTACCGACCCATCGCGCCCACGGCGCCCTCGAGTGTCGATATCGAACCGTCGTGGAAGTAGGGGGCGGTCAACGCCACGTTGCGGAGGGACGGCACTTTGAACACGTGGTCGTCGCGTGGGTTGTCGGTGAGCTGGAAGCGGCCCCGATCGTCGAGGCCCGTCTGGTCCAACCGAGGCACGTACGGCTGCATCACGCCGATGCGCTGGAACATATTTCCGCCCACATTTGCGCCCTGGTGACAGCTGACGCAGCCATACGATCGGAACAGCCGGTAGCCCTCGATTTCCTCGCCCGTCATGGCTGTCTGATTGCCGCCCAGGTACAGGTCGAAGCGCGCGTTCGGGGTCACGAGCGATCGCTCAAACGTGGCAATGGCGTCTCTTACGGCATCCCTTGTTAGACCGTCGGGGTAGGTGGCGTTGAACGCTGCGCGGTAGGTTGGCGATGCGTTCAGCTTGCCGAGTACCTCAGGCCAGGTTGAGCCCATCTCGGCCGCGGCGGTCACTGGACCGTCCACCTGGTCCTCGAGGGTCATGGCCCGGCCGTCCCAGAACTGACGGAAGTTGAAGCCGCTGTTGAACACGGTGGGCGTGTTGCGGGCGAGTGGCTGGCCGTAGATCCCGACCCCGCGCGGCCTGTGGTCTGTGCCGGCCTCGTTCAAGGGGTGGCACGTTGCGCACGAGAGGCTGTTGTCGTGCGAGAGCTGCGCGTCTTGGAAGAGGGCCTGACCTAGCGCGACCCGTTGGGGGTCGAGGTCGACAGTGCGCGGGAGGGGGCTAATCGGCTCTCGTGAGGGTGCGGGCGCGTCGACGCGGGTGGCGGCTGGGCGGCTCGCCACGGGCTGCTCACAGCCGACAAGCAGCAGCACGGCGGCCAGGCACATGAGCAATACGCCAGGTGCGCAGGGGTGGACAGTACGGCTCACCCTAGAGCTATCGGCCGGATAGCGGCTGGTCTTCAATCACTCGGCACTCCTGTACGAGCAGGAGCGCGCGTGGGAAGCCGCATACTAGGTCCATGAAGACGTCGTGGCATGCGCGTTGCACCGCGACGTTCAGGTGGAGGAGGTTCCTCGTGCTGCCCGACCGTCGCCGCCTGCTGTCCGGAACACTCTTGATCGCGCTGCTGGCCAGCGCCTGCTCATCGGGCGGCGCGCCGTCGCCTGGTGCGATCGCCACGCCGGCCCAGCCGGCTGCCCAGCCGACCTCGGGTCAAGCTGCCGCGGCGCCGACGACGGCGGCCAATCCGGCGGGCCAGCCGGCCAAGCCAGCCCAGCCAGCGCAGACACCCCAGCCCGCGGCTGGCCAGCCGGCGCAACCAGCGCCCGGCCAAGCGACAACGCCAGGCGGCTCGTCACAGGCAGGCGGCGACCTCGGCGCGGCGAATGATGCGCCAGCGGCGCCGATCGTCGCCCGATCGCGGACGGCCGGCCGACCGATCACGCTCGAGGTGTGGCTGACCGACTGGGAACAGGGCACCCAGCGCCTGTTCAACGACGAGCTCGTGCCCGCCTTCGAGTCAGCCAATCCCGACATCGCGGTCAACATCCAGTACCTCGACTGGCGCGTCTTCACCGAGAAGCTCATCGCCGCGCACGCCGGTGGCGTGCTGCCCGACATCTACCAGGCGGGCGCCGAATACGTGGCGCCGCTAGCGACCAAAGGCATGGCGCTCGAGGTCGACAAATACGTGTCGGCCTGGGGCCAGAAAGACGACTTCTACGAATCGGCCTGGGGCACGGTGAGCTACCAGGGCAAAACCTACGGCGTCCCCGTGTTGAGCGCGCCGCAAACGTTGATGTACCGCAAGGACATGCTGTCCGACGCGGGTGTTGGCTCGGCGCCCAGTACCTGGGACGACCTGGAGCAGGTCGCCGTCAAGGCCACCAAACGCGACGGCGACAAGTTCGTCATCAGTGGCTTCAACGCCAAGCCGATCTGGCAGCAGTACGTGTGGTTCCTGTTCCAGAACGGCGGCGACGTCTTCACGCCCGACGGCAAAGTCGTCGTCAACTCACCTGAGGCTGTCGAAGCACTGGACTACTTCAGTCGCTTGTTCAACCAGGACAAAGTGGCCAGCAAAGCGACCATCGCCGCGCCAACGGCGAATGTCGGGGCAATGGCGGCAAATCTGGTGGCTATGCAGCTCGGCAATCAGCTGACGGTGCGTGATTTTCGGCAAAACAATCCTGCCAAGGCTGGCGATCTCGTGGTTGCTGAGCCTGTTTCGAAGAAGTCTCAGGTGACGACGAATTGGACCGACTGGTTGGCGATTGCCAAGCAATCCAAGAATGCTGATGCTTCCTGGAAGTTTGTAACGTTCGTCGCCGATAAAGACAATCTGCTGAAGTACAACGAGACGATGTACTTCATTCCACC
>DASXRR010000210.1:0-10784 GCA_036506475.1 Chloroflexota bacterium
GCACCGCCCGGGCCGCAAAGCCGCCCGCCCGGCCGCCGCCCGCCCGGCAGCCGCCTCGTACCACTGGGCGTCAACTGTGCCGGTTGTCATCCTGAGCGCAGCGAAGGATCCGCGGGCTGGGGCGGTTTCGGCAAGCGGATCCTTCGCAAGCTCAGGATGACAATCGAACCAGCAGACCCGCGCCCGCCTGGCATCCGCCCGGCCGCTTGGCATCCGCCCGGCCGCGTGGCACCCGCCCAGCCGCCTGGCAGCCGCGCCTCGGCCCGCCGCTGGGCATGGTTTTGCCGCCCATCCGGGCGCGCCGCTACTGTGCGTCCCTCAGCCTCCCGATAGGGACTCAAATTCCCATCGGGAGGGGAAGGGCCGAATGGGCCTACACCTTGGCGCCGCGGGCTTTGAAGACCTCGACCATGGCGTCGTGCGCCTTCTTGACCGACTCCTCGGGGGCGACGTTCTTGACGATGATGTCCTGGACCATGTCGGCCAGGATCAAGCGTGTGCCGACCTCGCCCAGCGCCGCCATAAGCTTCGGCTCGGGTGTCGCCGGCCATGAACCGTCGCGCCCGCCCGTGAGCAGATCGGGATAGAACTTGAAGTGCGGCTTGGACGTCCAGAACTCGTCCTTGTTGCCGTCCTGATAGATCGGGAACCAGCGTCCGCCGACTTGTGAATAGACCGCCTGCAGCCGCTTCGGATCCATCAGGTAGCGAATCAGGTCCTTACCGCCGTCGACGTTCTTGGTGGTCTTGAAGATCGACCACGACCACGAGCCCGAGCCGCTGTAACTGCCGGACTTGCCGGCTGGGAAGGCGGCCATCGTCGAGTTGTCCAGTAGCTCCTTGTCGTTCTGCGTCATCCAGCCGTAGATCGACGGCGGATTGTGCACGAACGCAGCCTGCTTCTTCTGATAGGCCGAGTTGTTGCCGGTGTCGTCCCAGGTCGGTGAGTCGGGCGGAATGAGCTTCTCGTCCCACCAACCCTTGACGCGCTTCATCGCGGCTACGGTCTCGGGCGAGTTCAGAGCGACCTTGCCGTCCTTGTCGACCATCGCGCCGCCTTCGTTCCAGATGATGTTCAGCGCGTCGCCGCCCCCGTCCGGCGTGCGGCCGAGCGTGAGCCCGAGCGCATAGACATTGGGCGGGTTATTGATCTTGCGCGCCATTTCGGTGAGCTCGTCGAACGTCTTGGGCGGCTCGCGCTTGCCGGTCGCCTTCTCGATCAGGTCGAGTCGGGCAAACAACGGCGAGGTATCGGCCTCGAAGGGGATGCCGTAGTACGAGCTGCCGCTCTTATAGAGCGGATCGACGTATTTCCAGAAGCCGCCGGCCTGCTTGGAGACGTCATTCCACACGTCGGTGATGTCGGTCAGCAGGTCCTTGCCCGCGTTGTCGAGCACGCTCGCGCCCGAGGTGAACATCACCACATCGGGCGTCGCCTTGGCCTCGATGGCCGCCGCCAGCTTCTGTGGGAACTGGGCGTTTTCGACCACGACGTACTCGACGTCGGTCTTGTTCGCCGTGCCCCAGTCCTTCATCTGGTCGCCCAGGGCCTTGTCGCCCTCGGGGGTAAAGCTCTGCCAGCCCCAGATGGTCAACTTCATGCCGTTGCTCTTGGCCGCCGCCGCACCGCCTGCCGCGGGTGCTCCGCCGGTGGCCGGCTTCGCGGGTGCCGGCGTCGGCGCCGCGGCCGGCTGCGCGCACGCGGCGAGCAGGACGAGGCCAGTGCCCAGCCCCAGGTGGCGCAAGAACTCACGTCGTGTCGGTCGCATAAGTGGTGCTCCCTTCCTACCCCTTGACACTGCCGGCCGCCAGGCCCGAAACGACCCAGCGCTGGGAGACGATATAGACCAGCGTCGGTGGCAGCGCTCCTAAGAGCGCGGCCGCCATCATTGGACCCCACGGGAAGGTATCGCCGCGCACCAGGCCGATCAGGCCCAGCGTCAGCGTTTTCTGTGAGTCACTGCCGATGAACACCAGCGCGTACAGAAACTCGTTCCACGACAGGGTGAACGCGAACAGGGCCACCACGGCGAGCGCCGGCAGCGCGATGGGGACCATGATGCGCGCCAGCGCCTGGATGCGCGAGCAGCCGTCGACGAGCGCGGCATCCTCGAGCTCACCAGGCACGTTGCGGAAGTAGCCGATCATCATCCACGTCGCGAACGGCACCGTGAACGTGAGATAGGTGACCATCAGGCCGACGATGTTGTCGATCAGGCCGATCGAGTAGATCACCTGGAACATCGGGATGAACAGCAGCGAGCCCGGCACCAGGTAGGTGACGACGGCGGCGCGGGCGAACCACTCGCGGCCACGGAAGGTGAGGCGCACGATGGCGTACGCGGCCAGCGTGCCGATCACCATCGCCAGACTGGACGTGACCAGCGTCACCAGAACGCTGTTCTTGACGTACAGCAGAAACGGCGTCCTGGTCAGCACGAAAACAAAGTGGTCCGCGGTGAGCTGCGTGGGAAAGAGCGTCGGCTCACGGTAGATGAGCAGGTTGGGCTTGATGGCCGTGACGACGATCCAGTACAGCGGCACGATTGTCCACAGCCCGAAGAACAGCAGTCCCGCGCCGAGGACGATGCGTCGAACGAGCTGCGACTGTTGGCGGCGCACGTTCAGCGCTCCGTGGCCAGCATGCGCTTGGTCAGGAAATAGATCATGATCAGGAACACCGGGAAGAAGAACAGCGAGATCGTCGCGCCCGTGCCGAGGCGCTGCGCGCCGGCCACTCCGATCTGGTAGGCCAGCATCGGGAAGGTCATCGTGGCGCCCGCCGGGCCGCCATTGGTCAGCACGTAGATGAAATTGATGCTGGTCGCCGTCCAGATCGTGGACAGCATCGCGGTGATGATGATGACGTTCGACAGGCCAGGCAGGGTGATGCTGCGGAAGCGGTTGAAGACGCCGGCGCCGTCGATCTCGGCGGCTTCGTAGAGCTCGCCCGGGATGGCTTGCAGGCCGGCCAGGAACATCATCGCCCAGAACGGCGTGCTGGCCCAGACCACGGCGATGACGACTGCCCAGAGCGCCAGGTCGTAGTTGCCCAGCCATTGGATCAGGTCACTGGTCAGGCCCAGTCTGAGCGCGAGCATGTTGAGCAGGCCGACTGCGCTACCGTCGTACATCCACTTCCAGGTCAGTCCGACGATCAGGCCGGGGATCGCCCACGGCAGGAAGAACAACGCTCGCACGAAGGTGCGGCCCGGGAATTTCTCGTGGAGCAGCAGGGCCATGGCCATGCCCAGGAAGAACTTGACCACCGTCGCCGCGGCCGTGAAGACGAACGACACCTTCACTGATTGGATGAACTGGGCTGACAGGTCTCGGCCGACCAGCAGGTCTTCGTAGTTCTTGAAGCCGACCCAGATGCCCGGCGTGCCGACGAGCTTGGTCTGGAAGCTGAGCAAGATGGCCGACACGAAGGGATAGGCAATCAGGCCGACCATCACCACCAGCGCAGGCAACAGGAACACCCACGCCGTAACCCAGTCCCGCCCCAGCGTAGACCGCAAGGTCGCAGCCCGATCGGACTGCCGTAGAACCCGCGCCGCCGGCGCCGCCATCCGGAGGCTCATCGCCGGCTAAGCCTACTACGTTTGCCCCGCCGCCGCCCTCTCGCAAGCACACTTGCCCCCAAAACGGCCTTCCTCGGAGGAGAAAAAGTACCCTCACCAGGCGTGGTGTTCAACACTCCCGAGAACGTGCGGCGGCTCACGCCGCTCAATCCGTTCGAGCGCTTCGACGACGGGCGCCCAAAAGTGCCCGACGATTTGCTCGAGCGAATGAAGCTCGTGACCAACGATGAGGCGTGGGGCGTGCTCGAGCGACGCCACGGCTACTTCTTCCAATTCGAAGGCAACTGGCTCAACCTGCACCCCGAACGCATCCTCGTTGGCCGCGCGGTCACGTGCACGTTCGTGCCGCTCAGGCCAGATTTCCAGCAGGTCGTGCAGGAACAAGGCCAAAGTGAGGGCAGAAGCGGCGGCCAGAACACCTGGGTCATCGACACCCTGGTCAAGGACGACGTGATCGTGGTCGACCTGTTCGGCAAGATTCGTGACGGCACCTTCGCTGGCGACAACCTGTCGACCACGATCCTGAGTCGGACCGGCCGAGGCATGGTCATCCACGGCGGTGTGCGCGACGTCACGCGCATCGCCGAGCTCCCTGACCTGGCCGTCTTTGTGCGAGGCGTCGATCCCAGTGCCATCGCCCAGGTCACTCTGGCTGGCGTGAACGTGCCGATCCGCATCGGCAACGCCACCGTCCTACCCGGTGACGTCGTGCTGGGCACACCCGAGGGCGTCACCTTCATCCCACCCCACCTGGTGCAGGAAATAGTGGAAACCTCAGAGAACGTCAGACTCAGAGACGTCTTCGGCAAGCAGCGCCTGGCCGAAGGCACGTACACCTCAGGTCAGATTGACGTCTCGACCTGGGCCACCGAGATCGAAGCGGACTTCGCTACCTGGCGGGAGGCACGCGCATGATCGAGCTCGCCGAGATGTTGCCGCCGACACCGTCGGCGCTGTGGACGCTGGCCAGTCAGATGGGCCTCGAGTATGCGGTCGGCGGAATGCCGTTCGACGACCCTGACAATGGCTCGGACGAGCCGTGGGACTTCGCGCCGTTGTTGCGGACCAAGCAAAAGTACGAGGCCGCCGGCTTCAAGCTCGCCGTCCTGGAGTCGCGGCCTCCATACAACCTGGTCAAACGCGGCCTGCCCGGCCGCGATGATGAGATCGACGTGATCTGCAAGCTCATCGAGAACATGGGCAAGTTGGGCATTCCGGTCTGGTGCTACGAGTGGATGACCGACTTCAACTGGCTGCGGACCAACATGGCGACACCCTCTCGGGGTGGCTCGCTGGTGACCAGTTATGAGCACGCGGTCATGCAGCAGCAACCCGCGTCCGAGAACGGGCCGATCTCCGAAGACGAGCTGTGGACCAACCTCGAGTACTTCCTGCGAAAAGTAGTCCCGGTGGCCGAAAAGGCCAACGTGAAGCTGGCCATGCATCCGGATGATCCGCCGATCTCGCCCATTCGCGGCATCGGCCGCATCATGCGCAGCCTGGAGAATTACCAGCGCCTGGTGGACCTGGTGCCTTCGCCCGTCAACGGCATTACGTTCTGCCAGGGCAACTTCACGCTGATGACCGACGATTTGCCGTCGGCGATTCGCCACTTCGGTAAGCAAGAGAAGATTTTCTTCGTCCACTTCCGCGACGTGCGCGGCACCGTCGAAAAGTTCGAAGAAACCTGGCACGACGCGGGCAAGACGAACCTTTTGGAGTGCATGCGCGCTTATCGCGACATCGGTTTCAACGGCGTGCTGCGACCGGATCATGTGCCGACAGTCGAAGGCGACAACAACGAACGACCCGGCTATTCGTCGTTTGGTCGGCTGTACGCGGTCGGCTATATCCGCGGTCTGAGAGAAGCTGTCTACGCTAGCCCAGCCGTTTGACGACGGCTTTGGCGAACTCCGTCGTGGAGGCGGTGCCGCCGAGATCGCGCGTGCGGACGTTGTCCGCCTGGAGCGTGGTCGTCAGCGCCGTGCGTAAGTGCTCGGCCAGGTCGTGACGGTCGACATGGTCGAGCAACAGCGCTGTCGCTAGCAGCAGCGCCGTGGGATTGGCGATACCCCGCCCGGCAATGTCCGGCGCGGAGCCGTGGACCGCTTCGAAGATGGCTGCCTTCTCGCCGATATTGGCGCCCGGTGTCATACCCAGTCCGCCGACCAGCCCGGCCATCTCGTCCGACAGGATGTCGCCAAAGAGATTCGTGGTCACGATCACGTCGAACTGCCACGGATTGAGCACCAGCTGCATCGCGCAGTTGTCGACGATCTTGTCGTCGATCTCGAGCTGACCGGCGAACTTCTTGGCCACGTCCTGGGCCGTCTCCAGGAACAGACCAGTGAGCGCCTTGAGCACGTTCGCCTTGTGCACGATCGTCACCTTCTTGCGGCCATGCTTGACCGCGTAATCAAAGGTGAACTCGCTGATACGCCGGCACTCGGCGCGCGTGTTCAGGCCAGAGCCGAGCGCGACCGCATGCTGATCGCCGCCGATCGAGATGTAGTGCTCGAAGCCGACGTACAGTCCCTCGAGGTTTTCGCGAATCAGCACCAGGTCGATGTTCTCGTAGCGGCCGCCGGAGACGAGCGTGCGCGCCGGGCGCACGTTGGCAAAGAGCTGGAACTCCTCGCGAAGGCGCACGTTGACCGAGCGATAGCCGCCACCGATCGGGGTCGTGAGCGGTCCCTTGAGCGCCAGGCCGGTTCGGCGAATGCTGTCCAGAGTTTCGTTCGGCAGTGGATCGCCGGACGCTTCGATACCCGCCAGGCCGCCCTGGCGGGTCTCCCAGTCAAATGGCGCCTCGAGCGCCTCGAGGACCTGACAAACGGCGCCGACAATTTCGGGTCCGATGCCGTCGCCGGGGATGAGCGTCGCCGGTATGGTGCCGCGACCCATGCTTATGAGTGTCTGGCACCGGCTGCATTCCTGCCAGGGCGCGGAGTGCCTGGAGTGCGTGTGCGCCGAGCAGCGCGTGGGCATCCGAGGCCCCGTCGAACAGCTTAGCCAGCTCGGACGTCGCCGCGCCGGAGTCGAGCAGTTCGGCCGCGGCGGCCAGGCCGGGATCGAGGCTCGGCGCGCTCGTCAACCAGGCGCGGACCGCTGTGCAGAAGGCGGCAAAGTCGACGGTGGGTGGCATGGCCTCTCTCATCGAGCATAGGCGGGCCTGGCTTCGATTGAGGTAACGAACGCGACACAAGCACAAGATGCGGTATGCGAACCGTGTGTTAACACAACATGTCGTATGAATACGCTATAGTGTCGGCGCGTGGACTCGCGCTCGCCGACCAGTTCCGTCCTGGTCTGGGCAACTCGCCCCGACCTGGCCGAGGCCGTTGTCCGAGTGCTGGCTGAGCCGGGCCGCATCGTGCGCGTGCTCGAGCATGACGGAGAGCTCAGCAGCGCCCATACTTTTGCCTCCTTGCTGGTGGCCGAGTTCGGTCCGCGGCTCGAGCTGCAGCAGTCGTTCTTGCGTGGACCGTTCGTGCTGATCGACCCCGAACGCAGTGCGCCACGGCGCCTGGCGTCGCGCGCCTACGCCATTGCCGCTACGGCGAGCGAAGCCGCATTGGCCGTCGACCGCTTCTTCGAGCACCGCCGCCTCGCCCAACAAGCTGCCGGCAATCGCTCTGGTCCGCGCCGCTGCTCGCGCTGCGGGCGCGGCTTCGACGCGCTCAAGGCGCGTACTGGCGCCCCGTCACGCCGCTTCGTGCGCTTCGGCTCGGTCGCCCTGTGCGGCGGCTGCATCGAAGAGCTCCGCCGCCTGCTCCGGGCCGCCGAAACGGCCGTCGTCGAAGCCGACACCTAGCCGCACCGCTTCCGAATCTGGCGGCTCCGGATCGCGAGCGCACGAGTGCGCCCAAGTACGCGAGCGGCGACGTCTTTTAACCTCACGCTGTGAACATGTAGCCAACGCCGCGCACGGTTTCGATGCGCCGCGGCACGGCCGGATCGGGCTCGATCTTGCCGCGCAGCCAGCGCACGTGAACGTCGACGGTGCGTGTGTCGCCGGCGTACTCGTAGCCCCACACGTTGCGCAGCAGTCGCTCGCGCGTCAGTACCTGACCGCGGTGCCTCAGGAAGTACGCGAGCAAGTCGAATTCGCGGGGTTTGAGATGTAGAGCGTGGCCGCCGCACTGGGCGTGATGGGCTCCGACGTCGACTTCCACGTCGCCCGAGACGAGCCGCAGCGGCATATCACGCGGCGCGCCGCCCATCTCAGCACGGCGCAACAACGCCTTCACGCGCGCCAGCAGCTCGTGCATGCTGAATGGCTTGGTCATGTAGTCGTCGGCACCGACCTCGAGCCCGACGACTTTGTCGATCTCGCCGTCGCGCGCGGTGAGCACCAGGATGGGCAGGTGGCTGACGGCAGGGTTGCCGACGTCGCGGCGCACGCTGCGGCAGACCTCGAGCCCGTCCATGCCTGGCAGCATCAGGTCGAGCAGCAACAGGTCTGGCGGGTTCTCGCGGACCATATCCAGGGCTCGCCCGCCGTCGGTGCACAGGCGCACCATGTGCCCCGCGCGGCTGAGGTTGTAGCGCAGCGTGTGCAGCAGCGATTGCTCGTCTTCGACTACGAGAACGTCAGCCATCAGCTCGCTCCGCTCGCGGTGTTAGGTATCGGGTGTTGGCTGGCTGCATGTCAGTCCCGTCTCCCCATCACCCATGACCTATCACCCATCACCCAACTGCGCCGCGTGAGAACTCGTGCATGCGGCCGGTGGCGACGAACACGACCCGCTCGCAGATGTTTTGGACGCGATCGGCCACGCGTTCCAGGTTGTGCGCCACCCACAGCAGGTGCGTCGCCTGGTCGATCGTGCGCGGGTTGGTCAGCATCAACATGAGCAGCTCGCGATACACCTGCTGGTACAGCGCATCGACCTGGTCGTCTTCCCGGGCGATCGCCTCCGCGGCCGCGACGTCGCGCGCGATGAAGGCATCGAGTGCGCGGCGGAGCATGCTCGCGGCGATGTCGGCCATGCGCGGAAGATCGATCAGCGGCTTGATGAGTGGTTCGTCAGCGATCTGGATGCAGATGTGGGCGATGCCCGCGGCGTAGTCGCCCATGCGTTCCAGGTCGGTGACGATGTGCACGATCGCCGCCAAGCGGCGCAGGTCCGAAGCCATCGGCTGCTGCGTCGCGATCAGCAGCAGTGCCGCTTCTTCGATCTCGAACCGCTTGCGATTGACCAGCGCGTCTTCGGATTCGATGACGTGCGCAGCGGCGATATCGCGTTCGCGCAACGCGTCAACGGCACGCAGCGTGGCCTTTTCGACCATGCTGCCCACGACGAGCACCTCGTCCTGGAGTCGTTCCAGCTCGCGATGAAAGGTCGTGCGCGGTCCTTGCAGCGAGGCGATAGGTGGCGAGCCGTTCGGCGGCGCCGTTGATCCCTGGGCTGGTAGCTCGGTCATGGCTCTAGCCAAAGCGTCCTGTGATGTAGTCCTCGGTGCGTTGCTCCGAGGGGTTGGTGAAGATCTTTGACGTCGGTCCGAACTCGACGAGTCGCCCGATACGGTCCTCCTCGGCGAGCATGAACGCGGTGAAGTCGCTCACGCGTGAGGCCTGCTGCATGTTGTGCGTGACGATGGCGATGGTGTAGTCCTGCTTGAGCTGGACCATCAGCTCTTCAATGCGATAGGTCGCGATTGGATCGAGCGCGCTGCACGGCTCGTCCATCAGGACCACGGCCGGTTCGACCGCGAGCGTGCGCGCGATGCACAGGCGCTGCTGCTGACCGCCCGAGAGTGAGCTGCCCGAGGCCTTCTTCCAGACATCTTTGACCTCGTCGAAGAGCGCCGCTTGCTTCAGCGCTCGTTCGGCGACTTCCTCGAGCGTTGACTTCGAGAACCCGCCCTCGAGCCGCACGCCGGCCACGACGTTTTCGAAGATCGACATCATCGGAAACGGATTGGGCTTTTGGAAGACCATGCCGACCACGCGCCGCACGCGGACCGGATCGACGTGCGCGGAGTAGATGTCCTCGCCGTTGAGCTCCACGCGGCCCGCGGCGCGCGCGCCGCGGATGACCTCGTGCATGCGATTCAGACAGCGGATGAACGTGCTCTTGCCACAGCCGGAGGGCCCAATGATCGCCGTAATGCGATGCGCGGACACTTCGAGCGAGACGTTCTCGATCGCCTTGCGGGTCACGTTGTACCAGGCGCTCAGCTCACGAGCGCGCATGCGTGGCCCGTCCTGGTCGACCTCGACCGGAGCAGGCTCGGGTGGTGCGGGCCTCGGCACAGTCCGGTTGGATTCGCCAATCGGCGGAGCCAGCTCGGGCGCAGTTGTGTTCCAAGTCATGCCTTTCAGGCACACGCTAGCGAGCCGCGCGTAAGCGCTCGCTTAACCACTGTTAACGGCGGTGGACCGATGGGTTAGCAAACCGTTAACGCGGACGCTGCGCTGACTTCGGCCGTGCGCGCGAGCAAGCACCGGTGAGCAGCTCCTCACCGGCCGTCAGCTAAAGCACGCACATCACGTGCCGATTCTGGGGGTGGGAAACGCCATGCCGCATCCCTCGATGCAGTGGCGGTGCACGTGCCCATGGAAGGTCCACCGGCGGAGTTGGCTCGGAGAGGGGTTCATGTTCACGTCGTGGTTTTCGGATTTACGCCTGCGGTAGAAGCTGCTGGGCGCGTTCGGTGTGGTGCTCGTGATCATGGCTGCCGCCGGCGGCTTTGCGGCCTTGCGGGCGACCACGCTGCTGCAGGTTCAGGCGCTGAAGAACACACTGCTGCGCGGTGCCGACGCGGCCAACTTCGACAAGTACGCCAAGGAGTTCGATGCACGCGCAAACGAGATGCGCGGCCTGCGCAAACAAATGGGTGACCTCGCTCACACATTCACGCCCGAGGAACAAGCGCTGCTGGCGAAGTTCGACGCTGGCTGGGCGGGCTACATCGAGGCGTGGCCGAAGGCCAAGGAAGCGTACGGCGGTCCGGGTGGCGGGAAACAGAAAGAGGCTGATGCCGACATGAACGGCAAGGACCGCGATGCCGTGGCTGCCCTTGACGAGCTCAGCCTGAGTGTCAAGTCCCGTCTCGATACGGCCGACCAGACACTTGCCTCCGCAGGCGCCGGCACATTTTCCGTCGTGCTCGGACTGCTCGGACTGGGCGTTACCCTCGGGTTGGCAGTCGCTGCCCGCTTCGCACTCGAGCACGCGGACGCGACTGAGCTCGA
>DASXRR010000211.1:0-12534 GCA_036506475.1 Chloroflexota bacterium
CGCCCGTGGCAAGCAGCAAGTTCCGGTGGCCCACCCTGAGCAGCTGACCGAGTATGCCGACGCTTTGTTCGACCATGCGTATGAGTTCCGCGATCGCTGGCTCGCCCGCGGCGGCACCGCCGTCGGCTTGAGTGACATCCATGCGCTGGGCGCCCTGCCTGTGCGCAACTACCAGACGAACGTATTCGAGGAGCACGAGGCGATGAATGGCCTCACGTTCCGCGAGAACTTCGACGGTAAGCACACGCCATGTTGGGCGTGCCGCATGAATCATCTGCACACGGGCTGCATGACCGAGGGCAGGAAGAAAGGCTACGTCGGCGAGGAGCCCGAGTACGAGGGCTTCGCCGCCTTCGGGCCACAGGTGGGTATCACCGACCAGAGCGCGGCGTTCTGGCTATCCAATCTCGCCGATCGCTACGCGGTCGATCTGAACGAGGCCGGCTGGCTGCTGGGCTGGGTGCTGGAGTGCGTCGACAAGGGCATCCTCGATCGCGAGCGCGACCTCGACGGCCTCGACCTGAAGTGGGACGACGAGGACTCGCTGGCCGAGCTGTTGCGCAAGATCAGCGTGCGCGAGGGCTGCGGAGCGTGGCTGGCCGAAGGCGTCATGCGCGCCGCGCAGCACATTGGGCGAGGCAGCGAGGACCTCGCCGTCTTCACCCGCAAGGGCGCGTCGCCACGCGGCCACGATCACCGCGGCCGCTGGACTGAGCTCCTCGATACCTGCGTCGGCAACACTTCGACGATCGAGGCGACCGCGGGCGCCGACCCGGTCGACAACTTGCCCATCGAGCCGGTCAAGAATCGTTTCGATCCGTTGGACGTGAGTCGCTTCGTCGGCCAGATCAACGGTCGCCGTCAGTTCGACGACTCACTTGGGGTGTGCCGCTTCGATTCTCAGGATCTGCTGCTCGAGCTCAAGACGTTCAACGCGGTGAGCGGGCTCAACTACCAGCCGCTCGACGCGCTGCGCAAGGGCCGCCAGATCGTCCACTTGATGCGCGCCTTCAACGTGCGCCACGGACTCACCACGGATATGGAGGAGCCGAGCCCGCGCTACTTTTCCAATCCGAGTGACGGCGCCGCGGCCGACAGCCACCCGGACACTGCGTGGCCGCTGATGAAGCGCAACTACTACCGCACCATGGGCTGGGACGAAGACAGCGGTCGGCCACTGCCCGCGACGCTGCGTGAGCTCGAGCTCGAGGAGCTCATCCCCGACTTCGCCTAGAAGCCCAGGATCGTCAGCAGGAACAGCACCGCGTCATAGGCGAAATGCACGCCGATCGAGGCCGTGGTGTTCCAGCGCTGGCGCACGAAGGCCAGGATCGCGCCGAGGACGAACACCGCGACGAGGCCGTCCAGGCCATATTGGAAAGCGTGCGCAGCGACGAAGCCGAGATTGGCCAGCAGCCAGCCCAGGCGCGGTTGCAGCCAACCGCGGAACATCAACTCCTCGCTGACGCCAGCGCACGCCGCGATCACGAGCGCGCCGACGGGCGTTGCCGCCGCCGGCACGAGCCTGAGCACGACGGTCGGGTCGGTCATCGGTAAACCCAGTACGCCAAGAAGCGCCCGATTCACCACGTCGAGGACGATGCCGACGCCGATCGTGGCCGCGGTCACGACGGCGAGGGCGGCAACGTCACGCCGCTGCAGTGGGCCAATGCCGAGCCGTGCCAGCGCGTCGCGCACCGTCCTGAGCACCGGCCAGCCGGTGCCGAAGAGCACCAGCACGCCGATCCACAACACCGAGTAGACCTGCATCAACAGCTGATCGACGGTGCTCAGAGGCTGGATCGTGCCGTCGATCCTGTTGAGTAGATCGATCAGCGGCGCGCGTCCGCCGAGCAAGGCCAGCGGCGCGATCGACATGGCGCTGAGGGCGAGCACGCCCACGGCGCCCTGCGCGTGCGCTGGCGACTCGCGGTCCACGTTGGCCCCGAGAACGGCGGCCAGCCAGGCCCAGGCCGGCGTGGCGGCCACGGCTGCGCTCACGACCAGGATCACGAGCATCGCCACAATTGGCGCTACCAGGCGCGGACCGATCTCGAAGGTGAGTGGCAAGCTCGGGTCGGCAAACGTGAGAAAGATCAGGGTGAGCGACAGCAACGCAAACACGGCCAGCGTGAGCCAGAACCACAGCCAGCTCACGATGCGCAGCACCGGGTACGCGCGCAGCTGCAGCACAGCGCCGAGCACGATCAGCGGTACGTAGGACAGCCCCGCGGATGCAAAGTTGCCCGCCTGTCCGCCCAGCGCGACGCCGATGGCCAGAACGAAGCCCAGGCCACCGAAGGCAACTAGAGCCTTCCACCACCCTGCCGAAGCGTGGTCAACGGGCTGGGCTAGCTCAGCATGTGCCATTGCTTGCATGGAGTATGTACAACGCTGCGCCTGGCCGAAGGGGACTACTCTGTCATCCTGAGGCCGCAGCCGAAGGATCCGCTTGCCGAAACGTCTGTGCTCGCGGATCTCCCTTCCACGGTTTGGCACGAAACTCCCCGGGCACGGGATGGCACTTCGCTGCGCTCAGGATGACAAACGGGCGGCCAGCACCTCGGCCACGTGTTTGACCTCGACGTCGAGGCCGGCCGCGTCGGCGGCGCCGCGCAGGTGCAGGATGCAGCCTGGGTTGTCGGTGACCAGGATCCTGGCGCCAGTGGAGCGCACGTTGTCGAGTTTGCGCGCGACGATGCCGCGCGCAACCTCGGGGTGATCGACCGAGGAGCCGCCGCCGAAGCCGCAACACACGTCCATCTCGGGCAAGTCGACCAGCGCGACCCCAGCGCGCCGCAACAGCCGTGGGCCGAACCTGGCAATACCCAACACGTTGGTGCTCTGGCAGAAGCTGTGGTACGTGACCGCTGGTCCGTCGCGGTCTGGCAACGGCAGTGGGTCGGCGACGCGGTCGACGAACGTCAGCAGGTCGAGCGTGCGGTCGGCCAGACTACGAGCACGAGCGGCCCACCCGGCGTCATCGCGCAGTAGGCGCACGTAGTCGTGCATGATCGCGATGGCACACGAGGCGGCGCCAGTCACGACATAGTCCGCCTGAACAGACTCGAGGACCTCGATGGTCCGCCGCGCCAGCGAACGGGCCGTCTCGAGGTCGCCCGCGTCAAGCATGGGCAAACCGCAGCAGTGCTGACCTTCGGGCACTACGACGTTGGCGCCACAGGTACGCAGCACGCGCAGCGCGGCGTCAATTTGCTCGGGCGCGAACCGATCGGCGATGCATTGCAGGAAGTACGCGACGGTCTTGCCGCGGGCACCGTTGCCGGCCCACGGCCCAGCGCGGTCGCCTTCAAACACACGGCCCAGGCACAGGTCGCGCGCTGGCTTTGGCGCCAATGCTGGCGGCGTCCGCCATGCCCAGGCCGTCGGCAGCGGTGCCCGTAGCAGCCCACGGCGGGCGATCGGCAACTGCACGCGGGCAGCCAGGCGCGTAGCCGCGTCGAACAGTTCGGGCTCGCGCCAAACGGCGAATGCGGCCCGCTTGTACCAGGGCAACCCGAAGCGCTCCGTGACGCGAGCGCGTGCGTCGAGGATCAGCTCCGGCAACGGAATGCCGACCGGGCAGACGGTCGCGCAGGCGTTGCAGCTGACGCACAGCGACTGCGGTCCCGCATCGGCCTCGAGGCCGTGGTGGAACGGCGTGTTGACCAGGCCGATGGCGCCCGAGTAGACGTGGCCAAAGACGTGCCCGCCGACGACCTGGTAGGGCGGGCAAACGTCGGCACATGCGGCGCAGCGAATGCAGCGCAAGGCCTCGCGGGCATGCAGGTCGCGCCACATCGCCGTGCGACCGTTGTCGACCAGGACGATGTGCAGCTCGCACTCGGGTTCTGGCCCAGTGATGACGGTGGTGTACGTAGTGATCTCCTGACCCGTGCCCGATCGGGCCAGCAGACGTACCTGCGCCGCGGCGTCGTCGAAGGTCGGGACGATCTTTTCCCAGCCAGCAATAACGATGAGCAACTTCGGCAGCGTGCTGACGAGGTCGCCGTTGCCTTCATTGGTGATCAGCAGCACCGAGCCGGTCTCGGCAATCAGCGCATTCGCGCCGATCATGCCCGCGTCGGCAGCGAGAAACGCTCGGCGCAGCTCGTGGCGCGCGAAGCTCACCTGCGCCTGGACGTCGTCGTGCGGGACGTTCTGGCCGGTTTCCGACTCGAATAGCGCTGCCACCTGCTGGCGGCTCTTATGAATCGCGGGCATGACCATGTGGCTGGGCATCTCGTGGGCGAGCTGGATGATCCACTCGCCCAGATCGGTCTCGACGACGCGCACGCCGGCCGCCTCGAGGTGGTGGTTGAGGAAGATCTCCTCGGCGACCATGCTCTTGCCCTTGGCCAGCAGTTTGACGCCCCGACTCCGTAGCAGGTCCAGGATCGTGGCCCGTGCCTGGTCGGCCGTCTCGACCTCGTGGACCTGCGTGCCGGCGGCACGGGCGGCAGCCATGAATGCCCGCCGTGCAGCCACAGGGTCCGCCAGGACCTGATCTTTAGCCGCGATCAGCCCCTGGCGTGCACTGTCAAAGGAGGCCGTCGACGCGCCAAGTGGCGGGGCTTCCCGCGCCAGGCGAGCGAAGGCCGCGTCACGTGTGGTGCGCCAGGCACGTTGGAACGCCAGCAGATTGCGCGGGAGGCGCGCATCCTCGAGGGCGGTTCGATAGCGCTCGGCGAAAGGCCTGACTTCGTCACTCACGCCTGGCCCACGACGACCAGCACCAGCCCGCGTGGACCGTGGACGCCGACCGTGAGGACGCGTTCGATATCGGCGGTGCGACTCGGACCGCTCATGAGCAGCGGGTGGTGCGCACCCTTGCGCACAAGTTCGCGCAGTTCGGACATGGCCTCGTCCAGCGATGACACGAGTCGATCGGCGGGCACGAGCAGCCACAGGCGCTCGGCCAGGAAGCATGCGCCGCGGTCTTCGCGTGGCTCGTCGAGCGCTACGGAGCCCGTCTCGGCAACGGCGAACTCGGCCGCGGCCACGACTTCCGCGGCGCCACGGCTCGCGAGTGGCAGACCGTCTGCGACGATTGGAAAGAGCCTGGTCACGCTGGCAGTTGCGACGTGCGTGCCACCGGCTTCGGCGAGCAGGTGCCGCGCGGCCTGCTGGTCGGCGGCGCGCAGAACGGCGGCGCCGAGCAGCTCAGCCTTCGCGGTGAATGTGGTCCACAGATCGACCTCGGTTGCCGCCGAGCTCACGCTCCGATCGTACGCCCCCTGCTGTCACTGGTTCGGTCGACGTCCGGTATCGGACGGTTCCAGAGACCTCGGAGACGATCCGGCCCGGGCTAAGCGTCCGACGATTGTTCAGGTCAGTGCGCACTGCTGCCAACCATCCGTCCACGTCCGGGTATCGGACTTTTCGGGACTTCCGACACGATCCGGCACACAAGCGCAGGGGCGCCGGCTCACGTCAGTGCGCGCACTGCTGGGTATACGTCTGGCGGACCAGCTCTTCGAGGCCTCGCGGATCCCGCAGCTGGCGCTCGGCGATCAGGTTCAACTGGCGGTCCAGGTCGTCTTCGGCGTTTGGTTTGCCCTGCCCGCCGAACTGCTCGATCCAGAACAACGCCGACGCGCGGAAGGCGCGGATCTCGGAATCGATGCACGCCGAGCTGCCACCGCTCGACAGGTAGCCGCTGACGGCGTCCAGAGCGTGGGTGGCCTCATGGGCGATGACGGCCGCGAGCGTCGTCGCGTCGGCGTCACTCCAGCGCTGGTCGATCTCGACCACGTGCCGCGCGACGCTGTAGCGCGCATAGACGCCCGGCGCCATGGGCACGAACTGCATGCGCACCCGATTGGCATCCAGCACGGAGTGCAGCTGCAGGGTCGCCGGGCTGCGGTCGAGGAGCGCCAGCGCGTCGAGCAGCCGCTGATCGTAAGTCGCCAGATCTTCTGCGCCGACACTGGTATTCGGGGCCAGCAGTGCCGCAATGAGGGCAGCCACCGCCAACAAGAGGCGCGGCATGCGCTGGTCTGTGGCAGCCTGCGTGCCACGGGGCCGCTTCGCGGCCAGCTATTAGCTATTAGGTATTAGCTATTAGCAACTAGGAAACGAGCTAACAGCTAACAGCTAACAGCCAACAGCTGACAGCCGTCAGAGCAGCACGGCGCAGCCGCGGGCTTCTAGCTCAGTGGTCCACGGCGGAACAATGTCGAGCGGGTTCCAGCGTAGGTCCAACTTCTCCAACGCGGGCAGTTCGACGAGCCAATCGGGGGCGCGCTGCAAGCGATTGTTGCGCAGGTCCAGGCTGCGTAGGCGTGCCAGTGCCGCCATGGTGGCGGGCAGCGCGGTAATGCCGTTATTGCGCAGACTCAGCTCGCGCAGGCTGCGTAACTGGCCGATGGCATCAGGTAACGCCAGGAGGGCGTTGTCCTCGAGGTACAGCTCGCGCAGCGCGCCCAGCTGACCAAGCGCATCGGGCAAGCGTGTCAGCCGATTGCCGTACAGCCGCAGCTCGCGCAGGCTGACCAGGCCGCCGATTGCCTCGGGCAGCGCGGTGAGCTCGTTGTCGGTGACGTTGAGATAGCGCAGCCGCGACAGCTTGCCGATCCATTCCGGCAGCCGGGTGAAGTGGTTGTCACTCAAGTACAGATACTGGTCCAGTTGACCCAGTTCGCCGATGGCCTCGGGAATGACCGAGAGCTGGTTGTGTCCGAGGTCCAGCATGCGCAGCGCCGATAGCGAGCCCAGGCGCGCTGACACCGAGCGCAGCTGATTCTCGGCCAGGTTCAACCATTCGACGTCGGTCGAGTCCCAGACCCACTCGGGCACCGATGTGAGTCCGTGGCGCCACAGGTCGATCCGCAGCATGGCCGCGCCACTGTTTTACCCGCGGCTCGCGTGCTGCGCCCGCTCACGGGGTTTTTACCCGCGGCTCGCGTGCTGCGCCCGCTCACGGGGTTTACCCTCGAACTCGTGGCCGTCCTCGAGTCGCGCGTCGACCCGCAGTCAGCCGAGTTCCAGGCCAATTTCGAGCACAACGTGCGTCTGGTCGAGGATTTGCGGGCGCGGCTCGAACGTGTCCGCCAGGGCGGCGGCGCGGAGGCGGTCGCTCGCCATCGAGCGCGGGGCAAGCTCCTGGCGCGCGAGCGCATCGAGCGCTTGCTCGATCCCGGCACGCCGTTTCTCGAGTTTTCGCCATTAGCCGCCAACGGCATGTATGACGACGAGGCGCCCGCCGCGGGGATCGTGACCGGCGTCGGGTCGATCTCCGGCATAGAGGTCGCCATCGTCGCCAACGACGCCACGGTCAAAGGCGGCACGTACTACCCCCTGACCGTCAAGAAGCACTTACGGCTGCAGGAAATCGCCGCCCAGAACCGTCTGCCGTGCGTGTACCTGGTCGATTCCGGCGGCGCCTTCCTACCCCTGCAGGCCGACGTCTTTCCCGACCGCGAGCACTTCGGGCGCATCTTCTTCAACCAGGCCAGCCTGTCCGCGCGCGGCATCGCCCAGGTCGCCGTAGTGATGGGCTCGTGCACCGCGGGCGGCGCCTACGTGCCAGCCATGAGCGACGAAACGGTCATCGTCAAGGGCACCGGCACCATCTTCATCGGTGGACCGCCGCTGGTGAAGGCGGCGACCGGCGAGGAGGTCAGCGCCGAAGACCTCGGCGGCGCGGACGTGCACACGCGCATCTCGGGCGTAGCCGACCACTACGCCGAGGATGACCGACATGCGCTGGCGATCACCCGACGCATCCTGGCCAATGTGCCAGCGGTCAAGCATGTGCCCTGGGAATTGGCGGCGCCGCGTGCGCCGCGCTTCGAGCCCAATGAGCTGTACGGGCTCATCCCGCGCGATTTGCGCACCCAGTTCGACATTCGCGAAGTGATCGCCCGCATCGTCGATGGCAGTGAGCTCGACGAATTCAAAGCCAGCTATGGCACGACCTTAGTCACTGGCTTCGCGCGTATCATGGGTTATCCCGTAGGTATCATCGCCAACAACGGTATTTTGTTCAGCGAAAGCAGCCTGAAAGGCGCGCACTTTGTCGAGCTGTGTTGCCAGCGCCGCATACCGCTCGTCTTCTTACAGAATATCACCGGGTTCATGGTCGGGCGAGAATACGAGAACCGTGGTCTGGCGCGCGATGGGGCCAAGATGGTCATGGCCGTGGCCAATGCTCAGGTGCCCAAGTTCACGGTGATTGTTGGCAGCAGTTTTGGCGCCGGTAATTACGGCATGTGTGGCCGCGGATACGAGCCGCGCCAACTGTGGATGTGGCCCAATGGACGCATCAGCGTGATGGGCGGTCAGCAGGCCGCGAGCGTACTGCTGCAGGTGCGCCTCGACAACTTGCAACGCGATGGACGGGATCTGTCGCATGCCGAGCGTGAGGCGTTCACGGCGCCGATTCTGGCCTCGTACGAGGTCGAAGGCAGCCCGTACTACTCGACTGCCAGATTATGGGACGACGGGGTAATCGACCCGGTTGATACGCGCGTGGTGCTTGCCCTCGGCCTATCCGCCGCGCTGAACGCCGAGATTCCCGCCACACGTTTCGGCGTGTTCCGCATGTGACCACGCGCTTCAAGGCGGTCCTGTTCGATTGGAAGGGCACCCTGTTCTATGACGAGTCCGATTCTTTGTGGCTTCGGCACAGCGCCGAATCAATTGGACTGCGGCTCGCGCCAGACGAGGTACAAGCCTATGTCGATGCGATTGATAGGGCGGCCAAGGATCCGCGCCGCGTGGCGGCCGAGCCGCGGTCCGATTGGTCGAGTGAGCTGAATCGCACCGCCGCACTGCTGTTGCTGGAAGAGTTGGCCGGGCTGCCGCACGAGCTGGCGATGGCCATCTGGCAACGTGACGGCGATCTCAGTGCGACGCAGCCCTACCCCGACACCGTCGACGTGCTGCGGGCGGTGCATGGTCGCGGCGTCCGGATCGCGATTGTGAGTGACATCCACTACGACCCGCGGGCACATTTCGCGGCGCACGGGCTCAGCGAGTGCATCGGAGCATTCGTCCTGTCGTTCCAGCTTGGATGTCAAAAGCCGGACGCACGGATGTTTCGCGCGGCGCTCGATGCCGTGGGTGTCGCGCCGCACGAGGCGCTGATGGTCGGCGACCGCGCTCGGCGTGATGGCGGCGCAGTCGACGCGGGCATCACCACCTTGCTGCTGCCGCCGGTGCCAAACGGAGCCGCGCGCGGATTGGACCTGGTGCTGCACATGGTCGGCGAATGAGCGCGGCACCGTTCGAGAGTGTGCTCGTGGCCAACCGTGGCGAGATCGCGGTGCGGGTGATGCGCACGTGTCGGCGGTTGGGCGTGCGCACCATCGCGGTGTACTCGGATGCGGACGCTCGGGCGCTGCACGTGAGCGAGGCGGACGAGGCATTGCGCATCGGGCCGTCAGCCGCGATCGAGAGCTACCTGAACCAGGAAGCGATTCTGAAGGCGGCGAAACGCAGTCACGCGCAGGCGCTTCACCCGGGCTACGGCTTTTTGGCCGAAAACGCCGACTTCGCACAGCGCTGCCAGGCCGCGGGCCTGGTGTGGATCGGGCCGCCGCCGGCGGCCATGCGCGCCCTGTGCGATAAGGCCGGCGCGAAGGCGCTGGCCGAACAGCACGGGGTGCCGCTGTTGCGCGGCTACCACGGCGCCGATCAATCAGTTGAAGGGCTGCGCAAAGAAGCGGAGCGCATCGGCTTTCCGGTGCTCGTCAAGGCCAGCGCAGGCGGCGGTGGGCGCGGCATGCGCGTCGTGGAAACCGCCGACGAATTTGACGTGGCCCTGGAAGCGGCCAAGCGAGAAGCGCTCAGCAGCTTCGGCGACGACCGCGTGCTGCTCGAACAGTACGTGCGCCGGCCGCGCCATGTTGAGGTGCAAATCCTGGCTGACCAGCACGGCAATGTAGTCCACCTGGGCGAACGCGAGTGCAGCATTCAGCGCCGCCACCAGAAGCTGATCGAAGAGAGCCCTTCCGTCGCTGTCGACGCGACGCTCAGACAGCAGATGGGCGAAGCCGCCATCACGCTCGCTAGTGCGGCCGGCTACATCAATGCTGGCACCGTCGAGTTTCTGCTCGACGAAGAAGGTCACTTCGCGTTCCTGGAGGTCAACGCCCGCCTCCAGGTGGAGCACCCCGTGACCGAGAAGGTGACCGGCCTCGACCTGGTCGAGCAGCAGCTGCGCATTGCCGCCGGCGAGCCGCTCGGGTTCAGCCAGGACGAGGTCAAGCTGAACGGTCACGCCGTCGAAGTGCGCGTCATCGCCGAGGACGCGCTCACGGGCTTCCTGCCGTCCAGTGGCACGATCGCCGAGTTCGACGTGCCGTCTTTCGTCAGAGTCGACAGCGGTGTCGCCAACGGGTCTACGGTGCCGCCGCACTACGACTCCCTGCTGGCCAAGATCATCGCCCACACAGACCAACGCTCAGATGCAATTCAGGCGCTTGCCCATGCGCTCCAGGAGACCATCGTCGACGGTGTGCGCAGCAACGTCGACCTGTTGCTCAGCACGATCGAGCATCCCGCCTTCGTCGACGGCCGCTTGCACACCGGCTTCCTGGCCGAGCACGCGATCGTGGACGAGGTCGCCACCGTGCCCGCCGAGGTGCTGGCCGCCGTCGCGGCACTGGACTTCCTCGAACCAAGACACATCGACGATCCGTGGCGTGACTTGCCCGCCTGGCGACTGGGGCGCATCGGCCAGCCTGTGCTTTGGGCGCGCGCAGGCCGCATGCACCACGCCAGCCTGACCGAGCGCCTCGATGGCACGATGCTCGAGGTGACGATCGGCGACTGTCGACTCGCGGTTCGGGCGCTGGTGGCACGCGAACCATGGGGCGAGCGGCGGCTGAGCGTCGACGGACACCTCGTGGTGGTGTACCCACACGGCGCCTGGTGCGCCGTCGAATGGCAGGGCCGTAGCTACCGCCTGCAGCGGCCGCCACCACTCAGTGTCGAGGACACTGCGTCTGATCGTGGCGCAGGCGGGCACACCGGGCGGTTGAGCGCACCGATGCCTGGGCGGATCGTGAAGATCGCCGTGGCGCCCGGCCAGGAGGTGCGCTCGCACGATCCACTCGTCGTGCTCGAAGCGATGAAAATGGAGCACGTGGTCGAAGCTCCGCACGCGGGCGTCGTCCAGCAGGTGTGCGTCGAAGTCGGCCAGCAGGTGGCCGCGGGCGCATTGCTCCTGGAGCTCGGCGACGAGCAGTAGAGTTTTGTCCGTGGAGCGGGTTCGGATCGTTGAGGTAGGACCGCGTGACGGCCTCCAGAACGAACCGGCCCGCATTCCAACAGACGTCAAGGTGCGCTTTATCGATCTACTTGGCGAGGCCGGGTTCGAGTGGATCGAAGCCACGTCGTTCGTGCATCCGAAAGCGGTGCCGCAGCTGGCTGATGCTGACGAGGTCTTCGGCGCTATACGGAAGCGAACGGGAACGCGCTATCCGGTGCTGGTGCCTAACCCGCGCGGATTGGATCGTGCCATCGCCGCTGGCGCGTCGGACATCGCGCTGTTTGTAGCGGCCACCGAGAGCTTCAGTCGCGCCAATATCAATCGCAGCATTGACCAGTCTCTTGACGACTCGACGGCGGTTATTGCCGCGGCTCGGCCGCATGGGTTGCACGTGCGCGCCTATATCTCGGTCGTCTTTGGCTGCCCGTACGAGGGGCCGGTCGCGCCGGCCGCGGTTGCGTCGGTCGCCGAACGTCTCTTCGACGCGGGCGTCGAGGAGGTCGTGCTTGGCGACACGATCGGCGTGGCCACGCCTGGCTCACTTGGCCCGGTGCTCTCTGCCTTGCTCTCGCTTGCGCCGGCTGCGCGCTGGGGGCTGCATTTTCACGACACGCGCGGGACGGCGCTTGCCAACGTCCTGGCCGCCTTGGACTACGGCATTACCGCCTTCGATAGCTCAGCCGGCGGCCTGGGCGGCTGCCCCTTCGCCGGCCCCAGCGCCGCGGGCAACGTGGCCACCGAAGACCTGCTCTACCTTTTGGACGGCCTCGGCGTCACGCACGGCATCGACCTGGACAAGGTCATCGCCGCCTCACGCTTCATCGTCGACGCCGTTGGCCACCCGCTCACGAGCAAGGTCTACCAGGCCGGCGGCCGCCTGGTGACGCAGCCCGCTCCACGCTGACCCTCACCTTTTGTCATCCTGAGGGGAGCCTGCGACCCGAAGGATCCGCTTGCCCGAGCACACACGTTCCGACAAGCGGATTCCTTCGCTCCGCTCAGGACAGGCTCTTCGCAAGCTCAGGATGACATCCCGACCCCTGACCCCCGACCCCCGACCCCCGTCCCCCGAATCACTGGTCCATCACCGAGCCGTCGGTGTTCAGCCGAGTGCCTAGCCAGCGCGGCTTGTACGGGTAGCGCTCGGCGGCATCGGGGCGTAGCTCAACGCCGATGCCTGGTGCGGTGGGCACTAGAAGTGAGCCATGGCCGTCGTAGCGCAGCGCCGTCTCGACGATCTCGCTCTTGGGTGGGCGATCCTCGCCGAGCGGGTACTCCTGAATGGCAAAGTTGGGAATGCAGGCGGCCAGCTGCAC
>DASXRR010000212.1:0-36410 GCA_036506475.1 Chloroflexota bacterium
TAGCCAGTGGCGCCGTAGAAGACTTCGCGCAAAGTACGGCCCAAGGCCGCAAGTCGGGCAAAAGCCATCAGTTGTGAGCCATGAGCAATCAGCTGTCAGCCATCAGCTATCAGCTATCAGCTATCAGCTATCAGCCATCAGCTATCAGCCATCAGCCAGTCAGGACCATCCAACTTCCGTGAGGAAACCCACCGGCGCGCGCGGCGCGCGTGGGCTGCCGGCGGCGTATGCAGCAGGCCCTGACGGCTGAGTGCTGATGGCTGACTGCTGATTGCTGATTGCTGATTGCTGATGGCTGACTGCTTCCTCTCAGGCCGACGCCGGCGCCGCGACGGGCTCCAGCGGCTGCTCGCGGTAGCGCTGGTAGGCGCGGTAGCCGTCGATGCCAATCATGACGGCGGCGACGAACAACACCAGAGCGATGGCGATCGTCAGCAAACTGCCGATCACGGCGATCTCGCGTCCAGGTTGGCCAATCTGACGGATGAACACCGTCGCGTACAGGTTGTACGCGGTCACCAGCGTGGCGGCCATCGTGGTGATGTACATGAACACGGTCGGAATGGCCGCGTAGGTCGGATTGCGCCGACTCGCGGCGAGCCAGACCGTCACAACCAACAGGCTCAAGGAAGCCATGAGCTGATTGGCGGCGCCAAACAACTGCCAGATATAGACCCACGTGCCGGTGATGACCAGCAAGAACGTAGCCGCCATCGAGATCAGCGTGCCGACATGGATGTTGCGGAAGATCGGCGAGCGGTCCCCCAGGCCCTCGGCCAGCGTGACGCGCATGACGCGGAACACCAGCTGAACGACCGTAATGACAATGACGACGAAAGCGGCAAAGCCGATCGCCGTGCCATACGGCACAGGGATGGCGAACACACTCAGGAACCCGCCAATGCCCGCGGCGAACATCGCCGCGCCAGCCGCGGGCGTGGCCGCCGTAGCCAAGGCCAGCAGCGATAGCAAGCCGAGCGCAAACTCGCTGAACATCGCGCCACCGCCGACGGGCAGCATGTCCGTCTCGTTCTCGATCTGGCGGGCCGTGCCGACCGAACCGATCAGCGCGTGCCAACCCGAGATTGCGCCGCACGCGATGGTGACAAAGAGCATCGGCCACAACGGCTGCAGCGCACCCGACTCGATGATCGCCTGGGTGCCCATGAAGCTCGAGTAGCCAGCCAGCTTGAAGACGGCGATGTCGGGTCGCAGGAAGAACGCCAGCGCCGCGCCGAGGCCACCGAGCACGATCGTCAGCGCGGTCAGCCAGAACCCGATGTAGTTCACGGGTTGGGCGTAGCGCCAGATGGGCAGGATCGCACCCGCGTAGCAGAACGCAAACAGGGCCAGCAGCCAGAACACGAAGCTGACCGTGATCGGTACCTGCTGTTGGGCGGCGGGCAGCGTGGGATTGAGCACGGTCGCGATGCCGTTCGGCGCCAGCGAGTTCAGCGCGCCGTTGAAGCCCTTCCACATATTCGCTATGGGGCCATCTGCGTCTGCGTTCAGCAGCACCGCCAGCAGCGTCCCGCCGACGGTGATCAGCGTCACCAGGATCAGGTCGGAGCGCATGCGGTACAGCATGTGCCCGCCGACCAGGCCGAGCACCGACAGGGCGATGATGCCCAGCGGCACGCGCGGATCGGCCAGCACGCCCGCGACGATGTTGCCGAATGCGCCCGCCACCAGCAGCAGGTAGAAGAAGATGAACAGCAACAGGATCTGCCGCGTGCGCGGGTGGATCAGTCGATGCGCCGTGGCCGACAGCGAATTGCCGTCATTGCGCACGGCGACCACGATGGCGCTGTAGTCGCTGGCCCAGCCCATGAAGACGACGCCGAGCACGAGCCAGATGATGCTCGGCACCCAACCCCAGATCGCACCCGCGGTAATCGCGCCGACGATCGGTCCGGCCGCGGCGATCGACTTGAAGTGATAGCCGTACAGGACATTGCGACTGGTCGGCACGAAGTCGACGCCATCCATATACAAGCGTGCAGGCGTCGCGCGCGTGGGGCTCGCGGCGATGACGTCGCGATCGATCCGGCGCGCATAGTAGCGATAGCCGAGAAAGATCGTCAGCGCCCCGATGATGATCGCCACCAATGTGTTGTTCATGAACACCTCCCCGATTCAGGTGCTATGGGCCTTCCAGGCGATCGCCGCCCAGCCGCTGGGCGAGCGCGGCGTCGAGCTCACGGCGATCGAAACCGGTGATGCGCTGCTGGCCGTCGACGATGAACGCGGGAAATTTGCGGGCCCGATGGCGGACCGCCTTGTACACCCCCTCGATCGACGCCACGTCGACGACTTTGACCTGCAGCCGCTCGCCGTAGCGGCGGAACGCGTCACCCACCCAGTCCGAGATGGCTTCATACTCGGCCTGCAAGTCGGCAGGTAGCGCCTCGCGGCGCTGGTCCGCGCGAATCTTTGGCCCGAACCCAACTTGCTCCCACACGACTTCACAATGCTGACAGTGATAGAACTCCGTCGGCGCGTAGGTCAGGATCTCGACCACCATTGGTCCGGCCAACAACCCATTTGAACACGGTCTAGCACACCGAGGAAAGGGGGTGATGAGGTGCAGCATGAGAATGCGACGTATCCGAGACTCACGAGCCTGAGCCACGGCGCAGGTTGAGCCTGCAAGCTCAGCAAGACTGAGCTGGCGCAGGTGCTGCGCCACGTGCCCGCGACTGCCGATCCAAACGTGCTGGTCGGGGCGAATATGGCCGACGACGCCGCCGTGTACCAGGTTGCCGAGCATCTGGCGCTGGTGGCCACGGTCGACTACATCACGCCCGTCGTCGACGATCCCTTCACCTGGGGCGGCATCGCCGCGGCCAATGCGCTCAGCGACGTCTACGCGATGGGCGCTCGGCCCATCTTTTGCCTGAACATCGTCAACTTCCCTCGGGACACCCTTCCTCTCGCCACGCTCGAACGGGTAATCCAGGGTGGCGCAGCGAAAGTCGCCGAGGCCGGCATCTCGATTCTCGGTGGCCACAGCGTTGACGACCCGGAGCCCAAGTACGGCCTGGTAGCGCTGGGCATGGTGGATCCACAGCAGGTGGTGTGCAACGTTGGGGCACGGCCTGGCGATGTGCTGGTGCTGACCAAGCCGCTGGGCATGGGCATGATCACGACCGCGATCAAGCGTGGGCTGGCCTCGGCGGCGACGATTGACGGCGCCGTCACCGTGATGTCCACCCTCAACAAGGCAGCCAGCGAAGCGATGCTGCGTCACTTCGATGCCGTCCACGCGTGCACCGATGTGACCGGTTTTGGCCTGCTCGGCCACCTTGGCGAGATGCTGGGCCGCGGCGACGTCGGAGCGCGTCTCGATGCCGACGCAGTCCCGGTGCTCGAGGCGGCGTGGGACTTTGCGCGCCAGGACGTCGTGCCGGGCGGCACGCGGCGCAACCTGGCCGCCGTGGAGCCGTTCGTCGACTGGTCCGAGCGACTGACCGACCACCAGCGCCTGGTGCTGGCGGACGCCCAGACCTCGGGCGGCCTATTGCTGGCCGTCGCCGCCGATGCGGCAAGTTCAGTGCTGGCGGATCTCGCGGCCAGTGGCGTCAATGCACAAGCCGTCGGGGCCTTCACGGACCGACTCGGCCGCATCGAAGTTCTCTGAGGGCCGCTTGTCATCCTGAGGGGAGCCTGCGACCCGAAGGATCCGCATCCTGTTGCGGGAAACAGGTCGCGGATCCTTCGCAAGCTCAGGATGACAAGCGGAACGATGACAAACGCGGGAAAACGTACGGCTATCTCGGCCATAAGGCCGTACAATCGAGGCCGTGGCCAAGGCGGATCCGGTCGAGCTGGGGCTCGCGCTCGACCGCGCGGGTGGTCGGCGCTTGCCGCTGACGCAGCAGCTGGTGGACGAGCTGCGCAGGCGCGTCCAGGCGGGATCGCTGGGACCAGGCGAGCGCCTGCCGCCAGTCAGGACGCTGGCCGAGAGTCTGCGCGTGACGCCCGAGACCGTCGCTGGCGCGTACCGACGCCTCGTCGAGGAGGGCTACCTGAGAGGGGAGGTCGGCCGCGGCACCTTCGTCGCCGCGCCGCCGCTGCGCGCCGAAGAAGACCTGCTCGCGCCATTCGAGGCTGGCGGCGCCTTGCCGCCGTTCGCCACGTCGTCGCAGGCACCAGGTCCGCCCGCGAACCGCGACCTGTTGCGACTGGCCAGTCAACCTGGCCTGGTGTCGTTTGCGGCCAGCGTCGCCGCGCTCGAACTGGCACCCGTGGAGGCGCTGCGTCAGGCCCTGTCAGATGCGCTGCAAGCGGAAGGTGCCCGGGCGTTACAAGTCGGCGCTACGCCTGGCTACCCACCGCTGCGCAGCGCCATCGGCGAGCTGCTCCAACAGCGCGGACTGACCGTCAACCCGGCCCTGGTGTGTGTCACCAGCGGTTGTCAGCAGGGGATTGACCTGGCGGCAAAGGTGTTCGTCGCCGCGGGCGATGCCGTGCTGGTCGAGCAGCCAAGCTTCCTCGGCGCACTCGAAGCATTTCGCGCGCGCGGCGCGCGGGTTGTCGGCGTACCTGTCGAGCACGACGGGCTGCGCGTCGACGCGCTGCCATCGCTCATCCAACGCCATCGTCCCAAACTGCTGTATTGCATGCCGAGCTACCAGAACCCGACCGGGCGCAGTCTCAGCCCCGAGAAGCGCCGCGCACTCCTGCGCATTGCCGCCACGTTCGACCTGCCCATCGTCGAAGACGACTCATCCGGTTTCTTCCGCCTCGACGGCCCGGCTCAACCTTCCCTCAAATCCGATGACCAGGCCGGCTACGTGATCCACCTCGGGACCTTCTCGAAGCTGATCGCCGCCGGCCTACGCCTGGGCTGGCTCGTCGCCGATGCGCCCGTCTTCGAGAAGCTGGTCGCGGCCAAGTACGCCAGCGACCTGTCGTCCGATGCGCTCGTGCAACGCGCCGTCTACCGCCTGCTCGCAGATGGCACGCTGCAAGCCCACCTGTTGCAAGCCCGCGAGACCTACCGAGAGCGCCGCGATGTGCTGGTCGACGCTCTTCAACAAAGTGGCTTCGCGAACTTCACACCACCCGAAGGTGGCTTCAACGTCTGGCTCGAGCTGCCGGAGGATGGGCCAACCTCGACCGAGCTGTACCTGGAGGCCGTTCGGCGGGGTGTGGCGTTCGTGCCGGGCCCGTTCTTCTTCAGTGCGGGTGGGGCGGCCTCCTCAGCCGCGGTGCGTGGATTGCGGCTGAGTTACTCGGCGCTTGCCCCCGACGCGTTGCGCCGTGGTGTCGATCTGCTGGCCGATGCGCTGGCAGCGTTACGCGGCGGTGCGCGCGTCGAGCAAGTCGTCTACTGAAACGCCGGCTGGCCATCGGGCGGATAGGTCACCGCGAGCAGGCGATTGCCCGACTGGTCGACGATGGTCATGTCGATCTGCGCACGCGGGTAGGACTGCCGTGCCAGCTGGAGCCCGGCGCTGGCGAAGCTGCGCCGCGCAGGTACGTCGAGTCGCTCGAAGGCGCCGCTGCGGTCGATGCCATTCACTGTCGCACGGGTGACCTGGTCGTTGGGTACATCTTGCGGCTCGAGGGTGATCTCGACGTTGGCGCCGATGACCGTGCCGATCAGACGGCCGACATTGCTTGGGTCGAGGTCGCCAACGCGGCGGGCGACCTCGGTCGCCACCGGCTGTGCGCTGGAAGCGAGCCCGGCGACGGCAGTGGCCGCGGTGCGCGCATCACTTTGCGCCGCGGGGCTGCACGCCGCGGCGAGCAAACCAATCAGCAGCGTCAATGGCGCGACGCGCAAGTGTCGTTGACGCCGTTTGTGCATGGCTCAGATAATCGCGCACGGAGGCTTCCGCCCGCCCCCAAACAATGCAGCTCGTTGCCAATCAACAGCTCGTTCGGAACCGGGTCCGCATCGGACTCGGTTTCCATCTAGGCGCACTCGCCGTCTTCGCGGTCGGGCTGGCCATCTCGCTCTCGGTCGACACGACCCGCGAGCTGCCGCTTGCCGCCTGGGCGGCAATCCTGCTCGGCCTGGTGTTCTATTCGGTCGGCCAGACCCAGCTGCGGCGCTGGGGTCCGCGCAATCGACAGGAAGAGCCGCTCGGCCAGGCGATCCGCGGCCTGGACGATCGCTACAAGCTGTACGCATTTCTGTCGCCCTCGCTGCCCGACTACATCCTGGTCAGCCCGGCCGGGGCGCATGTCCTGATCGTTCGCCAGGACTCCGGCGAGATTACCTGCCGCGCCGACCAGTGGCGCAAACCAGCCGGACGGATCCTCGGTGCCCTCTTTGGTCCGGGCTTGGGCAATCCGTCGGCGGATGCCGCGCGTCAGCTGCAGCGACTGAGTCGACTGCTCGCCAACGCTGGCCTGGAGGGTGTGCCGAGCGCCGCGGTGATCGTCTTTACCAATCCCAAGGTCGTGCTGCATGTCGAAGGGTGCAGCGCGACGGTGACCCGTCTGCGCGATCTCAAGGATGCTCTACGGCGGATGGCCGGTAAGGGCCAAAACGTGGCGTTGACGCAGACGCGCGTGCGCGAAGTCCAGAAGGTCTTCGACGAGCGTATGCACGCCGCGCCTGCCTGGCGCTGACACGTGCGGCTAATCTCGCCGGCGCTTGCGCTGGGTGCGCTGTCACTGAGCCTCTACGTCGTATTTGGGGCGCTGCCCGCCGTCGCGCTCGTGCCCGATGCAACCATCCTTGTCACCCTGCATCGCGACGCCGATGTCGAAGCGGCACAGCAACTCGTAACCGCCAGCAGCGCCCATGTGGTCGAACAGTTGAAGCCACTAAAGGTGCTGCGGGTCGCGGTGCCGCAAGGCGGGACCGTTCAGGAGGTATGTCAGCAGTTGCTGGCGCACAGTGACCTGGTGCGCGCCGCTGAGCCTGAAGGTGAGCAGATCGCGCAGATCGCCCCGAACGACCCCTTGTACAAGGCGTTCCAATGGAACCTGCGCCGCATTGGCATGGAGCAGGCGTGGGATTTGCGGCCGAGCGCGGCCGACGTCATCGTCGGCGTGCTCGATACGGGCGTCGACCTGACGCACCCTGACCTGCGCCCGAATCTGATGCTCGACCTGGGTTACGACTTCCTGACCGATACGCCGCGTCCGCAAGACGATGAATCGCACGGTACGGCGGTCGCCGGGATCATCGGCGCCGTCGGCAACAACCGCGATGGGGTAACCGGTATCAGCTGGCGCATCAAACTGCTGCCGATCAAGGCGCTCAACGCACAGGGTCGCGGCCCCGACAGCGCGATGGTCAAAGCCATCCTGTACGCGGCCGACAATGGCGCCCAGGTCATCAACATCAGCTCGACGGGCACGCGCTACTCGGCCGCGCTGGAGACTGCCGTGCAGTACGCGCAGGACAAGGGCGCGCTGGTCGTCGCCGCGGCCGGCAACACGGGTGATCGCGACAATGCCATCAATTACCCGGCCGCGTTCGGCGGCGTCCTGGCGGTCTCGGCCATCGACGATCACGATCAACTGGCGGCGTTCTCACAGCGCCAGCAGTACGTTGCGCTGGCCGCACCCGGCGTCGACGTGGCGAGCACCGCCTGGAGCGGGGCCGGGCGGGGCATGTACGCCAGCCAATCGGGGACATCAATCGCCGCGCCACACGTCTCGGGCGCAGCCGCGTTGTTGTGGGGCCTGCGGCCAGATCTGACCGCGGCCGAGGTTTTCGACACGCTGCGCTCGACTGCCGACCATGTGAACAGCACCGACCTGGGCTACGGCGCGGGCATCCTCAACGTCGCCCGCGCGGTTTCGTCGGCGCGGCTGGGTATTCCGCCCCGCACGCCTGATACCGTCGCCGTGCAGGCCGATCGGCCGGCCGTTGCCGCTGTGCCGGTGCCAGCGCCGCTGCCGCGCGAGTCTCGGCGCTGGTACTTCGCCGAAGGCAGTACGCAGACACCCTTCGAAGTCAACTTCGCGCTCCTGAATCCGAACCCGCAGCCGACGGTGGCGCACTTCGTGTTCGTCTCGCCTGTCGGACGGCAAACTCCGTTCGACCTGCTCATCGCGCCGAACTCACGCGCCACGCTGGACGCGAGCGACGTGATGCCCAACGCCGAGTTCGCGACCATCGTCAACACCGACCTGCCCGTGTATGTCGAACGGTCGATGTATTTCGGCCACGATGGCCACTCCGCCGTGGGCGCGCGGCAATCCGCGAAGACGTGGTACCTGGCCGAGGGATCCACGGTGCCACCCTTTGAGACCTGGGTGCTGCTGCTCAATCCGAACGCTGCTCCGACGCTCGCGCATTTGCGCTTCATGCGGGAGGACGGCAATGTGGTCGAGCACACCGAGCTCGTGCCAGGCATGGGACGACGCTCGGTCTACGTCAACGCCTTGTTCACGACCTCAGGGTTTGCCACGCAGGTCACCAGTGACCAGCCGATCGTGGTCGAACGCGCCATGTATTTCGATCGTGGCCAGGGCGGGCATGACACGCTGGCCACGCCCGAGCCTGGCAAGACGTGGTATTTCGCGGCCGGTGGCAGCCGCGGTGGCTTCGACACGTGGCTGTTGCTCGAGAACCCGGGCAGTGCCCCGGCCAGCGTGCGGGTCTCATTCATGACTGATTCTGGCCAGGTCGTGAATCAGCCCATGTTCGTGCTGCCGCATGCGCGCGGCAGCCTGTTCACCGATCCGCTGGTGCCCAACGCCGTCTATGGCATCCGCGTCGACTCGGACCAACCCATTGTCGCCGAGCGCGCCGTGTATTTTGACGACGGCCGGGCGGGCTTCGATGCCGCGGCAGTTGCGGCGCCGGCTGCCGAGTGGTTTCTGCCCGAAGGGTCGACCTTGGGCTCATTTGAGGAGCAGCTGTCGGTGTTGAATCCGCAGAGCCAGGCGGTCAACGTGCTGGTCGAGTTCCGCCCTCAGGAGGGCGAACCGCCGCCACCATTGCGCTTCAGCATCGGTCCGACGATGCGCACCACACTTGACGTAAACCCGCAAGTGCCGGACGCCAACGTAGCGCTGCTGGTGACCGCCGATAAGCCGATCGTCGTCGAGCGTACGACGTACTTCGCGCGCGCCACCGGTCTCGGCGCCACCACGTCGACAGGCCTGACTCGCTGACCAGTGGTCCACCTGGCCATCAACATGGTCGCGACGCTCGACGGTCGCGCCGCGCTTGGCGGCACCGCCACGGGCATCGGCTCCGCATACGACCGTCAGTTGATGAAGGAGCTGCGGGCCGAGGCGGACGTGGTGCTGCACGGCGCGGGCACCGTGCGCGCCGACCCGCTCTCTGCGCGCGTGCCGGCTGACCTGGTGCCCGGCCGCCTCGCGCGCGGCATGTCTGAACAACCGCTGGGTGCCATCGTCACGCGGAGCGGCAACCTGCCGTTGAAGCACCCCTACTACGACTCGCCGACTGTGGTGTACGTCCTGTCCGATGCGGCCGTGCGCATACCGAACGTCGAAGTGTGCCGCGTCCCCGACCTACCGGCAGTCTTGCGCGATCTTGAAAAACGGGGCGTGAAACGCATCCTGTGTGAAGGCGGACCACGCTTGAACGCGTCGCTCCTCGAGGCTGGCCTCGTGGACGAGCTGCACTTCACCCTCGCCCCCAAACTGGCAGGTGGCACAGACCCGCTGACCATCGTCTACGGCGGTGCCTTTCCCATCGTCCAACTCGAGCTGCTGGCCGTCGATCGTCGAAACGACGAGCTCTTCCTGCGTTATGCCGTAAAACGCCCGCGCTAGACTGACAGCGAATGGCTGTCCCCGCCTGGCGCACGCGGCTCGTGCCGCTGCTCAGGTCGGCGCGGCCGGTCATGACGTCGTGGGAGCGCACGACGTGGATCGCGGCCTCGACGCAGTTCGTGACGATGATCGGCTTCGGGCTGTCGATGCCGTTCATTCCGCTGTACGTGCAGGCATTGGGTGTCCACGACCGGGCCGAGGTGGCGCTGTGGTCGGGCGTCCTGGCTGGCTCGGCGGCGCTGGCGCTGGCGTTCATGGCGCCGGTCTGGGGCGCCTTAGCCGACCGCTACGGGCGCAAACCGATGCTGGTGCGCTCGATGCTCGGTGGCGCTGTCGCCATCGCCGCCATGGGCTTCGTCGACGACGTCTGGCAGCTCTTGGGCCTGCGCCTGATCCAGGGCGCCGTCACCGGCTCACAGGCAGCCGCGGCGGCACTGGTCGCCGGCATCGTGCCAGCCAGCCAAGCAGGCTTCGCGCTGGGGCTGATTGCCACGGCGATGCAGGTGGGTAACACCGTCGGTCCAGCCATCGGCGGCGTAGCTGTGGTCGGCCTGGGCTTCAGAGGCTCGTTCATCGTCGGCGGCGTCATGCTCCTGATCGCGGGCCTGATGGCCGTGTTCTGGATCGACGAGCCGGCTCACGTGCGGCTCAAGGCTCGGCAATCGACCCCGAAGGGCAACCTGCTGTCCAACACGTTGGGCGCCTTGATGTGGCCGTCCTTCCGCGTGCTGCTCGTCCTGTCGCTTGGCACCCAGTTCGTGTACTCGGCCGCGGTCGGCCTGCTGCCCATCTATATGCAGGACATCCAGCGTCCGGACTGGCTGTCCGCGGAGCTTGCCTCCGGCCTATCGATCACCGCCACGGCCATCACCGCGGCGGTCAGCATGCCCTTCCTGGGCAAGTGGACTGATCGCCGCGGCCCGCACGACCTGCTCATCCTGTCCCTCCTGGGCTCGGCGATCGTGCTCGTGATCCAGGCGTTGGTGCCGACGGTCGGTCTATTCCTCGTGCTGCGTGGCGTGCTCGGTGTCTGGCTGGCAGGCGTGACGGCGACGACGAGCGTCCTGACCAAGCTCCTGGCACCACTGGGGCGGGAAGGTACGGCGTTTGGCGCCATCTCATCGGCTCAGGGTCTGGGCTGGGGTCTCGGACCAATCCTGGGCTCGGTGCTGGTCGCCCTGGGCGGTATTCCGGTCCTGTACGTGATGTGCGGCGTGGTTATGGGAATTCTCGTTTTTCCCGCGTTTAATGCGCGGGGTCGCGGGCGAGTTAATGTCCTATGATCCCGAGTGAGCGAGCGCGGCAGTGTGGCCACGATCGACTCGACCTCAATGTTGAGGAGGCGCCCCACATGGGACGGGGACGGTCTGGGATGGCGAATGGCAAGTTAGGCACCGTACAGCCTGGCGGAGTGCGTTCGGCGTTCAAGTCGGGCACACCGGCACGTGTCCACCACAACCCTTTCGACGACGTACTCGAGCAGCTCGATCGGGCAGCCCGCGTACTCCACCCGGACCCGGACGCGCTCGAACCGCTGCGGCACGCACGGCGCCAGGTCATCGTGTCGGTGCCGGTCAAGATGGACGATGGCCGGCTCGAGGTCTTCGAGGGCTACCGCGTCGTCTATGACAATTCGCGTGGCCCCGGCAAAGGCGGCATTCGCTACCACCCGGACGTCAACCTCGAGGACTGCAAGGCGCTCGCGGCGTGGATGGCCTGGAAGTGTGCCATCGTCGACATTCCGTTCGGCGGCGCCAAGGGCGGCGTGGCGTGCGACCCCGCCCAGCTCTCAGAGGGTGAGCTCGAGCGTATTACACGCCGCTACATCTCAGAGATCTTCGACCTGATCGGGCCGACGGTCGATATCCCGGCGCCCGACGTGGGCACCAGCCCACGCGTCATGGCCTGGGTCATGGACACCTTCTCGATGAAGAAGGGCTATGTCGAACCTGGCGTCGTGACGGGTAAGCCCATTCCTCTGGGCGGTTCGGGCGGGCGCCTGGAAGCGACCGGGCGTGGGCTGTTGTTCGTGACGCGCGAAACGCTGCGCCGCGTGGGCCGCGAGCTGGCTGGCGCGCGCGTTGCCGTCCAAGGTTTTGGCAACGTCGGCTCGAACGCGGCCAAGCTGCTGCACAAGGCCGGGGCGTGCGTCGTGGCCGTGTCTGATGTGAGTGGCGCGATCTACGATCCGCGCGGGTTGGACATGCCGCGCGTACTCGCCTACTACGGTGAGACACGCCAGCTGCGCGGCTTTCCTGGCACTCAGCTACTCGATAACCAGGAGCTGCTGCGTTTAGCCGTCGACGTGCTGCTGCCGGCTGCTATGGAGAGCCAGATCTCGGGCGACAACGCGGCTGAGATTCAGGCGCGCATCATCGTCGAGGGCGCCAATGGACCGACGACGCCTGAGGGCGACGAGATCCTGCACAGACACGGTCAGCTCGTCGTGCCGGACATCCTGGCCAATGCCGGCGGGGTGGTCGTCTCGTACTTCGAATGGGTCCAGGATCGTTACGGCTACTTCTGGAAGGAATCCGAAGTCAACGAACGCCTCGAGGAGAAAATGGTGGCCGCCTTCGACGCCGTGTGGAGCACCAAAGAACGCTTCGAAGTAGACGCTCGTACGGCCGCCTACATCCTGGCCGTCGATCGGATCATCGAAGCGAGGTCACTGCGAGGCCTCTACGCGTAAAGCCGTCAGCCGTCAGCCGTCAGCGCGCCGAGCCCTCGCCCGACGCCACCTGCACCCCCTAGCCTGCTTCTCTTCAGAGAAGAAACTAGTCCCGCGCGGCGCGTGCGGTGACGGCGGCGTTGCCTCGGTGGCGTCAGCGTGACCCCCGACCCCCGACCCCCAGCGTTGGCACGGTCCTTGCATGAGCACGGCTCACGCGACTGCCTCGGGAGGGCAAGATGGTGTCTAGGGTTCCGCGCCTCATTCAGGTCTTCAACGTCCAGTGCGTGATGTGTGGACGTGCGGCGGGCCAGGTAATGAACGGGGTGTTCGTGCCAAACCGTCGTGTCCGGACCCCGGTGGCGGGAAAGAATGGCTCGCGCTGTGGCGAGTGTGGCGGCAACCTGTACCTGGAACCTGACGAGTCGATCACGCCCTTCATGGCGACCCAGATCGCCGCGCAACGCACCGCCGCGCAACAGCAGGCCGAGCAAGCGGCCGCATTGCGCGCCGCCTAGTCCTTCACAAAGGGCAGCGCGCCACCCGCACGCACTCTGCGCCACATTGGCAGCAGCTCCTCGGCCAGGAGCGACTGGCCCACGTCCTCCGACGTCTGCGCCGCGTGCAGCTGCGTCTCGAAGTCTTCGGCGGAGCACGACTGATCGCACCACGCCCGAAGCTGCTCCATCTTGAGCCGCAGCGGGTGCCGCACTGCATGCCCGCCCGCGTGCGACCACTGCCGCTCGTACTCGTGCATGACGGCCTTGCAGAACCCCTGAGGCTCCTGCATATCGGGAGTCTAGCCTAAGAGCGTGAGCTCCGAGCCGCGGCCGGCGGTGGTCTTCGCTGGTGCGCCGCTGGACCCGACGCCACGCCTGCGCGCGCGCATCGGCGCATTGCGCAGTCCGCGCGTCATCGCCGCTGACAGTGGCGCGGCAACCGCACTTGCGTTCGACCTCAGGCCAGACATCGTGGTCGGCGACTTCGACTCACTCGATCCAGCAACGCGCCTGGCGCTGGAAAGCCACAACGTGCCGTTCGAACGGCATCCGACGGCCAAGGACGCCACCGATGGCCAGCTTGCCCTGCAGCACGCGCTGCTGCACCAGCCGAGCGAGATCCTGCTGCTGGGCTATTTGAACGGCCCCCGCCTGGATATGACAGTCTCCACCGTGTTGCTGCTGACGTTGAGCGCCGTGCGGACGACCCTGCTGGACGAGCGCAACGAGGCCATCTTGCTGCGCGGGCCACAACGCCACGTTTGGTCGCCCGAGGAAGATGAGCTGATCTCGTTGCTGCCGCTGATGGGCGACTGCCAAGGCGTGCGTACCGACGGCTTGCGCTTTCCACTCAGAGGGGAAAGCCTCATCGTGGGTGACACGCGAGGCGTGAGCAACGAGGCCCTGGCAGGGGAGGTTGCAGTGGCGTTCGACGAGGGCGTGCTGCTGCTGTGTCGCCACTTCGCTCGGTTATGATCCGGGCCCATATGGCGTCTCAGAACCTGCGTACGCCGGGACCCACGCCCCTGCCGCCGGCCGTGCGCGAGGCCCTGGCGCGCGACATGGTCGCGCATCGTGGGCCCGAGTTCGCGGCGGTCCTGCACGACTGTCTGGCCGGCCTCAAGTGGGCCTATCAGACCGAACACGACCTGGTCATCCTCACGGCGTCGGGTTCGGGCGGACTGGAGTCGCTGGTCGCCAACACGCTCAGCCCTGGCCAGAAGCTGCTGGCCGTCAGCATCGGCTACTTCGGCGACCGCCTCGCGGCCATCGCCCGCGCCTACGGCGTCGACGTCATCCCGATCCGGGTCGACGACGGGCAGACGGCCGATCCGGACGCAATCGCGGAGCGCCTGAAAGCCGAGCCCGATGTCGACACCGTATTTGTCACCCACAATGAGACGTCGACCGGCGTACTCAATCCGGTGCGCGAGATCGCCAGGGCAGTCCGTCAGGCGCGGCCGGACGTCCTGTTCCTGGTCGACGGCATCAGCTCGGTCGGCTCGGTGCCCATCGAGCCTGAGGCATGGGGGTGCGACGTTGTCGTGGCTGGCTCGCAGAAGGGTTGGATGATTCCGCCCGGGCTGACCTTCGTGTCCATTTCGCCGCGCGCATGGGAGCGCCAGCAGCGCGCCACGCTGCCACGCGTGTACTTCGACTGGCAGCTGCACAAGAAGGCAGCCGCTGACGGCAGCACGCCCTGGACGCCAGCCGTTGGGCTGTTCTTCGCGCTGCAGGCCGCGCTGGTCATGATGCGCGCCGAAGGCCTCGAGCAGATTTTCCAGCGCCACGTGCGACTCGGCCAGTACACGCGCGACGCGTTGGCCGATCTGGGCATGCGCTTACTCGCCGATCCTGGCCACGCCTCGCCGACCGTGACCACCGCGTACTTGCCCGATGGTATCGACAGCAAGGCACTCTTGCGCACGCTGCACGAACGACATGACGTCGTGCTGGCCGGCGGCCAGGGCCGCCTGGATGGCAAGATCGTGCGCATCGGGCACCTTGGCTGGGTCGTCGAGGCGGACATCGCCGAAGCCATCCGCGCTGTGCACGTCGAGCTCAACAGCGCTCGCTCCCGGCGCAGCCCCGCTGCCGCTCGGCACTGAGCCGATGAGCCTCGCGCCACACCAGGCGGAGCCGCGGCCGGTGGTCGATACCACGGAGCGGCCGCTGGTCGTGGTCGCGGACCCCATCGCCGCGGAAGGACTGGACATACTGCGGCGACACGCTCGGGTGCACAACGTGGTCGGCCAGCCGCCTGACGCGCTGCGCAGTAGCCTGGCTGATGCCGATGCGCTCCTGGTGCGCAGTGAGACGCACGTCACGGCCGACCTGATGGCCGCGGCGCCCCGGCTGCGGGTCATCGGCCGGGCCGGTGCCGGGGTCGATACGATCGACGTCCAGGCTGCGACCGAGCGCGGCATCGTCGTCGTGAATGCGCCGGGTGGCAACGCCGTTGCCGCGGCGGAGCATACGCTCGCGTTGATGTTCGCGCTGGCTCGGCGGGTCGCAGCGGCCGATGCCTCGCTCAAGCGTGGCGAGTGGGCGCGCAGCAAGTACGTGGGCTCCGAGCTGACAGGCAAGACGCTCGGGTTGATCGGACTGGGTCGTGTCGGCGGTGAGGTCGGTCGACGCGCCGTTGGCCTGGACATGCGGGTCCTGGTGTACGACCCGTACGTCCCGGACGATCACGTGCGCCGCCTGGGCTTCGAGCCAGTCGAGCTCGACGCGCTGCTGCCCGAGTCGGATTTCGTCTCGCTGCACGTGCCGCTGACGGAGACGACGCGCGGGCTGCTGAACGCCGAACGGCTAGGCCAGTTGCGCCCGGGGGCATTCCTGGTCAATTGCGCCCGCGGCGGGTTGATTGATCAAGATGCGCTGCTCGCTGCGCTCGACCACGGTCAGTTGGGCGGCGCCGGCATCGACGTCTATGCCCAGGAGCCGGTCGCCAGCGACGATCCGCTGCCGCGCCATCCCAAAGTTGTTGCCACACCACACCTGGGCGCGTCGACCGTCGAGGCGCAAGCCAATGTCGCGGCGCAGGTGGCCGAGGAAGTCCTGGCAATTCTGGACGGGAAACCGGCCCAGTTCGCAGTCAACGCGCCCAGCCTGCGAGCGGAGGAGGCCGAGGTGCTGCAGCCCTACCTGGGCCTGGTGCAAATGCTCGGCAAGCTTGCTACCCAGCTCGCCGACGGGCACGTGCGGTCAGCTGAGATCGCCTATCGCGGCGAGATCGGCGAACGGAACGTCGGCGTACTGACGGCCGCGGCGGTGCGCGGCCTGCTGGAACCGATCTCAGCGACGCCCGTTAACCTGGTCAATGCGCGCCTGCTGGCCCAGCAACGCGGACTCGAAGTGGTCGAAACTCGCTCCAGTACGCCGACCCACTACACCAGCCTGGTGCGCGTGACGGTGCGCACCGGCAGTGGTGAGACGAGCGTGGCCGGGGTGATCTCGGATGGCCGCGCCAACGTGGTCCAGATCGACGACTACGAGCTGCACCTGCCACCCACACCGGGCTATCTGCTGGTGACGCAGCACAACGACCGACCGGGCATGATCGGGCTGGTCGGCACGCTGCTCGGCGAAGCCGACATCAACATTTCGTCGATGCAGGTTGGCCGCAAGACGCCGCGCGGGGATGCGCTGATGCTATTGTCCGTCGACGAGCCGATTCCGCCGCCGGTCGTCGAGCGTATTCGCCAGGCGGCGAACATGGCCTCGATCAAGGTGATCAAGCTGTAGTGCTGCAATCGCGCGCCCGCGGCCCGCAGCGCCCGTTGCTGGCGAGCTATCCGCCGCGTGTGCGGCGGATCTTTGCGTGGTACGACGCGCTCTCGGACGGGCAGCGCGTGCGCTACGCCCTGATCGCCATCGTGTTCTTACTTGCGTGCGCTGGCTACCTACTCGGTCTCGGCAGTACGGTGCTGCTGCAGCGGGTCGAAGCCGAAGATGCGCTCATGGCCGCTCAGCGGTTGTTGACGCCCGTCCCGACAACCGAGCCGACCGCCGAGGTGATCCTCGGGCCGGTTGAGGTGCCCACCTCGCCACCTCCGACCGGCACGCCTGCGCCGCGCCCAACCGCATCCCCGCCACCTCGCACGGCCACGCCGACACCATTCAGCGGCCCGCAGATCACCGAGAAGCCCGCCGTCCCGCGCAACGTGCCGGTCAATCCGCCGCCACGGGCACCGGCGGTCAGCGTGACATCGCCCACGGCCAAGCCACGCAATATAGAGAACGCCACGCCCATTGTCACGCCAGCGGCTCGGACCGCCACACCCGCCGCCATCATCGTGCGTACGCCGACGGTCCGGCCCGGCTTGCCGGCGCCGACATCGGCCACGCCACGGACGCCGGCCGCGACCGCCCAGGCTACCCCGCTGCCCACGTTGCGCCTCCCTGCCACGCCTGCTGCGACCGCTGCACCAACGCCCAATCGCACGCCCGCGCCACCCGCGCCGACCGCCACACCGGGCCGTACACCCGCCCCCGTGCGGTAGACCACAGCCCGCTGGCCGGCCGCACGCCGATGGCCATCGGGTACGTGCACAGCCCGCTGGCGGCCGCACGCCGATGGCCATCGGGTAAGTGCGCAAGGCGCCGACGAGCGACTTGTATACTTCCTGCCGTGTCGCCGGTTGCGCCTCGCGCGGCGCAGCCCGCGCGGTCGAGCGGTGCGCGCCACCGTCCTTTGCATTATCTCGGCGTGACCGACCTGTCGGCTGACGCTATCGTCGACCTGCTCGATCTCGCCCTCGATCTGAAACGCGGTGATAGCGCACCGCAACTGCCCAACAAGACCGCGGCGCTCGTGTTTCAGAAGCCATCGCTGCGCACGCGCGTCTCGTTCGAAGTGGCGATGGTCCAACTGGGCGGACACGCGGTCTATCTTTCGCCTGCCGAAATCCAGCTTGGCCAGCGCGAGGGTGTGCCCGACGCAGCGCGCGTGCTGAGCCGCTACGTGGACGTCATTGTCGCCCGCGTATTCCTGCATGCCGACATCGCTGCGCTGGCGGACCACGCCTCGGTCCCCGTTATCAATGCGCTGAGCGACCGCGAGCACCCGTGCCAGATCCTCGCCGACCTGCTGACGCTGTACGAGCGGCACGGCTCACTGCGCGGACTGAAACTCGCGTACGTTGGCGACGGCAACAACATCGCTCATTCGCTGGCCCTTGCCGCCTCACGGCTCGGCATCGAGCTGCGCATCGCGAGTCCCGACGGATATGAGCCGGATCCAACCATCCTGGAACAAGCCGCGCACGACGCCGTCGGCTCAGTCGAGCTGTATCGGGATCCGCGACAGGCAGTGCATGGCGTCGATGCCGTCTATACCGACGCGTGGTACAGCATGGGCCAGGAAAGCGAAGCGGAGCTCCGTGCGCCCGTATTCCGCCGCTACCAGGTCAACCAGGAGCTCATCACCCATGCGGCGGCCGACGTGCTAGTTATGCACTGCCTACCGGCGCATCGCAACCAGGAGATTACGGACGAGGTCCTCGATGGACCACACTCGGTGGTCTACGATCAGGCCGAGAACCGACTGCACGCGCAAAAGGCGCTGCTGGTGCGGCTCCTGGGTCAAGGTTGACCGTGCATGGATCTGAACGCTCCCTTCCAGAGTGCGCTCGATTTGCTGTTGAGCGTCGCCAACTCCTTGTCGGGGCGCTTCGGCATCAGCTCGATCCTGGACGTGGCGATCGTCACGCTGTTGCTGTACTGGCTGCTCAGCCTGATCGCCGGAACGTCGGCGGCGACACTCGTGCGCGGCATCCTGATCCTGCTCACGCTCGGGTTCGTGCTCAGCAACCTGTTCAACCTGACCATGCTCCAGTTCTTGCTGCGCGCGTCGATCCCAGCGCTGATCTTCGTCATCCCGGTACTGTTCGCGCCTGAGCTCCGCCGCGCCCTCGAACAGCTCGGCCGAGCGGGCTCACTCATCCCACGCGGCACCGTCATCTCGAGCAATACTCGCCTCGCCGACACCGTCGCCGCGGCGGCTCAACAGCTGGCCGAGCGACGCTTCGGCGCGCTGTTGGTCATCGAGCGATCGACGCCGCTGGGCGAGTTCGCCTCGAGCGGCGTAAGCATGGATGCGCTGCTGTCGACCGAGCTGCTGCTCAACATCTTCTGGCCCAATTCACCACTGCACGACGGCGCGGTTATCTGCCACGGCGACCGTCTGGTCGCAGCTGCCGCGGTCCTGCCGCTGACGCGCTCGCGAACCAATGAGCACATGGGTACGCGCCACCGGGCGGCGATCGGCATCACCGAGATTTCCGATGCCATCGCGGTCGTCGTATCCGAGGAGACGGGCACGATCTCACTCGCCAACGCCGGACGCATGGTGCGCAACCTGAGCGAGGCTCGTTTACGCAAAGTGCTCATGATTCTGGATCGTTCGTCGCCCAGCTTTGGGTCGAACGGCCGCGGCGCGCTCTTCGAACCCCCGCGGCCCGCCACATCGCCGCGCGACGCGAACCCGACCACCGAGCCGGAGAGCGCCTGAGCCCGTGCGCCTGCCGTTCACGATCGATATCGGGCGTGCTGCATTCGCCGTCGCATTGGCCATCCTGCTGTACTTCGTGGCGCTCAACGAAACCAACCCCGAGGATCGCAGCCAACTGCCTGGGTCTGTGCCGGTGCAGGTCGTCAACGTCCAGCCCGGCCTGGTCGTGGTCAACCAGCCGCCGCCGGTGCGGATCACGATACGCGCACCACGCAACATCATCACCCGCGTGCGGATCGAGAGCTTCAATGCGCAGCTCGATGCCCGGGATGCACGCGCCGGCGACAACGAGGGTCTTCCGATCAACGTGATTTCGAGCGATCCGGATGTGCGCGACATCACGGCCGAGCCCAAAACGGCCACCCTGCGCCTGGAAGAGGTGCGCGAACAGCCGCTCAATGTGCGGATCAATCTCGTCGGCCAGGTAGCCAACGGCTACACCCGCGGCCAGGAGACCGCCGACCCCCAGCGATTGACCGTGTCCGGTGCGTCGAGCCAGGTCGGGCGGGCCGCCGAAGCCGTGGTCGACGTGCCCATTGATGGCGTGACGGTCTCGATCAATGGCGTCTATACGCCACACATCGTCGATGCTCGGGGCAACGATCTGCGCGATCTGAATTTGCGCGCCAATCCGCCCGCCGTCACTGTCACCGTACCCGTCGTCCAGCAGACGCAATACAAGGAAGTCGCGGTCAGACCCGTGGTCACCGGCAGCCCGGCCGCGGGCTATATCCTGCAGCCGCTCGAGGTCAATCCGACGACGGTCACCTTGCGCGGTAACCAGCCGGATCTCGAGGCAACCAACTTCGTGCCCACCCAGCCCATCGACGTGAGTGGCATCTCGACCACAACGGTGCGCAGCGTGCCACTCAATCAGCCGTCGAGCACGCTGCTGCTGCAGCCTGGTCAGACTGTGACCGTCACCGTGCGCGTGACGACCCTGACGACGTTTCAAACGGTGCGTGTGCCGCCGTCGGTACTCAACCTGTCCGGCAACGTGCAGCTGGTCCGAACCCCCGATCCCGTGTCGGTCACCGTGCAGGGTCCGGCGCCCGCGTTCGCAACGCTGGCCCTGGCCGCCAGTGACTTTCGCGTGGTGGTCGACGTCAACGGCAAAGGCGCGGGACGCTGGGACGTTGAGCCGAAAGTCCAATTGCCGGTTGGGCTGAACCTCGAAAGCGTGTCGCCCAGTCGCGTCCTGGTCGAGCTGCGCGAGGTGCCGCCGACGCCGGTGCCTACACCGACGGCCGTGCCGGCCGGCTGAGCGCGGACATCCAGTGGCAGTGCTAGCCCTCGTCGGGCGGCCGAACGTGGGCAAGTCGACGTTGTTCAATCGACTGATCGGCGAGCACCGAGCCGTCGTGCATGATGTACCGGGTACCACGCGCGATCGGCTGTACGGCACCGCCGAGTGGCGCGGGCGTGAGTTTACGGTTGTCGATACCGGGGGCATCGGCCTGGAGACCGGCGTCGGCGATCTGCTCGCCGACGTGCGCCTGCAGGCGGAAGAAGCGATGCGCCAGGCGGACGTGATTGCCTGGGTCGTCGACTCCACCAGCGGGCTCACCGCCGCCGACGAGGAGGTTGCCGAGCTGCTGCGCCGGTCGACCGCGCGCAAGCCGGTCCTCCTCGTGGCCAACAAGGCCGAGAGTCAGCGACGGCAGCAGGATGCGCTGGCTGAGTTCTCAGGCTTGGGCCTGGGCGAGCCGATCGTCGTGTCGGCGCTGCATGGCGAAGGCACGGGCGATCTGCTCGACGCGATTGTCGAATGGGTGCCCAAGGCGCCCGAGGAGGACGTCGAGCGCTCAGCCGTGGCGCTGGCAATCGTCGGCCGGCCAAACGTTGGCAAATCGAGCCTGGTCAACACGCTCATTGGCGAACCGCGCAGCATCGTGCGAGACGAGGCGGGAACGACGCGCGACGCGATCGACACGACCATCACGCGCGACGGCCAGAAGATCACGTTTATCGACACTGCGGGCATTCGACGGCGGGGGCGGATCGTGCCGGGTGTGGAGAAGTTCAGCGTGTTGCGCGCGGTGCGCGCGATCGAACGCGCCGACGTGGCGGTGTTGCTCATCGACGCGACTGAAGGGGTGCTGGCGCAGGACACGCATATCGCCGGCTACGTCGAAGAAGCGGCGCGCGGGCTGATCGTCGCGGTGAACAAGTGGGATCTGGTCGAGAAACACCCCAAGACCCAGCAGGAGTACACCGTGGTGCTCCGCCGTGAGCTGCGCTTCGCCGATTGGGCACCGGTCGTGTTCGTCTCGGCGAAGACTGGCCAGCGGGTGCAACGCCTGATCGCCGAAGCGCTCGCCGTGCAGGCCGAACGCACCAAGCGCGTGCCGACGCCGCAACTCAACGACATCATTCGCAAGGCGGTGGATACCCACCCGATTTCTGTGCGCGGCCGAACGCTGAAGATCTACTACACCGCCCAGACCGGCGTCGAGCCGCCGAAGTTCACATGCTTCGTGAACGATCCAAAGCTCGTCCACTTCAGCTATCAGCGCTACCTGGAGAACGTCATGCGCGCGCATTTCGAATTCATCGGCACGCCGATCCGCTTCGAATTTCGCGCGCGCGGAAAAGAAGCCTAACGGATCAGCAGCGGTTGCGATAAGAACCAGCGGCCCTCGACGGTTTCGACACCCACACGCGAGGTTGGCTGGTAGTAGTCATCCGGGTAGCCACGATTCACGTCGAGCACGACCGTCACTTCATATGGGCCGCGTCTGCCGGACAGGAGCGATGGCGAATGCACGGCGATGCCGCGCACGTCATAGATGTTGCCGAGTTGCGTCGAAAGCCACTCGCGCCATTGCTCGCGTTCTGGTGGTGCAATCTCGTCCAGAGCGCCGTCCAGGTCGCCACTCGAGACCGCCAGTGCGTAGCGCCGCACCACGCCTTCGACCGACGCCTCGGCACGGTCGAACATAATGACACCGAGAATGGCCAGCCCGACCAGGGCTAGCAGCACGCCGTTCATCAGCACGAGCCGCACGTCGGCTATTGTGCGCTACAAGTCTGAAGTGCAAAACGCGGAGTCAGCGTGTCCTGGTTGCGGTCGTCAACGTGGTGTTGGCGATCGCTTCTGTGCGCACTGCGGGCGGGCGTTTGAAGACAAGAGCATCTTGCCGAGCAACGTCGCCGTACCAGCCTTGGCGCGCTCGCCGACGTGGCGCGCGGTACAGAACCCATTTTTGGTCGGCGTCCTGGTCGTCGCCACGTTCAACCTGTACGGCATGTGGTGGCTTGGTCGTACGTGGTGGCAGTTGAAGCAGGAGGACGGCGACGCGGGCAAGCACCCCGTTTGGCACGCGCTGTCGATGCTGGTTCCGATCTACGGCTACTTCCGCTTCCACGCGCACATGCGCGCAATCGTCCACGTGGCGGCAACGCCCGAGGCGCGGGCGGCGCTCCAGCCGGGCGCGATGACGCTGGCGTGGATCGTGGTCAATGCCCTCGGTGGGATGGCCGGGGTGCGCGCCGACGTGCCAGCCTGGGTGCTGGTCCTCGCGATCGCTCTTTCTGGGGCGCTGCTAGGCTGGGCGCAGAACGGATTGAACGCCGCGTGGCGCAGCCTACCCGGCGGGGTGGTGGGCGCGCGCACCCATCCGCTGCACTGGCTGCTACTTCTGGTCGGCTTGCTGCTGTACTCGGCTGCGCTACTGGTGCCCGCACCCGAAAGCTAACGACCCGGGTAATGGCCAGGGCTGTAATTTGCCACACTGAAACCGAGATGAGTTGGTGGGCGCCATGGGCGGTAGCCGTGCGTGAGCTCGCCCGAAGCCGAATTGCCCGCAATTGGTCGTCGCTGGTCGCCTCCAATCTGGCCGTGCAACTGCTGGCGATGCTGGCGACCATCCGCATCGCTCGCGAGCTCGCGCCGTATGGCTATGGCGAGTTCAACCTCGTCCAGGCTGTCGCCATGCTGGGCATGCTGCTGGCCGGCCTGGGGATCCGCCAGGTCGTGATACGTGCTTGCGCACAGGACCCGAGCCGGACACGTCACTTGCTGCTCGCGGGAGCGCTGTTGCGGGCGTGTGCGTGCCTCGTCGTGGGCGCCGCGATCTTGATCTACAGCGTGACTGGCCAGCAGGGGCTGACCGTCTCATTTGGCGCGACCGCCGTGGCGGCAATGGTTGGTCTGCTCGCATGGGACTTGCTGGAGAGCGTGGCGTTCGGGCACCAGCACATGGGTTTCTCGTCGGCGCTCGGCATGGTGGGTGCGGTCGCATGGGTGCTGTGGGCGTGGCTGGTGCCCGCCGACTGGCTCACGCCGCTGGGCGTGTGCACGGCCTTTGCTGCCCTGCACACTGCGCGCGTCGTCCTCTACTTCGGATTGCTCAAGCGCGCAGGCTATTTGCGCCGTGGCGCGGCACACGCTGAGCCGGGTGATTGGCGAGCCAAGCTGCTCGAGCCATCGGTGCCGTTCTACTGGTTGGCGATCCTCGGCGCCGCGGTGCACCAGGTCCCGATCCTGTTTCTTGCCGAGGGAGCAGGGCAGGCCGAAGTCGGCTACTTCAACGCGGGTTTCCGCCTGATTGCGCCACTGCAGATGATGCTCGTGAGTGGCTTCACTGCGCTTTACCCCAAGCTGGCGCAAGCGGCTATCGTGGCACCGCCGCGCTTCGAACGTATGGTGCGCGGCGCACTCGTCGGCACCGTAGCCCTGGGCACGGCCGGGGCAATTCTGGTCAGCGCGGTGCGCCAGGAAGTCGTACTCCAGTTGTTCGGGTCGGCCTACGCCCCGGCCGCCGACATTGTCGTCGCCCAATGCTGGTACAGCGTATTGCTGGCTATTACGACCTTGATGGGGACGGTCCTCGCGGCGCGCGAGCGCCAGCGCCAGTTGGCCATCCTGTCCACCGCGTATGCCGTGTGCGCCACGCCGCTGTTGTGGTTTGCGGCGCAGCTGGGTGCCCATGGTCTCGCGCTCGGCATGACGCTGACGACCGCGCTCGGCTTGAGCTACCACTGGTTCGCACTACAGCGCTGTTTGCCGAGGCGCTTGCCATCTTCGCTGGGCCTCGGCCTGGCGTTGGTCGTGGTGCTGGGCATGGTGTTTACCTGGGGCGTGCCGCAAGCATGGGCGTGGCCACTGCGCCTCCTTGCCGGCGCGTGTGTGGTTCTCGCTGCGCTCGGGGTGGCGGCACTGGGGTCTGCTGGGCGATGGCCCGTGCCCGTTCGAGTTGGCTCAACTTTACGCATCGCTCGGCCGATAATTCGGTAGGGGTATGAAGGTTCTGGTCGTCGAAGACGGGCGCACGACGCGGATGATGCTGCGCTCGGCCGTCGAGGGACTCGGTCACGAGTGCCTGACCGCGGCCGACGGCAGTGAGGCATGGGAGCTGTTCCGCGGCCAGGGCGCCGACGTCATCATCAGTGACTGGCTGATGCCCGGGATCGAGGGGCCTGAGCTGTGCCGGCTGGTGCGCGCCCATCCTGGTCCGTACACGTACTTCGTACTGCTCACCGCCTTCGGCGATCGCAGCCACGCCATGGAAGGTATGCAGGCCGGCGCCGATGACTACCTGTCCAAGACCCTGGACGTGAACGATCTGCAGCTGCGACTGATCGCCGCCGAGCGCGTCACGGCGCTGCACAAGAAACTGGCCGAGCAAGATGCGCGCTTGCGCTCGCTGGCCGAGGTCGATCAGCTGACGCAGCTCGCCAATCGGCACAAGTCGACCGAGATGGCGACGCAGCTGATGGCGCTGGCGCGTCGGCAGAGCCAGCCGATCTCGGTGGTGTTGGTCGACGTCGACCACTTCAAGCTGGTCAACGACCGACATGGTCACGTGACTGGTGACGAGGTGCTGCGCCGCCTTGGCGCGATCCTGAAACGGTCGTTCCGTGACGAGGACGTCGTGGCGCGCTGGGGTGGCGAGGAGTTCGTGGTTGTGATGTACGCGATGGGCGCCGGCGACGGCGTCGCGCGACTGTACCGGGTGCTCGAAGCGGTGCGCCGCGAGGTCTTCGTGGGCGCCGAAGGCGCCGAATTCAACATCGCCTTCAGTGCTGGTGTGGCCGAGTATCCGCGCCACGGCCTGGACCTCGAGAGTCTCTACCGCGCTGCCGACGAGGCCCTCTACCGCGCCAAAGAAGCCGGCCGCGGCCGCATCTTCGCCGCCGAATCCGCCGTCTCCACCTGAACCTCGGCCGCTCCGTAGCGCCACACCGCGCCGACCGAAGCCACACCGGATTGCCTCGCCCCCTCCGGGGAGAGGCCGCGCGGAGCGCGGGTGAGGGGCCGCCCCTCACCCCAACCCTCTCCCCGCCGCGGGAGAGGGAGTTCACATTCGTCTAGGCGGCGTGGCGACGGCTGCCGGGTAGCGCCGAGGTGAGCTGCTCGTCGTCGAGCGACGTCTTGCGCAGCAGCGCGCTGGCACCCGCCTCGAGCGATCGGCGCTCGCGCTCAGCGTCGGCATCGGCACTCATCAGAATCAGCGGCACCTCGGCATAGCCAGGCAGCGTGCGCAGGGCGCGCACCAGCTCGAAACCGCGCAGACCGCGCAGCTCGATACCCGCGACCACGACGGCGAACGCCTCGGCGCGTGCCCGGGCCAGCGCGGCATCACCGTTGTCCACCTGCACCACTTCGAAGCCCGCCGACTCCAACACCAGCGCATGCAGCTCACGAACGGTCGCTGAGTCGTCAACGACGAGCGCCCGTGGCGCGAGAGGAGCTGTCGAAGCAGGTGCTGCCGGGGCCTCCGTAGCGCCGCTGCGCAAACGGGCGGCAAAGGTTTCGATGGCCGCGTCCACTTCGGCTCCTACGGCCTCGGGATCGGCCGCGGCGATCAACGCCCGTAGCTGGTCAATGGTCTGGAACAACAGGTCCGCGGTGCCGCCGTCGAGCATACGCTCCTGATCGCGGAACACGCTCAGCAGGTCTTCCAGGGCATGCGCCAATGTCTCGACAGCAGTCAGGCGCAGCATGGCCGCGCCACCCTTGATCGTGTGCGCAGCCAGAAACATCTCGCGTACGGGCTGCGGATTGGTCGCGTCGCGCTCCAACCGCAGCAACTGCGCAGCGATGATGTCCAGCTTCTCGGCGGCCTCAGCCTGGAACTCGTCCAGGAAATCGATTGGGTTCATGTCGTGGCTCCGCGTGCGACGAGCTCGAGCAGCAAGTCGGCGATCTTTTCGGGCGGCAGGACGTGATCGGCCGCGCCCAGCCGAATGGCTTCGGCTGGCATGCCAAAGACCACCGAGCTCGGCTCGTCCTGAGCGATAGTCAGCGCGCCAGCGCGCTTCATCTCACTCAGACCCGCCGCGCCGTCGTCGCCCATGCCGGTCAGCAAGACGCCAATTGCGCGCGCCCCAAACGCGCGCGCCACGGATCGGAACAGCACAGTCGCCGATGGCCGATGCAGCGAACACGGTGGCGCATCCAGCAGCGCCAGATGGCGGCCCTCGACGACCATGTGCTGGCCGGTCGGCGCGACGTATATGCCCGGCGTCTGAACTGACTGATCGGCAGTCGCGACCTGGACTGGGAGTGGCGTCTCGACGCGCAGCCAGTCGACCAGTGTGTTGGCATAGCCCGCGGTGGTGTGTTGGACGACGAGGATGGGCACCGGAAACGAGGCGGGCAAGCGCGAGACGATCGCGCGTACTGCCTGCGGCCCGCCGGTCGAAGCGCCAATGGCGACAACTTCGGCCGACCTGCCATACGTGACGGCTGACGCGGGCACGCCGGGCACAGCAATCTCTCGTTGGGCCAGCGGCTCACGCCGACGACGCACCAGCCGCACCTCGGCCATGCCCTTGATCACGCGGATGAGCTCGGTCGTGGCCACGGCGTCTTGACTCGCCAGCGCGCGCTTGTCCTGGACGGCGAGGATGCCCGCGGCCATGGCTTCGTTGGCCAGCTCCTGGCCCCGCGCACCACCAGCCGAGGTGACCATCACGATCGGCGTGGGCCACTCGCGCATGATGCGCCGCGCAGCCTCGAAACCATCCATGACGGGCATACGCTCGTCGAGCGTCACCACGTCCGGGCGCAGCTGGTGGACGGCTGTCACTGCCTCCGCGCCATTCGCGGCATAGCCGGCAACTTCGAGCTCCGGATCGCGCACCAGCAGGCGGGTGATGATCTCACGGTGCATCGCCGAGTCGTCCACGACCAGGACACGCAGTCGGCGTGGGCCGTTGGTCACAGGAGCCTCCCGATGGTTTGGAGCAGGTCGTTCTGATCGAAGCGGCCCTTGACGATGTATGCGTCGGCGCCCGCGGCAGCGCCGCGTTCGACGTGCTCAGGCGCATCGAGCGAGGTCACGAGCACGACCGGCAAGTGCCGCAGCTGCTCGTCCTGGCGAATGGCTGCTGTCAAGTCGAGGCCGCTCATGCGCGGCATCTCGACGTCCGAGACCACGGCGTCGACGGCCGTTACGCGCAGCAGGTCCAGCGCCTGTTGGCCATCCGCGGCGACGACCACGTCGTAGCCAGCCGCCTCGAGGATGCTGCGCTCGAGCGTGCGCGTCATGACCGAGTCGTCCACGACCAGGATGCGTCGACGCGGTGCTTCGGCGGCGTCTGTCGGCGCGTCCACGGTGCGTAGCGAGAAGTGGCCGCTATCCAGGTTGCCCAGGGCGGTCTTGGTCAGGTCGCTCGGATTCAGGATGACCGCGACCACGCCAGTACCGAGCACCGCGGCGCCGCCAACGTGGCGTACCCGCTTGAGCGGGGCGCCGAGCGCCTTGATCACCAGCTCCTGTTCGTCGACCAGCCGATCCGTGAGCAGCGCCACCGCGCGATCGCCTTGTGACAGCACGAAGTACGGTCGCCAGTCGTCGCGGGTGACTTCGTCGGCCGCGCGCGGGCGCTGCAAGACGTCGCCCAGCTCGACGACCGGCACCGCGCGCCCGTCGACCTGGATCGCGCGGCGGCCCTCGAGACGCAACAGGTCCCCGGCGCGCAGCCGCCCCGTGCGCTCGATCGTCGCCGACGGGATGGCGTAGGTCAGGCCATTGTCTTCGACCAGCAGAACGCGCGTCGTGGCCAAGGTCAGCGGGACCGTGATGGTGAACGAAGTCCCGGCTCCAGGCGTTGTGCGCACGCGGATTTCACCGCCGAGTCGCTCGACACTTGCCCGGACGACGTCCATACCCACGCCGCGCCCGGAAAGCTCCGAAACGGTCGTGCGCGTCGAAAAGCCGGGGTGGAAAATCAGGTCGATGGCGGCGGACATGTCCAGGCTCTCCGCGCGCTCGGCAGGCAGCAGTCCGCGGCGCACCGCCGTGGCGCGAATGGCCCCGACGTCGAGCCCGCGACCGTCGTCTTCGACGGTGATCAGCACCCGATCGCCACGCTGTGCTGCGCTGAGACGGAGCACACCCTGGCTTGGCTTGCCGGCGGCGGCTCGATCGGCCGGCGGCTCGATGCCATGGTCGATCGTGTTGCGCACCATGTGCATCAGCGGATCGCGCAGCTCGTCCAGGATGCGCCGGTCGACTTCGGTCTCGGTCCCAGTCAGGACCAGCCGGGTGTCCTTGCCGGTCTGACGGCTGATGTCGCGCACCAGCCGCTCCAGCGGTTGGAACACGGTGCCCGCTGGCAGCAGGCGGATGGCCATAACTTCCTGGCCGATCGCGCTCGCGACGGCGCCGAGTTGAGCCGTGGTCTGCGACAACGAGCCAACGAGATCGCCCGTGTCGTGCAGGACACGCTGCAGCTCGTGGTCGGCGCGCTCGGCGACACGTAGAAGGGCATCGAGGTCGCGCGCATGCGCGTCGACTTCAGCTCGACGCAGTCGAGCGCGAATGGGGCGACTCTTGCGCCACTCGCGGTGCCACAGCTCGAGCGCTCTTTGGACGTCGCGTAGTTGAGCGAGCCGTTGCGCGACGCGCAGGTGGGTCACCGACAGTTCGCCGCTCTCGGTCAGCAGGGTGTCCAGTTTGGCGACGTTGACGCGGACACTGCCCGCGTCCGTCTTGTCGCGTGGTTTGTCCGCGGGCGTTGGTTGCGCTACCTGGGCCACGTGCTCCGCGCGCGCGGCAGTGATCGAAATTGGCGGCGGCAGCTTGGGTTCGTCAGCGACTACCGTGGGCGCAGGCTCGACGGGCTTCGACTCGACAGCAGCGGCCGCCTGCAGCGTTTCCACGAGCCGCACGACGTTCTTGCGTTGGCCGTTGTGCAGCGGCGCGAAGGCATCGACCGCGGCGTACATTGCATCGCACCATTCTTGTGGAGGCGCGCTCTGACCGCCGTTCAGTGTGAACGTGAAGACGGTGTCCTCAGCCGCGTGTGCCAGCCGCTCGATCGCCGACTGCTCCGCGGCGCGCGCCGCGCCCTTCAAACTGTGGAGCTCGCGTCCCAGCTCAGGCAGCGCCTCACTGGCAGCGCCCTGCTCGATGCGCAGCAGGAGCGCGTTGAGCGCGCGAACGCGCTCGTCGAGCTCGTTCTCGAAGACCGTGCTGAGCCGCTGGAGTCGCGGTGCTGCTAGGGACACGTCGGATCGCCCTTGCGTCCCAAGCTCAAGCTGCGTTCGCCCGCGCTGCGTTCGGCCAGAGCACGGCCGGCTCGGGCGCACTCGTGTCCACTGCGCCGTTCACGCGGTAGCGCGCGATCATCGTCGCCAGGCGCTTGGCCAGGACTGTCAGCTCTTCAGCTGAACGTTGCGTGCTGCCAGTGGCGTTGAGGTTCTGCGACGTGGCGCGACTGATGTCGGCCATCGCGGACACGATCTGCTCCATGCCAATCGAGTGCTGGCGCACCGCGGCGGTGATCTGCTCGGCCGAGGCCGACGCGTCCTGGATGACCGAGGCCAGGCCAGTGATGGTCGCGCCGGCGCGGTCGATGAGCCGCGCGCCTGCGTCGACACCCTTGGTGCCCTGCTCGGTGGCCATGACCGCGGCGTTCGTCGCGCGCTGGACGTCGGATAAGATCGCCCGCACCTGCGCTGTCGCGGCCTTTGATTGCTCGGCCAGCGCGCGGATCTCCTGCGCGACGACGGCAAAACCGCGACCGTGCTCACCTGCGCGGGTCGCCTCGATGGCGGCGTTCAGCGCGAGCATGTTCGATTGATCGGCCAGGTCGCCGACGGTCGAGATAATCTCGCCGATTTGCTGGCTTTGTTCGGACAGGGCCAGGATCTGGTCGGCGATCGACTCGACCTTCTCGCGAATGTTGGCCATGCCACCCGTCGCGTCCTTGACCGCGGATACACCCTCAGCGGCGATACGGTCGGCCTCGCGCGCCGTGGCGGCGACCGATTCGGCCAGCTGCGTCGCCTGCTGCGCTGAGGCTTTGACTTCCTCGACCGTGGCGCTCGTCTCGGCAATTGCCGCCGACTGCGCCGTGGCGCCGGCCGATTGCTGGGCGACCGCGGCGAGGATGGCTTCACCGGCGCCCGACAGGCTCTGGGCGCCACCTTGGACCTCGTCGGTCAGCTGACGCAGCTGCGCCATCATCGTTGCAAAGGCCTCGGCCATATCGCCCAGTTCATCCTGCGCGCTAACAGTGATCTCCTGGTCGAGATTGCCCGTGGCCAGGGCGCGCGCTGCCTCGGCGACCTGGGTCACTGCTGAAGCAATCGGGCGGGTCAGCAGCACCGACAGCAGGCCGGCGATGAGCAGGCCCAGCACCGCGGCGAGGACCGCTGCGCGCAGGAAGTCGAACGCGGCTGCCTCGAAGGTCTGGTTCGGCAGCGCCGCGAGATAGGTCCAATTGGTGCTGTCGAGCGGCACCGCGATGACGTGGTACTGATTCGCGTCCTGACGCCAGTCGAGGGTCACCCGCGACGTTGCGCCGATTGCTGGCTGGAGGTCGAGCAGGCCGAGCGGCTCGGGAGTCGGATTGTTGGCCCATCGCTGATCAGCCTTGAGTGCCGCGGCGACCATGTCGCTGAGCGGCGTGATCGGCTTGAGCAGCCAGGTTGGATCGTTCGCGCTGGCGATGACCAGGCCCTGTTCGTCGATCAGCAATCCGGTTGCGCCATTGCCCACGCGGTTGCGCGCGGCTTCGACCATGCGCTGGACTGAGGCGACGCCTGAGCGGCTCTGCATCACGCCGACGACCTTGCCGTCGGGGCCTTTGACCGGTGCGACGCGGAAGAGCGAGGTGGCGCCGTCGGTCAGCGCGATGGCCACGCCGGAGATGAAGTGCTCACCGCGCATGCCGGCTTGGAAGTAGTCGCGCTGCTTCAGGTTCTTGTTCACGTTGCCCGGTAGTGTGCTCATGATCAGCGTGCCGGACTGGTCCATGAGCGAGATGCTCAAGACGTCGTCGCCGTGCGCGCGCATGATATTCATGGCGTCCTGGGTCGCCTGGACGTCGACCGGGTCGGCGGTGGCCAGGCCGTTGGCGAGCACGCGCTGGACCCACGGCATCTCGGACAGCTCTTCGACGTCGGTGCTGTTTTTGGTATGCCAGGCATCGACGGCGTTGGCGACGAGCAGCGCATCCGAGTACAGGGCAGCCTCGGCCTGCTGCTTCAGTCCCGCGGAGGCCTGGGTGTAGCCGAGCGTAGTCAGGCCGAAGGCGAGCGCGGCAGCCACGCCAACACACAAGCCGACCAGCTTGACCGCGACGGGCCAGGTACGGATATGCATGACGCGCACACGCCGCCCGGTGCGTGTGCTGTCCTGGTTGGTTTGTTGGCGAGCCACGGTTGTTCTGTACTCCTCGGGTTTGGCCGTCGAGTGACGCCACCTGCGACAGGTATCGGCCGGCGTCGGCGGGTTCTACAGAACCACGTTCCACCAGACGAGTCCCCAGCGCCCTATCTAAGCCCTTGTGATGCACTTGTTGCGTCCCAGCCCAGCGCGGGCAGAGATTACGAGCGCTAACGGGATCCGCCCCGCGGGCCGATACTGGCCAGGACTCAATGGCCTCTGTCCTGCCCTTTCGCCCTCGTTCGGCCGCGCTGCGGCCCTACGCTGGGCACTTGAATCGCCCACGCGGTCGCGGCGCTGTAGCAGCGCAAGCGCGACCGTCGTTGCTGCGCGATTTCAATTCGGCAGCGGCCTGGGCAGGCATCACCACGTTCCTGTGGTACGCGGTCGGCATGGTCCCCGTGCAGATCGCGGTAATAGGCCACTTCGGCCTCGATCGCGCGCAGATCTCCAGTTGGATGTTCATCATCTGGGCCACCGGCGCCGTCTCATCAGTGGTCCTGTCACTGGTCTATCGCCAGCCCCTGGCGGTCACATCAAGCCTCTCGGCGATCATTTTTCTAGGCACACTGACGACGAGGTTCAACTTCGACGAGGTCGCCGGCGCAGAGGTCATGGCCGGGCTCCTGGTCATGGTTCTCGCCTGCCTCGGCTTCGGCAGAAAACTGTTGGCCTGGCTGCCAATGCCGCTGGCCATGGCCATGCTCGGCGGCAGCATTCTGGGCGACGTCATGAACGTCGTCTCAGCCAGCGTCGCCGACGCGGCCATCGCTGGCACGACGGTCATCGGCTACCTGGTCGGCAGGACGCTCAGAAATCCGCGTATTCCACCGCTCGGCCTCGCGCTCGCGCTGGGCGGCGTGGCCGTCCTTGCGCTGCAGAGCGCCACACCCGCACCCGTCGATTGGGCCTGGCCGTCCCTGGCGGTGCCGACAATGCAGTTCTCGATCACGGGCTTCCTGGCGATCAGCCTGCCGTTGATCGTGCTGTCGATTGGCCTGGGCAACGTGCAGGGCCTCGGCTACCTGAGCGAGCAGGGCTATCGCGTGCCGGCCAACCGCGTGACGTTCGTCCTCGGGCTAGCCACCGTGGTCAACGCCGTCTTTGGCGGGCATACCGCGCAAGTGTCGCGCAACGGCATCCCGATCATGGCCAGCCCCGAGGCTGGTCCGATCGGCGGACGCTACTGGGCATCGCTGATTGCCTCGTCCGCGATGCTGCTCATCGCGCTGGCCGCTGCGCCCGTGACGTCGCTGCTGGGCATCCTGCCGCATAGCTATATCGTGGCCCTGGCTGGCCTGGCGATTCTGCCCTCGTTCCAGGACGCGCTCGAGCGCGCGTTTGGCGGCACACTGCGCTTTGGCGCGGTCACATCGTTCCTGGTGGCGGCGACGCCATTTTCGATCATGGGCATCACGTCCGCGTTCTGGGCGCTCGTCGCCGGCGTGGCGGTTGCCTTCCTGACCGATCGCGCGCAGCTGCTGACGCACTGGCGTGGTGAGCCGGTCAAGCGCGGAGAGGAGCGCCTGGCCGTGGTGATCCGGCCCGCCTGGACGGCCCGCGTGGCCGGCGACCTGCGGGTGACTGTGCGAGCGACGATCCGCAACATTAGCGTCGGCGGCCTACTGGTCCACGCCGAGCAGCAGCTACTGCCTGGCGCGCAGCTCGAGTTTGGCTTCCAAACGCCGGGTGGGGCCGAGCTCCGCCTGCGCGCCGACGTCCGCCACGTCCAGCATCGCGTGTTCTTCTCGACCGACGTCTGGGAAGCCGGCTGCGAGTTCCGCGAAACAGACATGGATAGTCGCGAACAATTGGTGCACTTCGTCCTCAATCACCAGGACCCCAACGCCGCGCCGCCTGCGCCAACCCAAGCCCGCGCCGCTTAGAAGCTCAGCTGCTCGACGGGCACAGGTTCGAGTAGCTCAGGCCCTTCGTTGTCGGCCTTGTTCACCAGGGGCACGACGGCGTAAGCACGCATCAGCTCAGCCGGCAGCGGCGCCAACAATGACCACGGGTCACGCGCGCTCGGGTCTAGCCAGGTCGCCTCGTCCTCAGGCCGCAGGATGACCGGCATGCGATTGTGGATCGTCGCTACCAGTTCATTGGGCGGGCAGGTAAGGATCGTGGCGGTAGGCGGCCCCTCGTGCTTGCCCGCGAGCCATAGGCCGGCGAACGCAAACAGCCCGCCGTCCCGAAGACCGATGTGCATTGGCGCCTTGGCGCGCCATTCGTAAAACCCGTTGGCCGGGATCAAGCACCGCTCGGCGCCGCGAAACATGGGGCTCTTGCGCGCCGTCTCCGCGCGGGCGTTGATTTGCGGCCGCGGTTTCTGCGAATGCGTGTCGCGCATCCAGAACGGCACCAGCCCCCACTTCGCGATCTGCACCGCGCGCGCGCCGTCGGCGCGCTGCACGATGGTCAGAATCTCCTGAGTCGGCGCAATATTGAAGCGCGGCTCCGGCCGCCGCTCGTGCCAATCCATGAACCCGAAACGCTCCTCGATGTCTTTCGGCGAGGTCAGATTGAAGCGCCCACAGAGCACAAGTCTCTGACAAAAAAACAGCGTGGCCAAGAGCAGCAGACGGATCACGGCACCTCCGATTGACCGCTGCCTAATCTACTACCGCGTCAGTTCCGAGGAGCAGGCTCGCGATGGCCAAAGCCTGCTGACCCAGCTAGAAGCCTGCCGCGCGTACGCAAGAGCCCCGCGGCTGGGCGATCGCAGGCGAGTACGGCGACATCCTGACCGGCTCGAACCCTGACCACCCCGCCCACCAGCAGCTCCTGGCCGAGGCCCGCCACCTGCGCGCCAAGGACCGCGGAGTACGCCTGACGCAGTCGGCGAATCTTGCGACGAACCGGGGCTGACTGCGCCGTGGTAGACGGACCCGCGTGCAGTTCAGGAGCTGGTCGCATTAGTGCTCGCTGGACACCACGTTGTGAACCTTTTAGTCCAGTAAGCGGAACTCGACGCCGACTCGTTCGTACGTTTGCGCTGCCCGTCGATCGCAGCTCACAAGCGTCTCGCCCGCTGCGCGTGCGGTCGCGGCGACCAGGGCATCGTAGGTCGCACCACCGCTTATGCCGAGCTGAACCAGACGGGGGATCAAAGCTCCATATGCGGGAGCGTCGAGGGTCACGTACGGGTCAGGAAACCGGGCGGCCAGGAAGTCGCGCACCAGGTCCCCTGCAACGCGGTGTGGGGGCGGTAGTCGAGTCAGCACCGAGAACGATTCAACGGCGCAATGCGCCACCAAGCGGGCCTTGCCGTCGATGACGCTGTCGGCGGCCGTGTGCTGCGCGTGCCACGAGGCGAAGGCCGCGACGACCACGCTCGTGTCGATCAGCGTCACCGTCGCGTGCGCTCGAGCGTCTGCCTGACGATCTCGGCCGTCAACGTTGGCAATGGCTCCTCTGGCACCGCAACGGGGCCATGGCGACGGTGTTGAAGACGAATGGGCACCGGGGCAATCTCGATTTCCAGACGTCCGTCCCTGAGCTCGACGTCGAGTACCTGGCCGGGTTGCACCCCCATCTCGTCGCGCAGGCGCTTTGGCACCACTATGCGCCCAGCCGCGTCGATGGTAGTTTGCATGGCAGTATCGTACCACTTGCCGTACCAGCCTCCCGCACGCAGGGGACGGTAGTACTGTCTGGCGATAGCGACAGAGCCGCCGCCGTCTGGCCAACCATGGCTGAGCAGCACGCGTTCGACAAAGCCGCATGAGGCACCAAACCCCACGCCTTCCCTACTCGATACGGTGCGACCGCCAAACTCGAGTCCCCGTATGGTCGTGCACTGGTCCAGTTCGCTGTACCGACTGAGCCGCACCGGTCTCAGAGAGACATGGGCGGCTGTCAACGACCACCTCGACGGCTTCTCTCGCGCGCCACGCCGTCTGAGCAATCGGTTCCTGCTGACCGGCTTTCTTTTCTTGCCCCAGATCGCCGCTACGGCTGACATGCAGACATGGCCCGCGTCGACCACCTCGTACCGGTCCAGGTCGCCACGCTGCTCGAGCGAATCATGACCGATCCGAAAATTCAGGCCGCCGTCAGCGCGTGTGGACCCAGCACGAGGCCCAGCCGGACTACAAGGACACCGCCGTCAAACTGCACGCCTGCATCGACACAGCCCGCGCAAGCATCGACCGTGCGACAGACCTGCTGATTCAGCGGGTTATCGAGCAGGCCGCCTCTGAACGCGCAGTACAGCGTGCGCAAGCCGACGCTGACGCAGCCCATGACGAGCTGGAAGCGCTGCGCCACGCACCCCCGCCCCCAACCCCTGACACCCCTGACCAGGATCCCCGAGGCCGCCGGCAGCCGGGCGACCGTCCTCCAGGGCGCCGACCTACCCGCACAACGTGAAGTGCTCG
>DASXRR010000213.1:0-12812 GCA_036506475.1 Chloroflexota bacterium
GACGGTCTCAGGTGGTTCCGTCAGGCGCAGGTCGGGGAACGACGAGGCGACGCCGAAGGCTTCGCTCTTGGGCACGCGCAGGTGCGCGCCGACCAGCTCGATGCCCCAGCCGGGCACCCAGCCCAGGGCGATCTGAATGTCCTGTAAGGCGGGCAGCAGGTACCCCCGCCGGCGTGGGTAGGCGCGTACCTGGGCGACAAGATCGTCGTGTCCAGCGGGTGGCTCGGTGGGCGCAATCAGTGCCGCGCCGCGCCGACGCCGATGGCTAGGGCTCCCGAAGCGAGCCGCTAGGCTCGCGTAGCGGGTCCTGGGCTGCGCCTCCTCCTCGAGCATGCGTCGCATTTTTTACCCTACCCGCATGGCGACTTCCCGAGCCGTGAATATCGGCATCATCGGCACTGGCTTCATCGCCGAAACGCGCGCGCGGTGTTATGCGGGCGTTGGCGGTTACCAGCCGCATATCGTCGCCGCCGCGAGCCGCACGCGGGCGCGCGCCGATGACTACGCCCGCCGCCACGGCGTCCCGGACGTCTATGACGACTATCGCCGCATCCTCGACCGAGCCGACGTCGACGTCGTCGACCTGTGCGTGCCGAACCACTTGCATCGGTCGCTCACCGAACAGGCAGCCGCGGCCGGCAAGCACGTCATCGTCTCCAAACCACTGACCGCCTTCGACGGCCCCGGCAGCATCGCGCGTCAAACCATGCTCGACGCGGCCCTGGCGAATGCCACGGCCATGGTCTCCGCGGCGCAGCGAGCCGGCGTGCAACTGATGTACGCCGAAAACTGGGTCTACGCGCCATCCATCGAGAAGGCCGCGCGGTTGGCCGAGGCCTCAGGCGGCGCCATCCTCGACATGCGCGGCGGCGAATGCCACAGCGGCTCGCACTCGCCGTACTCGAAAGAGTGGCGCTATACCGGCGGCGGTGCGCTGCTGCGCCTTGGCGTGCACGCGCTCGGCGCGATGCTGCACTTGAAGCGCCAGGAGGGTATGCGCCGCTCGGGGACGCCAATCAGGCCACGCGCCGTCATCGCCGAGGTCGGCGACCTGACCGCCACCCCTGGCTTCCAGGCCGAAGACCAACACTGGATCGGGTCAGGCTGGGTGGACGTGGAGAACTGGGGCACGGCCGTGGTCACCTTCGACGACGGCACGCGCGGGACCGTCTTTGCCTCAGACGCCGTGCTCGGCGGCATGGAGTCCAGCTTGCAAGTGCTGCTGTCGAACGCGCATCTGAAGTGCAACCTGTCGCATAACCGGCTGCTCGATGCCTTCGCGCCGGATCCGTCGGTGTTCGGCTCGGCGTACTTGATGGAGAAGCTCGAGACCAGCGCCGGCTGGAGCCAGCCGCAGCCCGACGAGGACTGGGCGCAAGGCCATCGCGCCATGATCCAGGACTTCGTCGGCGCCATCGCCGAGGGCCGCCCAGCGCGGTCCGACGGCGCGCTCGGCCTGGACGTGATCCACGTCATCTATGCCGCCTATGTCGCCGCTGAGGAGGGCCGCCGGGTGACGGTCGACTTGTCATCCTGAGCCTGCGAAGGATCCGCTTGTCGACCGGTGGCGCGCCAGCAAGCGGATCCTTCGTGCTCGTTCCTCGCCTCAGGATGACAGAGGAAACCCTCAGGATGACAACAAGAGAAGTTTGTCGATCAAACTCAACAGCTCGGGCGGGGCGCCGATCTCGGGCACGCGCACGGTGTGCTGCTGGTCACCGTTTTCGGCGGTAATCGTGTATTCCCGGTAGTCCGCCGCCCCGGCCGGCGCCGCAATCCTGTCGGGCAGACTGAAGAAGTCGCAACCTTCGACCAGCTCGCGTACGGCACGCGCATCGCTCTCGGGCAGATCGTCCAGATCGACCGTCACCGGCCGACGCAGGCCCGGCACGGCGGCGAAGCCACCCTCAGCGCTTAATCGGAGTCGCACGTCGTGCTCCAACGCCGCTGCCCAGGCCGACCTGATTCCACGCCTCGACGACCGCCGTGTGCTCGCGACTGTCGCGTCCATACAGGCGGACCGCGTTCGACTCCGACTGTCGAGCGAACTGCGTGAAGGTCGCCGTCGGACGCAGCCGCGGATCGCGCACCGTCTCGTACCAGATCAGGCCAGCGTGTTCCCACGCGTTGCCGCCGATGGCCACGGCCGCCAGATAGAACGCGTGGTTCGGAATACCCGAATTGGTGTGTACGCCGCCGTTGTCGTCGGCGGTCTGGACATAGTCGCGCATGTGCGCCGGCTGCTCGTCTTTGCCGAGCACCGGATCGTCGAAGGCGGTGCCCGGCGCCTTCATCGAGCGTAGTGCCATACCCTTGACGCCGCGCGCCAACAAGCCCGCTCCGATCAGCCAGTCGGCTTTGTCCGCCGTCTGCTTCAGTTTGTACTGCTTGATCAGCGAGCCGAAGACGTCCGAGATCGACTCATTCAACGCCCCGGATTGGCCCATATAGATCAGACCCACCTCATCGCCGGTGACGCCATGGGTCAGCTCATGGCCGATCACGTCGAGCGCGATCGTGAAGCGATTGAACAGCCGCCCATCACCGTCGCCGAAGACCATCTGGTGGCCATCCCAGAATGCGTTGTCGTAGCGCGTGCGGTAATGCACGCTCGCGTCGAGGTGCAGGCCTTCGCCGTCGATCGAGTTGCGCTGGAATACGGTGTAGTAGAAGTCCCAGGTGCTGCCCAGGCCGTCGTAGGCTTCGTTGACCGCGACATCCTTGCTGCGCTTACTGCCTTCGACGCGGGTGACGGTGCCAGGCAGAGTGGCGCCGTTTTTAGCGTCGTAAATGGTGCGCTGCTTCTGCGGCGGAGCGGCCGACAGCGCAGCCTGGTGGCCTCGGCCTTCCAGGAGCTGGTAGGTCGCGCGCGCGAGGCGAATCGTCGAATCTGCCGCGAGCGTGTCCAGCGCCGTCGTGCGCTGCTCGCCATCGCCGTGCTCGGCGATGCGCCGCAGGATACGCGGTGGCAGAAACGTACACCGTGCGATCGTGGGTGTCTCGATGCGTTCGAGACTACACGATGTGTCGACTACTGGAGATGCGGGTTAGCTAAGAGTGCAGGTGGCACCACGGCGCCAATGTAGACGAGCGACACCGGCCGCCGAGAGCAGCAGCAGCTCCAGTTCTCGCCGATACAGCGCTTGCCCGACGAGGTGTACGTATGCTGCGTCCCCAGGTGTCCACAAGTCTTACACCGGCGACTGGCTCGCCAGGCGGGTTCATTCACTTTGTCTGCTATGGCCACTGCACAGAAGAACGCATCGTCTGAGCCGTAGGGGACGGGCAAGATCTAGACGACTTCGAGGGCATCGCGATCGCCGAGCGGCGGAAAAGCTGAAGTGGGCAGGGTCTGGTACCAGTAGGCGACCGAGGCCATGTCGCACTGGAGCGGCAGGTAGCGGCCGCCGCTGCGCCAGCCGAGCGCTTGTAACGTCACTCGTAGGCCAGCCCGAAACCGCACCGGGTCGAGGACGTGCCAGCGGTACATGCCGAAGCGCTGTTGCGAGCGGTACAGGCCGTCCGATTGCAGCACCTGGTGCATGCCGAGAAACGGCGTGGTGTAGGTGACATACGCCCCGTTGACGTCCCAGTCGTAGGCGCCGCCGAAATAGTCTTCTGTACCGGTGCCACAAATCGTAGGAAATTCGTCGTCGTCGTCGAGATAGAACTTGATCTCGCCTTCGCCCCACCAGTTCGAGTTGGTGACACCAACGGCCAGATAGGTACCGACATAATGGCCGCTGCCGGAGACACCATCCAAAATGGAATAGATGCCTTTGTAAGGCACGGGATTGACCCGCCGAAACTGGGCATGAAAGTACCCGGCATTGTCGCCAAGGTCGCCGAGGGCATAGTTGATCTGGTAGTAGCAGCGCGCCGGCTCGGGGGCGCGATTCTCCAGGGTGAAACGGGCATGGCGCCCAAACGGCATGGGCCAAAAGCAATTCCAGCCGCCATTGGGATTGACCGCGACGGGCATGGCGCTGACCTGGGCGAACGGGCCCCAGCCCTGGGTAAAGAAGTCGCCCAGCGGGCATTCGACCGACGGCTGGGCCTGACCGTCCCAATAGATGCGCAGGATGGTGTCGCGGCCCAACGGGCGGCCCGTGATCCACATGCTCTGGATCGCGCCCGGGCCGTCGATCTCAGCCAACGTGAACGTTTGACCGGGTTCGATCGCCACCGAGGGTGAGATCTTCCAGCCTGGGCCCAGGTCGCGCGCAGCATGCGCGCCCGTACCGGTCGTCGCCATTGCCCCCGCGCCCGGGGCGCCCGAGAAGTTCTCAGGACTGATCGAGCGAGAGACGCTCGACGAGAGTTCGGCCAGCCCGCCCAAACCCACAGGATGCATAGCCGTACAAGCGTAGCCGCACTTCGCCTTTGTCATCCTGAGGGGAGCCTGCGACCCGAAGGATCCGCGTCTGGTGACCGTCCGGAGATGCGGATCCTTCGCAAGCTCAGGATGACAAGACCTCTGTAAGCTTCGCAATCCGTTCGCGCCACGTGACGTTTATGGTGCTACCGTGTGGGCAGTGGCTTCGTCGCGCGGCGCGGCTCGTCTCGGCGAGCCAAAACCGATCGTTCTGGTGGCCGACGACGAGCCCATCGTGGTCGAAGTCGTCGAGCGCTACCTGCGCCGCGATGGCTTTCGCGTCATCTCGGCCGCGACGGCGCACGAAGCCTGGGCGGCGGCGCTCAACACTGAGGCACCGCCCAACCTGATCGTACTGGACGTCATGCTGCCCGGCGGCGACGGCATGGACATCTGCCGTCGCTTGCGCGCGGAGCACGGACTCAGCGTGCCCATCCTGCTGTTGACCGCGCGTGGCGAGGAGTCCGATCGCATTGCTGGCCTGAACGTCGGCGCCGACGACTACGTGGTCAAGCCGTTCAGTCCCGCGGAGCTGGTCGCGCGCGTCCGCGCCCACCTGCGTCGCGTCGAGCTCGACAGTCAGCCGCAACCGTCTGAGGAAGGCATCCTGAGCGGTGGCGAGATCCGTCTCGATCCGCAGAATCGGACCGTCGAAGTCATGGATATCCCGGTCGGCCTGACCGCCAAAGAGTTCGATCTGTTGCACTTTCTGATGGCTCATCCGCGGCAGACCTTCAGCCGCGACGAGCTGCTCGACGCAGTCTGGGACCGTGACTATTTCGGCGATCCGAGCACGGTCACCGTGCACATTCGCCGGCTGCGCGAAAAGATCGAGCGCGATCCAGCTCGGCCGACGCACGTCAAAGTCGTCTGGGGCGTCGGCTACAAGTTCGATCCATCGGCATGACGCGAGGCGCCACGCGGCCTGTGCTGGTCGGCGTCGTGCTGCTGCTGGCGATCGTGGTCGCGGTGGTCGTGGCCGAGCGGCTGATGGGCGCGCCGCGCGCCGACGTCGAGCAATTAGCGTTGTTCTTGGCCGCCTCCGGGATCGTCTCGCTGGTGATCGGCGGGGCCGCGGTCACCTGGACCCGCCAGCACCTGAGCAGCTTGCGTAGCCGTCTGACGGTCGCCTTTGGCGCAGGCCTGGTCGTGGCGGTCGCGATCGTACTGACTACTTCGGCGCTCATGTTTCTCAGTCCGCATGACCTGTCCTTGCTCATTTTGCTGCTGGCTTTTTCGATGGTCATCGCGCTCACCTTTACCTTCACCATCGCCGGCAGTCTGACCGACGATCTCGCAGTGCTGATGGACGCAGCGGCCCGCCTGGCGCATGGTGAGCTCGACGCTCGGGTTCGGCCGCGTGGTACCGACGAGGTCGCCCGGCTGGGCGCGGCGTTCGACGACATGGCCGAGCGCCTCGAGCTGGCGTTTCAGCGGCAGCACACGCTCGAGGCGGGTCGGCGTGAGCTGGTCGCGGCGGTGTCGCACGATCTGCGCACGCCGCTTGCGACGAGTCGGGCGATGGTCGAAGCGCTGACCGATGGCGTCGTCGCCGAGCCAGCTGAAGTGCGCCGCTACCTGGGCTTGATCCATCGCGAGATCCAACATCTCAGTCGACTGATCGACGACCTGTTCGAGCTCAGCCAGATCGAAAGTGGCACGCTCGAGTTGAGCATGGGCCGCGTGGACGTGGGCGCGCTCGTGTCCGAAGCGATCGCCGCCTATGACGCGCAAGCCCGCGAGCGCGGTGTGACGCTCGAGTGTCGCGTTCCTCCGACGCTGCCGCCGATTCTGGCCGATGGCGCGCGGCTGCAGCGCGTGGTGCGCAACCTGGTCGACAACGCACTGCGGCACACTCCGTCGGGCGGGCAGGTCGAAGTCGCCGCGCATGTGGCCGATGAGCGGGTCGTCGTTGGCGTGAGCGACACCGGGCCAGGCGTCAGTCCCGCCGAACGCGACCGCATCTTCGAACGTTTTTACCGTGGCGAACGCTCGCGCTCACGCGCCGACGAGTCGCCCGGGCCAGCCGCGGGCGCAGGACTCGGCCTGGCCATCGCGCGCGGCCTGGTCGAAGCGCACCACGGCCGGATCTGGACCGAACCAGCCGCGCTCGGTGGCGCCGCCTTTTGCTTCAGCGTGCCCATAGCAATGTCATTCTGAGGCCGCAGCCGAAGAATCCACTTGCTGGCCGAGCACCGGTCGACAAGCGGATCTCCTTTCCACTGTTTGGCACGAAACTCCGCGGGCACGGGATGGCACTTCGCAAGCACAGGATGACAATCGAACCAGCCTGGTGACCAGGCGGCGGTCTGGCCGGCTGCCGGATCAACCGCGGCTCACGGCGCGGGATGCTAACGGCCATGCGTTGTGTGATCTGCCGCCAACCTTTTGACTTCGCCGCGGGCCAGACGGCGGTGGTTTTGCACCACGTCGCCTACGGCTACGACTTCGCCCATCCCGGTGCCTGCGAGGCCGCCGCGCTGGGCTCCATTTTTCCCGAGCCAGGCTACGATGGCGCTGCGTTCGCCCACGACGCCGAGCGCCTCAGAGTGCTCGCGACCACCGCTAGCAAGGGCTGGAGTGCGGTCGTCTCGCCGTCAGGTGAATTGCGCCCCAGCGCTGAGCTGCGCTTCGAGCCGCTGCGCTACTGGGCCCTGATCGAGTATCGCGATGGCTCACGTCGCTTCGAGGGCGTCGTGCGCGACGACGAGTGGCTCGACGAGCCGGGTGGTGCCGAATTCCCCGAGTCGCGGCCCGGCCACGCCGCGGTTGGTTATGCGCCGCCGCCCGCGCTGCACGAGCTTAAGCGCCTGGTCGAGGTCGCCGCGTGATGAAATGGAGCGATCAGCTCGCGCCGCTGGTCTTTGGCTCGGCATTGGCCAATCGCGTCCCGGCCGGTGCGGAGACGGGTCCGCTGCCGTATTTGTTCTTCAGCGGCCTCATGGACCAGTCGAGCTCGGCCGAATTCAGTCGCCGGGTGCGCTACTTGTTGACTGACGGTCGCGACGAGTTCGTAGCCGCACGGCGGGCGATTGGCGCCGTCGGCGAGACCGTGTATCTGGTGCATGCGCCGCAGGGCGACGTGGCGCTGGTGGTGCTCGATGCGCCTGGCGCGAACGGTGTCTACGACGCACTGGGCGGCGCGCTGCGACCGTTTCATCAGTGGCTCGAGCGGCGCGCGCTCGATATGTTCGAGCTGCGACCTGGTCGACCAGGCCCGGCCGGCTACGGCGAACACTCGGAGGTAGTCTTCCGCTGGGCCGCTTTGTCCTCCTGACGCTTTGTCATTCTGAGGCCGCAGCCGAAGAATCCGCTTGCTGGCCGGTCACCGGATGGCAAGCGGATTCCTTCGCTTCGCTCGAGGACAGGCTCTTCGCAAGCTCAGGATGACAACGATGGGGATGACAATGAAACTCGTGAAAACAGCAGCGATGACCGCGGCGGCGGTGGGCGACAGCCCACTGTTTGTGCTGGACTACGCCTTGCGTCTGCTGCGCGTCCTGGTGCTGCTCGCGTTGTGGCGGGTAATTCTGTCCGGCAACCCGCGCGGCGAAGTGATGTCCCTCGGCGCCGTCCTGACCTACACGTTGATGGCCGAGGCGTTCAACGATCAGCTCGCGGTGCAGACGACCATCGCCGACACCTTCTGGGAAGGCACGATCGTCTTGCGCTTCCTCAGGCCGATAGGCCTCGTGCTGCAGTTCGTGGCCGAGATGGCGGGACGCTGGGTGATTCACTTCGCCCTGTTCTCGATTCCGCTGCTTTTGGTCGCGCCGCTGTTGGGTGTCGATCCACGGCCTGCAAGCGCAATGGCCGGCCTGCTGTTCGTACTGAGCCTCGGACTGGGTATCGTCGTCGGCCTGGCCCTAGACTTTCTGTTCGCGACCGCCACCGTGGCCTTGGAGCAGCCTGTATGGCTCGTCCAGAGCACTCGCAGCGCCGTCGCCGTGCTCCTGTCAGGGTCACTGCTGCCGCTGGCGTACTACCCGTGGGGCATTGGCGAGGTCTTCAGTTGGCTGCCGTTCGCCTCCATGGCCTGGGCACCGCTGGCGATCTATACGGGCGTGGGTGACCCGCCGCGGCTGTTAGCGCTGCAGCTCCTGTGGGCCATCGTGCTCTGGCCAATCGCAGGTTGGCTGTGGCAAGCGAACCGTGAGAAGGTGATCGGCTACGGTGGTTAGGACCCTGCGCCGGCTGTACGAGCTGTGGCTCCTCTATGCGCGGATGGACATGATGTTCGTGCTGCGCGGTCCAGTCACCGCGCTCGCGTTCTACTTCTCGGATTTTGTCATCGGCCTGGCCGCGGTCACCGCGACGTTTCTGCTCGTCGAGCGCTTCGACGGTATCGGCATCTGGTCCAGGGGCCAGATGCTGTTCCTGCTCGGCTACGCTCTGCTCGTGCGCGGCACGATCAACGTCCTGTTCAACTTCAATGTCGCGTTCATCAGCCGCCGCATTGGCCGTGGTCAGCTCGACCACGTCCTGGTCCAGCCGCAGCCGATGTGGATGTCGCTGCTGACCGAGGGCTTTGCCCCCGTTACTGGCGCGGGCATGTTCGTGCCCGGCGTGATCCTGCTGGTCTGGTCGGGCGGCCAGCTGCCAATCGTGGTATCGCCAGCCTGGCTCGCGTTGCTGTGCCTCAACCTCGTGTCTTCGGTGGCCATCGTGTTGGCCTTCGAGTACGCATGGGGCAGCCTCGCCTTCTGGGCGCCGCGCGCGGCCGAGGAGATCAACAGCTCCACCTGGCGCATGATGACCGACCTCAACGTGTTCCCACTGGACGGTCTGCCGACGCTGGCGTTGACCGGCTTGCTCACGGTCGTACCCGCCGGCCTGGTGGCTTGGCTGCCCAGCCGCGCCCTGCTTGGCCTCGACGCCGGCCCCTGGGCGTGGCTCATCCAACCCGTTGCGGCAGCGCTGCTGGTGGCCATTTCGGCGGCGATCTTCGGCCGCGGCATGGTCCGTTATGGTCGCACCGGATCTTCGCGCTACCTGTCGTATGGACACCGTCGTTGAGCTCAGCGGCGCCTGGAAGGTGTACCGCGTCCAGCAGCGGGCAACGCGGCTGCGCGACATACCCAAGGGCTTGCTGCGCCCCCAATTCAAGAACGTCGAAGCGCTGCGCGGGATCGATCTGACCGTTCAGCGCGGCGAGGTCGTCGCTTACGCTGGGCCAAATGGCGCCGGCAAGAGCACCACGATCAAGCTGTTGTCCGGCCTGCTCGCGCCCGACCAGGGCACGGTACGCGCACTGGGCATGGACCCGGTCCGCGATCGCGTGCGTTACGTGGGCAAGATCAGCGCAGTCTTTGGCCAGCGCACCGAGTTGTGGTGGGATCAGTCAGTTGCCGAGAGCTTCGAGTGGAAGCGTGTCGTGTGGGACATCCCGCGCGAGCGGTATGCGCGCATGTTCGAGCTGGTGCGCGACTTGCTCGATCTTGGCGAGCTCTTGCCAACGACGGCACGCGAGCTGAGCCTCGGCCAACGCATGCGCGCCGACCTCGCGCTGGCCCTGTTACCCGAGCCTGAGATCTTGCTGCTGGACGAGCCGACGCTCGGCCTTGACGTGTTGGCGCGCCGCCGCATCATCGAGTTCATTCGGGAGCTCAATCGCGAACGCGGGGTATCGGTGTTGGTGACCAGCCACGACATGGCCGAGCTCGAGCAGCTGGCCGGGCGCATTGTGCTCCTGCATCGGGGCGAGATCGCCTTCGACGGCGACTTCACCGAGCTGCGCCGGCACTTGACGGGTCAACGCGTGCTGACGCTCGAGACCGCCAGCCAATCCGCTCCCGTGCTGATGGGCGCGGAGCTAGTGCGCAGCAATGCCGGTCGACATGAATATGCCTTCGATTCGCGCACGCAGCGCCTGTCCAACCTGCTCGAGCAGGCGGCGACGCAGACCGAGGTGTTGGACGTCGAAACGCACCGCCCGCCGATCGACCACGTCGTGGCCGACCTGTATGAGCATTGGTCGCGCGACGCCGCGCGCCACAGCGCCCGAGGCTAACGCTCCGATTCGTCTTCGAGCTCGACAGGGATCGTTGCGTCGTCGCCGGGCACCGGCGTCTTAGCGCGCACTTCCGCGTCGGTCTCAGCCAGTACGTCTTCGGGAATAGGCACGGCGCTCTTGGCAGGCTGGGCCTTGGTGGCGGCCTCGGGCTGCGTGAGCTCGGCCTTCACGTCGTCGGGGACCTCGATCGGTTCGGGCTTCGGATTGGGCGCCTGCATGGTTAGGTATAGCGCGTGAGGCCCGTGCGGGCGTATCTCAATAGCTATGCGACTGTCCTATCGCTCGGTGCATGCCGAGCCTATCCACGTCGGCGCTGCGACGCTGACGCCTCACTCACGGGTGTTGTCGGTCGGCATGCCGAACGGCGGCGTTGCCTGGCAGTTTCCGACCGGCGTGCGCGTCGAACAGGACGGTTCCAGCAGGTGGCTGCCGATCGTCGACGTCACGTTCCTGGCGCAGTGCGCGCTATTCGCCCTGACCTTCCTGGCCGTCTTGAAAGGACGAACCTCATGACCGATGCACAAACGCTTGCGCCGTTGATGGACAAGGTGTATGCCGCGGCGATGCCGGGTGTGGTGTTCAGCTCGCCGGTCGAATCGAGTGGGCACACGATCATTACCGCGACCGAGGTCTGGTCCGCCGGCGGCTTCGGCATGGGCAGCGGCCAGTCGCTGGATGGCCACGAATCCGGCGGCGGCGGTGGTGGCGGCGGAGCCTCGCGGTCGCGGCCGGTGGCCGCGATTGTCATTGGTCCAGACGGAGTCAAGGTCGAGCCCATCCTCGACGTGACCCAGCTCGCCCTGGCCGGCATCGCCGCCTGGGGCGCGATTCTCGTGACGCTGTTCAAGATCGCCAAGAAGGCACGCTAGCTAAAGCGCAGGCTGGCCTGGCCGACCGACTGTCCAAGCCAAGGCATCGCCGCCAGGCCGCCCCAGTGCCCCCACTCGGGTAGCCGAATTCAGCCACTTCGGGAGGCACAGATCTCCCCAATCGGGCCAGGCCATGCCGCGTCCGTCGGCGCGCTGCATGAGACCCAGTGCCCGAGCGGAGGGTTGATCCTGTATGCGGCGGTGCATCAGCGGAGCGTCCTTTGTACTTCTGAGCGGTTTGTTCGGTGCCTGGCTGGCGCTCAGCCCATCAGTCGCCCGGCCGGCCGACCTCAGTCATCCTGTCCTGGCCTACTACTACGCGTGGTGGGATCCCGAGAACTTCAGCCGCACGCTCTTCCAGCCGCCAGAGCCGTACAACTCGGACGACGGCGGCGTGATGCAGCGTCACATCCAGCAGGCCAAATCGGCCGGCATCGACGGCTTCATCGTGGCCTGGTACGGCAATGGCGACCGTACCGACTCCAACCTCGGCAAACTCCTCGACATGGGTCAGCAGTCTGGCTTCAGCGCCACGATCCACTTCGAAACGCCGCAATTCTGGGGTGTCGACGACGTCATCGCTCAGTTGCGCGCGTTCTACGAGAACCGCGCCAACCACCCGGCCATAGTGCGCTACCAGGGCCGGCCAGTGATCTTCTTCTGGCGCGCGGGCACGTTCGACAACGGCACCTGGAGCGTCATTCGCAGCCAGGTCGACCCGGACCATCGCGCGGTCTGGCTCGCCGACGGCGACGACTTCAATGTCCTGGGCGGCGAAGCGTGGGACGGCATCAGCCCGTACGCCATCGCCTGGTCAGGTGACCCGGCGACCCAACTGCCACGCTGGGCCAACATTGCCCGCTCGATCGCGCCCGACAAGCTGTGGAATCCGGTTGTCTCGCCCGGCTGCAACGACTCCGCCGCGCGTGCGCCCACTTGCCTTCAGGATCGCGCCGGCGGCAGCTATTACCAGGCCACCTGGGACGGCGCGCTGGCCTCCAGCCCCTCCTGGGCGGTCGTCGTCAGCACGTTCAACGAATGGATGGAGTCGACCCAGGTCGAGCCGAGCGTCCAATGGGGTGACCAGTACCTCCAGATGACGCGCCAGAACGCCGACCTCTTCAAATCATCGGCTTCACTCGTGAGTAGCCACCAGTAGCCCTAGCGCGCTTGTCATCCTGAGCGCAGCGAAGGATCCGCTTGTCGAGACGTGTGTGCTCGCGGATTCCTCGGCTGCGGCCTCAGAATGACAAAGTAACGTTAGAAGCGGCCTCGCGTGTGCGCTTTGTGGGCGATAATCGGGTCGACCGCGTGCGTTTCGCTCTGCTCGAGGTCGAGCCCGCGCAGGAAGCTGCAGGCGCTGGCCGCCATCTCGGGCGATAGGGCGTGCCGTTCACCACGGAATGCGACGAGCACCGACCGCGCGCCGAGCTGATGCAGCGCCGCCTGGAACGCGCGCGCCCGTTGCACGCGGTCCGTGCCCAGGTACTGGTCCCAGGCACGCGGCAGATCGTTCGGGTTGTTGTCATCGGTGCCGACGCCCAGCCAGAAGGTG
>DASXRR010000214.1:0-5297 GCA_036506475.1 Chloroflexota bacterium
GATCATGGCCGACGGGCGCCAGGAGATGATTCGCATCGCGTGCAACTAGCGGCTCTCGCTGAACCGCCGACATTCCAGGTCACCTCACGCGTCCCAGGCGGACTGCCACGGCAATCTGCAAGCTTCCGCCTCGGACGCGGCTTTCCTGCAAACCGCACCGTCCAGTCCCCACGGCAACCGCCGGAGTCGCTCGTGCGATTGCCGTTGCGCCTTGCAGGCGCTCCCTCCAAATGCCACCGTCGCTTCCCGACAGCAGCCGCCGGAGTTGGCACGCTCCTGCAATCTGGACAAATTCCGCCCAGCCGCGGTTTCCGTCAGTCGGCATGGAACCAATGAGGCGGAGCGCCACTGCAATCTCGAACGCTGCAGTCGCGTGCGATAGCGTAGGGCGGTAGGCCAACACGATGTACGCCACCAGGCGCAATACGCTCATCGGGCTGCTGTACCTGGCGCCAGCCACCATATTCGTCGCCCTGATCACGGCCTTCCCATTCCTGCAGATGATCGGGGTGTCGCTGACGAACTGGACCCTGATCGAGCCGCCACGATTCGTTGGCCTCGACAACTACACCAGGGCCATTGCCGACAGGCAGTTCTGGATCTCGCTCGGCTATACGCTCAAGTACACCCTGGTCATCACGCCGATCCTGATGATCGGCGGCTACCTGATCGCGCTCCTCACCGCGGACAACACCCTGCTCAAAAGACTTACCAGAGCAATCATCTTTGTCCCGGTGGTCATCGGGCTGGGGTCGTCGAGTCTCTTGTGGTACTGGCTGTTCAGTCCGCGTTTTGGACTCGTCAACAAGATCTTGCAAGACCTGGGCGTTATCAGCCAACCGGTGTTGTGGCTCGGCGTCGACGCCGATACGTCGACCTGGGCGATCATCTTTTCGGTCGTCTGGAAGGTGCTCGGCTTTGGTGTGATTCTGTTCGTGGCGGCAATCCAGGCCGTACCCAGTGAGGTCAACGAAGCGGCCATGGTCGATGGCGCCAGCCACCTGCAGCGCGTCACGCGCGTGATCCTGCCGCTGACCATGCGCACCCTGCTGCTGGTCACGCTGGTCAGCGTGATTGGCAGCTTGCTCGCGTTCGACCAGTTCTTTCTGATGACCGCCGGCCAGCCGCGCAACCTGACGGCGACATCCGTCTTCTACGTCTATCTGAACTCGTTTCCGTACCTGAAGCTGGGGTACGGAGCGGCGCTGTCGCTCATCCTGGCCGTGATGATCCTGTTCTTTACGATTACGCAGCTGATTCTCACGCGACGCAGCCACGCGGCATGACGGCGAGTTACGCGCGCGCAGCAGCACCGACGATCTGCCGTCGCGGTCTGGTGACAGTAATCTGGAGTGCCAGGGCCAGGTACCTCGCAGGCGCGATCTGTCTCGCGCTGTGCGCGTTTGCGTTGGCGCCGATCGTGCTCGCCGCGGGCGCGTCAATCAAGACACCGGCCGAAGCTGCCGCTGTCCCACCGATGTACTTTCCGCACACGGGTCTGAGCCTCGAGAGCTATCGCAAGCTGTGGACCTTTCAGCTCGGACTGCCCACCTACGTGCTCAATAGTTTCGGCACCGCGTCCATGACGATTGCCCTGGCACTAGCCCTGACGGTACCGGCCGCGTACGCGCTGGCACGCTTCCCGATCCCGCGCAAGGAAGTGCTGTTCGTGTTCTTGCTGTTGGCGCTGATCATCCCGTACCAGGCGCTGTTGACGCCGATCTTTCTCATGTTTGCGCAGGTCCGGCTGACCAATACGCTCATCGGTCTGGCGATCATCCACACCGCCATCCAGCTGCCATTCAGCCTGTTCGTCCTGCGTAATAGCTTCGAATCCGTTCCGCGTGAGCTCGACGAAGCCGCCGTCATCGACGGCGCCAACTCCTGGCAGGTGCTGGTGCGCATTTTCTTACCCGCCAGTTTCCCGGCCATCATCACGGTCGCACTGTTTGCATTCATCACGTCCTGGAACGAGTTCCTGGGCGCGCTGGTGATGATGAATCGCGGCTCGTCGTTCACGCTGCCGCTGATCCTGGCGACCAATCTGACCAAGACGAGCCTGGGTAGCACCGACTGGGGCGTACTCCAGGCGGGTGTGACGATCTCGATCGTGCCGTGCGTGCTCTTCTACTTGTTATTGCAGCGGTACTACGTGAGCGGTCTGACCAGCGGCGCCGTCAAGTAGCCTGGAGCGCTCAGCCGCCGGAGCGAGGCGGGGCGTCCCCGCCGTCGAGCGTCGCGTAGCGCGCCCCGCCCGGCTCGACATGCAGGAGCGCGTTGAACCCAGATTCAGAGAGCTCGGGTTCCTCCGGTTCACGCTCGGGCAGCGCGGCATTGACCTGATCGCGACGTTGTATCGCTGCCTGGATGAACGAGCGCACGGCGTCGACATTCATCGTGTCACGACCATCGCCCGCGGCGTTGGCGTGCAGCGCCAGGAGGTTGCGTCCGTCGAGCTCCACAATTCCATCCGCCGAAACGGGGTAGCAGCCCCGGAAATACGGCACAAACGTTGCGTCGTCACGCTCTTCGGCGTAGAAGCGCGCCAGGAACAGGAGTACGCGTTCGCCCCGACGCATGGTGACGGTCCACTCCGTGCGCACCTCGTCGACCTGTCCGCCGCGAACGCGGACATTGACTGTTGCGCCAGGCGCGCGGCCGCGCAAGACATCTTCGACGGCGACGTGGAATACCGAGTGCACTTGTGGACTGTCGGACGTATAGTCACGGATCGACTCCGGTTCCCCGTCCACCGTACCCACGATGATCAAGTCCGACAACAGCGCGCGCGTTTCCAGCGTCGGCATTTCCCGAGCGAAGACGGTCATCAGCGTGCTCCCCTTCCACGTGCGGGTGTCATTCCGCTGCGTACCACAGCACGGTTTCCTCGAGTGACGGCATTGACGCGAGCGCCGGCGCGGTATTGCTGCTGGCGTCGAGCCGCATGCGATCCGACCAGTGACGCTGGTCAGGCGCAGTCCGCGCCGTGGTCAGCGATGTCACGAAGTTCTGATCGCGCCAGGCCAGAATGAAGCGGCTCGTGGATTCGTCAAAGGTCAACGCTGGCTGCAACCGCGTCACGTCATCGCTGCGCACCTGGTCGACCTTTCTCAGGTGGCCGTCGATAACTTCGCAGGCGAAGGTGCGGATGCGATTGATAGCCTGCGTCGAATGCGGCGCCCAGGCGAAGGACACCAGCACGTGATTCTCGTTGTCAGCCGCAACGCTGACCCCGGCCAGCGCTTTGTAGGCCGGATCGAGCATCTCTGGTGGAGTCCAGGTGTGTCCGTCGTCGCGCGATAGGCTGTAGCGAATGCAGCCGGTGCATTCCTGGTTGGTGCGGTCGAAGTGCGTCCAGACCAGAATCCACACGAGCTGACCGTCGACGCGGGTGTGGGCGAGTCCGGGCGTTCCGTACGTCTGGGCTCCGGCAGGCGTCCCAACCCGCTGCCACAGATAGCCCTGATCACGCGAGCGGAGCACCTTGATCGTGCCAGCATCGTCGTTCTGCACCCAGGCAGCGATGATCGTATTCTGGCCATCGCCGGCCATGGCCGGACCATAGATCGACTGCTCGGCGCCAAAGAATTCCCAGTTGCGCATCAGGAAGTTGCCGCCATCCCCGCGTAGCCAGGTCGGCGATCCGTTGACGAGCGTCCAGCCGACCACGTACATGCCGGCCGGCGGCAGCCCAACCACGCCGGGCACGGTGTTCGTCCGGGCATGCAGGTGGTTGTACGTGGTCAATTCGTTGCCGACCGGCGACCAGGTGGCGCCGCCGTCCGTTGAGCGCATCTGACGCAAGCGATTGCGCGTGAAGTCCGGATAGATGTGCCGCGCACGGGTGACGTCGCGGCTGAACGGACCGAAACGATAGGCGTGGTAGTCATATTCGTTGAACAGGGTGTCGCCGTCGTGTGGCGCGTGATCCAGTCCGATGCAATGGCCGAGCTCGTGCATCAGAATGGCCTGCATGTCGTACTCGCCGGGCCGACCATTGAATGGCACGAAATTCCACGGCGAGAGATCTTCGCCGTTCATGCGATGGAAGACGATCTCCATCTGGTTGAACGAGCCGTAGGTCGATGTCAGTCGCGCTTCGGTGGGATGCCGATCGTCCATATAGATCAGCAGCTCGCCGGCGGATGCATAGGTCTTGTGCGTGAAGCCCTGGAACTGGAAGCGCAGATCGATGCCCGCGACGTTCGCCCAGCGTGTGTACGCGTTGATAACCGCACTCGTAAATGGGCTACGCCAGCGCGGTGGGATGCCTCGGAGCTCGAACGATTCCCAGTTGATCAGGACGTGGGGGCGCGACCCCTCGTCATACAGCTGTTGATCGGCCATCTGGAGTCTCCCGAAAGTTAGCGTGCCGGCGCCGCTTCAGGTATCACTGCCTCCGCCGGAAGGAGGTTGAATTCCTTCGCCAGGTCACCCGCCAGGACGACCGTAACTTCACCCGGTGCCGCCCAGGGCGCGCCGCCGACCCATTCCTGGAATGCGGCACGCTGGGTACGCAGGACGAACACTTCGCCACCACCGTCGCTCATGTTGACCGCCTTTGACGTCGGCAATCCCCACAGCTGCACCGGGTCCGCGCCTCCGGGCGCAGTGCAGTATTTGGCCTTGATCGCGGGCCGCGCGTCGAGCCATGCCAGACGTCGCGCGGCGATTACGTCGTACGGCAAGCGCGCCTCGTCGACGTCGAGTGGCGCCGGGATCTGCTTTTGTACCCGCAGGTCGTCATCTCGACCTTCATCGTGCATCAGGTCGAGCACGTTCGCGAATTCCACCTGGCCGGTGACCGGCGACCACTGCAGCACGGCGCGCTGCGTCGCCTGGGCGAGCGCACCATGCCAGCTGAAGCGCCGACTCGCCGGGAATCCAAGCGCGCGCCATCCGCCCAGCCGCTGGAATTCGGACCACAGACGTCCACGGTCATCGTCGACCATCGCGAAGCCGTGATCGGCTGATCCGCCAGCTTGCGTAAAGAACCAGCCACTACTCAAGGCCCAGTCATCCGGGGCCGTTGTCCCAGCCGACTGCTGTGCATTCACGCCTTTGGTCGGCCCACACGCCGTGCCAAACTGGTCAGCGGAGGCGGCCGACGTAGCCGCTGTGGTAGTGGGTGGTGGTGTGGGCTGGCCCGCCGGCGGCGCGGCCTGTGGTTTGCTCGGCGCCGCGGCCGCGGGAGGGGCAGCCGGGACAGGTGTCGGGACCTGAGGTGACTGTGCACTCGAGCACGCGGCGAGGAGCAGGCTACAGCACACGACGAGAGACCGAGTGGCTCGACTCCT
>DASXRR010000215.1:0-6293 GCA_036506475.1 Chloroflexota bacterium
TCCGCGGCTCCGCAGCGGGTCGTCCCGCTGGACCTTGGCGTCGCGTGGGAACCGAGGCAATATCAGGCCACCGCCTCTACGCGCACGGGCTGCGCGAGGTGCCTCTGGGCCGGCGAGATCCTGGACAGCCAATGGATCGCTGCGCTGGAGACGGGCAATCGAGTCCACCCCAGGCACGACCCGACGCACTTCACGACACTGCGGCACTTCGTCCTGCCTCTCAAGGAGAAGGTCGTCGAGGTGCTGTCGTGGACCCTCCCGCGGGTTGAACGGGCGGACCCTTGATCCCGCACAGCACGCGTGGCGCGTAGGATTAACGCCGACTTGTTATGACCACGATGGAACTCGCGCCTGTCTTGGAAACCTACCGCGTAGAGCTCACGGGCTACTGCTACCGCATGCTCGGCTCGGCCTTCGAGGCCGAGGACGCTGTCCAGGAGTCGTTCATCAGAGCGATGAAGGGCTTCGACCAGCTGGAACAGCGCGCGGCGGTGAAGTCGTGGCTCTATCGCATCGCGACCAATGTCTGCTTGAACATGCTCAACGAAAGCCAAAGGCGTGCTCGGCCCATGGATCTCGGACCAGCCTCGAGCGCCAGCGCCAGCCTGGGACCGGCCCTGGCCGAGAGCTTCTGGCTCGAGCCAATCCCCGATACACGCGTCTTGCCGGCCGATGCCGATCCGGCCGAGATGGTCATCATGCGCGAGTCCGTACGCCTGGCATTCGTGGCCGCGCTGCAATACCTGCCGCCCAAGCAGCGCGCGATCCTGATCCTGCGCGAGGTGCTGCGCTACAAAGCGGACGAAGTCGCCGAGCTCCTCGACAGCACCGTTGCCGCCGTGAACAGCGGCTTGCAGCGGGCTCGCTCGACGCTGGCCGACAGTCCCCTCGAACAGACCGTGCCCCTGCAGCCAACCGATAAGCACCAACAGCTGCTGCTCGACAAGTACGTGCACGCCTTCGAGCAGTACGACATGGACTCGCTGACCTCGCTGCTGCATGAAGACGCGAGCTGGTCGATGCCGCCGTACGAGCTGTGGCTGCAGACGCACGCCGACATTCGTCAGTGGTGCCTGGGGCAAGGGATCGGCTGTAAGGGATCGCGCTTGATTCCGACCATGGCCAACGGATCACCCGCATTTGGCCAATACAAGCCATCGCCGAATGGCGGTTTGGACGCGTGGGCGCTGCAGGTTCTCGAGATCGTCGACGGTCGCTTGAGTGGGATCATCTTCTTCCTCGACACGGCCCGGTACTTCCCGATGTTCGGCCTGCCGCCGCACCTGGATTCCTGAATCCGCCCGACGGCCAGCCACCCGGCGCGGGGCGGTACTTTCGCAGGCTGGACAGCCACCGGCCGTAGGGCGGAACGCCCGGCAGGCTGCACAGCTACCCGGCGGGGCGGAGCTTTCGGCAGGCTGGCCAGCCAACCCGCCGCGGGCGGAACTCCCGGCAGCCTGGCAAGCCGACTAGCCGCGGGGGCGTAAGCCGGCGGCAACCTGTGCCGGCATGACCGATGAGTTTTCAGCGCGCGCGCTGTCTTAGAGGCGACATCCAAAAGGGAGATCGCCTGGCATGATGAGCAACCCACGGCAGGCTGGCCGACGCGAGTGGATTGGACTCGGCGTATTGACGCTGGCGTGCCTGCTGTACGTGATGGACCTGACGGTGCTGCACCTCGCCGTTCCGTCGATTAGCCGCGAGCTGCACCCGACCAGCGCCCAGCTGCTGTGGATCATCGACATCTATGGCTTCATGGTCGCCGGCTTCCTGGTCACGATGGGTACGCTGGGCGATCGCATCGGCCGACGCAAGCTGCTCATGATCGGATCGGCCGCCTTTGGCCTGGTCTCACTGCTGGCCGCGTTTTCGACCAGCCCCGAGATGTTGATCGTCAGCCGCGCGCTGCTCGGTATCGCCGGCGCCACGCTCGGCCCGTCGACGTTGTCGCTGATCTTCAGCATGTTCCAGGATCCGAACCAGCGCGCTCGCGCGATTGCCGTGTGGATCTCGGCCTTTTCCGCGGGTAGCGCGATCGGCCCGGTCATCGGCGGCGCGCTACTCGAGCACTTCTGGTGGGGTTCGGTCTTCCTCCTGTCGATGCCGGTCATGGCGCTGCTGCTGGTGCTCGCGCCGATCGTGCTGCCCGAATACAAGGCGCCCGGCGCTGGCCGACTCGACCTGATCAGCGCGGCGATGTCGCTGGTCGCGGTGCTGTCCGTGATCTTCGGCCTGAAGCAGATTGCTCAGGACGGCCTCGGCGCCCTGCCGATCGTCTCGATTGCGCTCGGGACCGTGGTCGGACTACTGTTCGTGCGTCGTCAGCTGACCCTGGCCGATCCGATGATCGACCTGCGCCTGTTCAGCATCCCAGCGTTCAGCGCGTCGCTGGTCATCAACGTCCTGGCGATCTTCGTCGCGTTTGGCTACTTCCTGTTCGTCGCGCAGTACCTGCAGCTCATCGTCGGGCTGTCGCCGCTGCGCGCCGGGTTCTGGTCGGTGCCATCGGCGCTAGGCTTCATCCTCGGCTCGAACGTGGCGCCGCGACTGGTCCGCCTGATGCGCCCGGCGTACCTGATGAGCGGCGGTCTTGGGCTCGCCGCGGTCGGCCTGGCGCTGCTGACCCAGGTGGGCGCATCCGATGGTCTGGCGATCGTGGTCGCCGGTTCGATCATCGTGTCGCTCGGCCTGGCGCCAGTCATGTCGCTGACCACCGAGCTGATCGTCAGCGCCGCGCCGCCCGAGCGCGCCGGCACCGCCTCTGGTATGTCCGAGACCGGCGCCGAGCTGGGCGGGGCTCTGGGCATCTCGATCCTGGGCAGCATCGGCGTGGCCATCTATCGCCATGCACTGGCGGTCCAGGTGCCCGCTGGCCTGTCAGCCGACGCCGCTGCCGTTGCCCGAGACACGCTGGGTGGCGCGGTCGCGGTCGCGCAGTCGGTTCAAGGCCCGCTGGGCTCCGAGCTGCTCGAGGTAGCCCGCGAGTCTTTCGTGAACGGCATGCAGGTCGCCGCCGGCATCAGCGCCATCATGGCCGTCGCCGTCGCAGTCCTCACCCTGGTCACACTGCGCAACATGCGCCCAGCGTCTGAGGCCGCCGAGCAGTGCGCCGATTGCCCAGACCCGTCCTTCGCCCTCGCCTGAGCCGTACTTCACTCTTTTGGAAAGGCGCGCGTGCTGGACGGCCGCGCGCTTTTGGCGTTAGGGGCGGCAGTTAGAACACGTGCCGTATAGATCCAGCCGCTCGGCGTCCAGAGCAAAGCCAGCGCCCTGCTCAGTGCGATCACGCAGTTGGCCGAGCAGGTCGATGCAGCCCTCGAAGTCGGTGATCCGGCTGCAGCGAGTGCAGATCAAGTTGGCATGGGGCGAGACGTTCGCGTCGAACCGCACGGCATCGGCGAAGGGCAAGGGCTTGACCAGGCCGCGGCGACTCATCGTGTTCAGCGTGGCGTAGACGGTCGCCAGGCCCATGGTCGGGAACTGGCCGCGAACCGCTTCGAACACCTCGGCCGCGGTCGGGTGCTGCCGATTCATCACTTCGCGTGCGACCGCCAGCCGCTGTGGAGTCACCCGCAGCCCGGCCTCGCGCAAGACACGCGCAGGCTCGCTGCTGACGGAATGTGCCATCGTTCTGCGCCGCGTTGTACAGGAAAACCGGTTTACACGCCAGTCGAGGCACCCATCGTGCACACAGTGCGCGCGTGCCCGGCGCGGTGAGCCACGATGCGTCTGCGCTCGATGTGCAGGTCGTGCGCCGTCTGACGCCCGAGCTGCAGTGGCAGGTCGACCGACTCGCCGACGCCGCTGAAGCAGTCGACGGCCTGCGGCCATTCGGCGAGCACAAGTGGCTGCGCCTGGTGCGTGGCGACGATCGCTGTGCCGCACTGCTCGTGCGCCGTGGCGAACGCCTCGTCGGCGCGGCGCACTGCGATGCCTATCACACCTCAGCGCCTGAGCGACCGTGCCGCTTGACGGCCGAGCTTGTCGTCCACCCGGAGCTCCGAAACCAGGGCATTGGTCGACGCCTGCTGGCGGCGATCGTCGACCATGCCGAGGAAGAGGTCGCCCAGGAGCTTCACTTGTGGGCATACGGCAACCTCGAAGCGGCGCAACATCTTGCCCATGCGTGCAACTTCGCACCTGAGCGGACCCTGCTCCAGTATGTCTTGCCCGCCGAAGACCTCCCGTCCAGCACGGCCCTACGAACACGTCCGTTCGACCGACAGCGCGACGTCGAGCGGTGGCTGCAGCTGCACAATCGAGTCTTTGCCGGACATCCCGAGCAAGGTGCGTGGGACAGGGTCGACCTCGAGGCCCGCCTGGCCCAGCCCTGGTTCGATTCCGCTGACCTGCTCATGGCGGCGGATGACAGCTCGGGCGACGTCCTGGGTTTTTGCTGGGTCAAGCTGCCGCGCGATGCTCATCAGCCTGGCGAGATCTACATCGTCGGCGTAGATCCCAAGGCGCGTGGCCAGCGTCTCGGCAAAGAGCTCACCCGAGCCGGCCTGGTCCACATCAGACAGGCGAATCGACCAGGGGCCATGCTGTATGTCGAGGCCGACAACACGCCGGCGATCAAGCTGTACGAGTCGCTCGGGTTCGAGCAACGCTTCGAGCACGTGTGTTATGGGCGCCGGGTTTAGCGGCTCAAGACGTACAAGCCCGTATTGACGTCGCCGACCAGGAGCAGATCGCCCAGGAACGCGACGTTCCACACCATGGGATCGACCGGCGGCAGCCAGCTCGCGACCTCGACGGGTTGACTGGCGTCGGCTACGTCGATGAGCCGTACGCCGTCGGCATACCACGCCAGGTACGCGCGGTTCGGGTCGCGATCGTCGGCCAGCGGATTGTGCAGCGTGTACGCGTACTGCACGCCCAGCGTGCCGGCTGCGCTGTTGGGCGACTCGAACACGCCCACCTGGACCGGGTTGGATGGATCCTGGACGTCGACCAGTCGCAGCCGACCCCACGGCGGGCCAACTGTTTCATCGCCGACGAGGGCGAGCTGGCCAGCGTGCGCCAGCGCCACCGAGTGCGTGTTGCCCTCGGCGGCGAGCGGCTCGCTGAAATGGCCTAGCCACACGGGTACCGTGGGCTCCGAGACGTCGAGCACGATCACGCCCTGGTCCCAGTACGACAGGTAGGCGACGCGGCCATTCGGGCTGAGGGCAACGCTGTGCAGGAAGGCTTGAGCGACGCCCCCGCGGCACACGGGTGCACATTGACCACCCGAGCCGATCGACAGCCCGGCATCGCGTCGCGCGCCCCAGTTGGCGACTTCGACCGGCTGGCGGGGGTCGGTGACGTCGACGATGCGCAGATCGCCTCGGCCGTCGGACGTCTCGGAGTTGGACACGGCCAGGTACGCGTACCAGCGGTCGCCGCGCTGGCGAACCGTGAACTCGTGGACGCCGCGGCCACCGCGGCCGGTCGACAGAAAGCCGAGCTCCGACGGACTGGTCGGATTGGTGACGTCCCACAGCGCGAGCCCGCTCGCTGCGCCGCCGCCGGCTGAACAGCGCTGAATGCCCGCCAGGAGCACGTTGCCGGTGAACTGTGGCGTGACGTAACGCACTGCCGCCAGGTGCTCGGCGGTCGTCCCCTGATACATTGCCGCGACGGACAGCGGCGTTGGCGTGGTTGGATCGTGCACGTCGATGACGCGTACGCCCAGGCTCGGGCACTGCGCGCCGCCACCCCACGAGCCCAGATACGCGATGCCGTCTAAGCCAACGGCGCTGGCGTTGAACCCCGGTGATCCAGGGTCATACGCCCCGATCGCTTCGAGTGCGAAAGCCGGCGGCGCAAGCACCAAGGTGGCCACCAACGCCAGGGGCCAGATCCAGACGGAGCGCTTCACCAAAGGACAGTATGGCCGCCCGGCCCGCTCCGGTTTTTGGAACGTGTCTAGATCAGCTGCTCGCAGGGAAGGGCAAACATGTGCAGCCCGTACAAGCCATTGCTGCGCGACTCGAGGTTCGCGGCCAGACTACGGAACGCGGGCACGAGCTTGGCCTGCGCCTCGGCACGGCTCAGCACCGTGAACAGCGCCCCGGTGGCGCCCGGCCAGACAGGATTGTCGAAGTGGCGGATGCGTCGGCCGCGGCCGACCATTTTGGGCATCTCGGTGTACCCGGGCACGCCCGCCGACTCCAACGTCTGAATGACCTCGTCCTCGAGCTCTTTGGGATACAAGATGAAGTACATCTCCCGCGTCCCGGCCAGCCCATCCCACCTTGCTTGCGGCAGCGGTTCTGTGTCCAGCATCAGCCGCTCCTTTCCCCCAAGCT
>DASXRR010000216.1:0-39811 GCA_036506475.1 Chloroflexota bacterium
CTTCGAACACGCCCGGCTGCATGATGGCGCCAGCGTCGAAGTCGTTGTTGATCATGCGCGCCGCGGCCGTGTCGGCGGCGCCCGGCTGGGTGAAGATCACTCGCAATGGCTTGGGCAGCTGCTGGAACCCGGCCTTTGCCCCCCACCAGTTGTCATTACGGTCGAACAGCTGCGCTTGACCCGACGCGTCCACCAGCTTGTATGGACCCGTGCCGACGGGCCAGCCGGCGGCGAGGTCGAAGTTGCTGAACGTCGACGGGTCCTGTCCTTGCCAGACGTGCCGCGGCAGCATCGGCAGGTGAATCTCCGAATTCTCGACGAAATAGAAGTAGAAGAAGCGGACGTTCGGCTTGTTCAGGTTGATACGGAAGTGCGTCGGATCGGTAACGGTGACGTCTTTGACCCACTCCTTGATGTCGGCGGCGAAAACCAGCGACGGCGTATCGCGCAACAGCTCGAGCGTGAACTTCACATCGTCCGACGTGAACGGCTGCCCATCGGACCACTCCACCCCCTGGCGCAAGGTCACGTCGATGCTCTGCGCATCAGGTGCGACCGTATAGCTCTGGGCGAGCCACGGGATCTCCTCACCCGTGTTGTGGTTGTACAGGTACAGGAATTCGAAGATGGTCTTGTTCAGGACATCGCGCACACGCCCCAGGCCGCCCAGCGAATAGGGGTTCATGTTCGTCGGGTCCTGAATCTCCGTCAGGCCCGGACCGAAGCCCGAGAGAATCAACGTATCCTTGCGCGCCACGTCGCGCACCTGCGCGGCGGCGAGCGGCGCCGGAACGAGCGCACCGAGCACCAGCACAGCGCTCACCGTCAGGCGCGCCAATGAGCGCCAGGTGACTCGCCGCGGGCTCAAGAACAGGGACCCTGCCATAGTCGATGGTCTCCCTCCCTCGTATGTCGGATCGTTGCCGTCCTTGACGGCCGCCAAACCCGCGGCTAGCCTACACCCCGAATCTGTCGACTGTCGACAGTCGACAATGGAGATCTGATGCGCCTCGCCTTCAGCGCCTGGGCCATGCGCGAGCTGCCCGTTGATCGGCAGGTCGACATCGTCCGGCGCGCCGGCTATCTGGGCATCTGCCTCGTCTCAGATCCCAAGTTCCAGACACTGGAGCCGACCAATATCCGCGGGCTGCTGGCCGACGCTGATCTGTCTCTGACGGCCATCGCCGGCCACGCCAACTTGCTGGCCACCGACCCGGACGAGCTGGCCGCCAACAAAGCCTGGATTCGACATGGCCTCGACCTGACCGCTGAGCTGGCCGGCCCAAGTGGTCCGCCGCCCTTGGTCAGCATGGGCTACGGCACCTCGGAGACGTACGAATCCGATCGCCAGGTGCTGGCTGAGCGCTTTGGCGAGCTGGCCGGCTACGCGCAGGGCCTGGGCGGCACATTGGCGCTCGAGGCGCACGTCGGACAGGCGATGGACTTGCCCGAGCGCGTCGTATGGCTGATGGAGGCGGTTGGCTCGCCGCACTTTCGACTCAACTTCGACAACAGCCACTTCGAGGTCATGGGCTGCGACCTGGACGAGTACGTGCCGCTCCTGGCGCCGTATGCCGTACACACCGACGTCAAGGATCAGCGCGGACGAAGTCCCGATCACGAGTTCCTCGTACCGGGCGAGGGCGACTTCGACTACGCGCGCTACCTGCGTGCGCTGGACCGCGCCGGCTATACGGGCGACGTGACCATCGAGATCAGCGTGATGGTTCAGCGCCGCGCAAACTATGATCCCGCCGACGTGGCAGTACGGTCGCACCGAACGCTGGTCGACGCCGCGCGGCGCGCTGGCGTGGCCCTCGGCTATCGCGGAGCGACCATTGGCGCAACCTGAGGTTGCGCGCCTCTCGCGCCCGGACCGGTTCGATATCAGCGGTCAGGTCGCCTTTATTCCGGGTGGCTATGGCGGCATCGGCAAGGCAGTGGCTCAGGCGCTCGCCGAGCGTGGCGCACACGTCGCCATTGGCGGACGGCAGATCGAGCGCGCCCGCGCTGTTGCGCGTCAGCTCGAGCAGGCCGGGCATACGGCGCTTGGTTTGGCGCTCGACGTCCACTCGGCCGATGAGATTGGCGCGGCGGTCGAGCGGGTCGCGGCTGAGCTGGGCGGGCTGGACATCCTGGTCAACTGCATCGGCATTCAGCGCGAAGAGCCAATGCTCGAGGTCACCGAAGCGGCCTTCGACGAGGTCTACGCGGTCAACCTGAAGGCGGCGATGTTCCTGGGTCAGGCGGCGGCGCGCCAGCAGGTGCGCGCTGGGCGTGGCGGGCGCCAGGTGCATTTGCTGTCGGTACGGGCGCAGCTTGGGCTGCGCGACCGTGGCTATTCGGCATATGTGGCCAGTAAGGGCGGCCTGGCGGCGATGATTCGGCAGCATGCCGTGGAGCTTGCGCCGCACGGCATCACGGTCAATGGCGTCGCGCCGACCTTTGTCGAGACGGAGCTGGTGCGCGAATACCTGGATGATCCGGTGTTCAGAAGCCAGCTCGAGGCGCGGATTCCGCTCGGGCGTGTGGCCGAGCCGCGCGACGTGGTCGGTCCGGTGTCGTTTTTCGTGTCGCCCGCGGCGGGGTTTGTGACCGGCCAGATTCTGTATGTGGACGGAGGCATTACCGCCAGTCAATGACGCTGCGCATCGAGGCGCCCGTACCCGAGTTCCGCCCGCTGTCCGAAGAGGCGTATGACGTGCTGCGGTCGGCGATTCTGAGTGGGCGACTCGCGCCGGGTGCGCGCATCGTCGAGGCGGACATTGCCCGCCAGATGGCGATCAGCCGTAGTCCGGTGCGCGAGGCGGTGCGCAAGCTCGAACGCGAAGGCCTCGTGGAATACCGCCCGCGGCGCGGGACGGTGGTCCTCGGACTTTCGCGCGATGATGTCGCGGACGCGTATGAGCTGCGAGCGCACCTCGAGGCGTATGGCGCCGGCCTCGCCGCGGTGCGGGCGACCGAGGACCAGATCGTAGCGCTGGGCGGATTGATCGATCAGATGCGCAGCTGCGCGCGGGCGGACGACCTGGCTGCGCTGGTCGTTGCCGACGTCGAGTTTCACCGCATGTTGTGCGCGTTGTCCGGCAGCCCGCGGCTGGTGCAGGCGTGGCAGGGTCTGAATCCCGAGCGCTGGACGCTGGTCAGCGGCTTGCGCGCCACGGAGCTGTCGCTCGAGCAGATTGCCGAACGCCACTGGCCGATCCTGGCCGCGTTACGCGCGCGCAACGCCGAGCGGGCCCAGGTGGTGATCCGCAGCCACATCCTCGAGCTGGCCGAGCGGGTCATGAGCGGTCTGACCGAATCCGGGGAAGCAGTCGGCAAGTGACGCCTGCCGCGGCAACCCGTGCTCACGCCCCGGGAGTGCCGGGTGGCTGGGCGCACGCCCCGGGACTGCCGGGTTGCTGGGCGCACGCCCGGGGAGTGGCGGGTGGCTGGGCTGAAGCTGGCCGAATGCGCTCCGCCGGCGTGGCGCCGAGGAAACCGGTGTGAGCGCGAGCACCAAGTTTGGCTACTGCGTGCCGATCTTCGCCAATCCGGGCGCGGCGTACTTCAGGACCCCACGCTGGACGGAGCTCGACCCGCGACTGGCAGTCGCGGCGGCGGTAGAGGCCGAGCGGCTGGGTTACGACTCGGTCTGGGTGGCCGACCACCTGATGCACGGCTTCGACGACGGGATCATGGAGGGCTGGACCACGCTGTCGGTGATCGCCGGCCAGACCAGCACCATTCAGCTCGGCTCGATCCACATGGCCCAGCCGTTCCGTCACCCGGCCATCGCGGCCAAGATGGCGGCAACGCTGGATGCACTGTCGGGCGGGCGACTCATCTTCTTCTATGACTGCGGCTGGCAAGAGGCGGAGGTCCGGGCGTACGGTCTGGACTGGCCACCCGAGGAGGAGCGCATCGCACGCATGGAGGAAGGCCTGGAGCTGATCACCGCCTTGTGGTCTGCGCACGAGCCGCTCAACTTCACGGGCACCTACTTCCACACCAAAGAGGCCATGTGTCGGCCAGCACCAGTCAAGCGGCCGCCGATCTGGCTTGGCGAGATCCACAGTGGCCCGTGGCTGGACGCGGTAGTGCGCCACGCCGACGGCTGGAACAGCACGCCGGCAAGCATCGCCGCGCTGCACCAGCGCATCGAGGCGCTGAAAGCGGCATGTCAGCGCGCCGGCCGCGACTTCTCGGAGTTGGAATTGTCGTTGGAGATCCAAATACTGGTAGGGCCCACGCACAAGGAGGTCCGACAGATTGCCAGGGAGATCGCGGAGCTGCCGCTGTCCAAGCGCGGCAGCCCACGGCAAGACATCCTTGACAAGCTGAAAGGCGGCGATGGGCCACTGACGGTGGACGATTGGCTCATCGGCACGCCCGACGAGGTGCGGACGCAACTCCAGGCCTACGAGCAGCTTGGGGTGACCCACTTCATGTTGTGGTTTGTCGACTTTCCGTCCCTGGACGGCATGAGGCTGTTTATGCAATGAGTGAACGCCCCAAAGTCTTGATCTGTTGTAATTCGACGGTCCGGCACGACTATGTCGCCGGTGAGGGTCTGGAGCGCCTGGAGCGACTCGCCGACTGGGAGTGGCTGCCGTCGGAAGGCGCGATGGCGGTAGACGTCAATCGCTGGGGTGGACCCTCAGACGACCCGGCGGACAAGGAGCGGTTACGCACGAAGCTCGGCGATGGCTTCGACACGCTCGTCGTCTGCCACGGCGCGCCTTACATCGACGGTGCACTGCTCGATGCCGCGCCGCGCCTGCGTCTGATCGGCGAGCTCGAAGGCGACCGCTTCGCTAACCGGATCGACGTCGATGCCGCCGCGCAGCGGGGTGTGGGCGTGGTCGACACCACCCACGGGTCCTCGCTGCCAGTATCGGAATGGGCTCTGGCGTTGATGCTGATTGGCCTACGCAACGCGGGCGCCCAATTTCGGCGCCTGATCGCCCACGACGAGTTCCACCGCTCGACGGACGACCCCGGTTTTCGTTTGGGCGAGCTGACCGATCGCACCGTCGGGCTGATTGGGCTCGGACATATCGGCCGCCGCCTGATCGAGCTGCTGGCGCCGTTCCGCTGCCGTGTCGTGGTCTACGACCCGTACGTGTCCAAAGACGTCGCGCTAGCCATGCACGTCGAGCTCGCCCCGCTCGAACGGGTACTGTCGGAGACTGAAGTCGTGGTCTGCACCGCGCCGTTAACGCCCCGCACGCGGCATATGCTCGGCGCCGCGGAGCTCGATTTGCTGCAGCCGGACACAGTATTTGTCAACGTGTCGCGTGGCGCCATTGTCGACTCCGAGGCGCTCATCGCACGCGCGGAACGTGGTGATATTCGCGTGTCACTGGACGTTTTCGATCCGGAGCCGGTCCCCGCCGCGAGCAAGATCCGCGACCTGCCGAATGTCTTCCTGAGTCCACACATCGCCGGCGTGACCGCCGCCTGTCGACCACGTTTCTTCAGCTTCATGGTCGACGAGCTCGAACGTTACTTCGCCGGCCGTCAGACCCTGTACGACATCACGTCGAGTACGCTGGCTAACCGCCGCGGCCTCGCTGCACCTGGAGGAGGAAGCGTCCGTGTCTGAGCGGATTCCCATCGCGTTGATCGGGTGCGGCGGGATGGGCCGTCGCCACTTGCGCGGACTGGCGCGTTTTGCCCGCAGCGCCCGCTGCAATGTCGAGCTTGTAGCAGTCTGCGATCTCAATACGGACAATGCCAATTTCCTCGCCGACGAAGCGGCCGACCTCGTGGGCCATCGTCCAGCCGTGTACGCCGACCTCGCCGCCTTGCCGGATGACGTGCAGGCCGCGTCGATCACCACAGACGCCAGCTCGCATCATCGGGTGGCCGTCGCCTGCCTCGACGCCGGCCTGCACCTGCTGTGCGAAAAGCCGTTGGCGCTCACCGTACGCGGCTGCAACCTGATCATCGACGCGGCGCAGCGGGCGGGACGCATCGTCTCGGTGGCGGAAAACTATCGGCGCGATCCGATCAACCGTCTCGCGCGCGCGCTCATCCAGGACGGTGCGATTGGCGAGCCGCGGCTGATGATCGAGACCAGCATCGGCGGCAAGGACGCCATCGCGATCACACCGTGGCGCCACATGAAAAACAGCGGCACGATCACCGTCGACGCCGGGATCCACTACGCGGACATCCTGCGCTATTACCTGGGCGAGGTGCGCTCCGTCTATGGCGAGACGCGGCTGCACGAGAAGGTGCGCAAGAATACACGCTCGGCTGGCCCAGGCGGCTTCTACGCCCGCTGGTCGGCCGACTTCCCGGAGCAGATCGAGCCAACCGGCGACGACGCACTGTACGCGCATCTGTCGTTCGAAAGTGGCGCGATCGGGCAGTGGATCGACGATCACGCTGGCCACGGACGGCCTGCTTCAGCTCGGCAGGTGTATGGCTCGCGCGGGTCGCTCGACTGCCCGGGCGATCGCAACGGCCGCCCGATCACGCTCCACCTCGACGACCGGTCCATCTCCGACGCCGCCATCCTGGATTTCGCACCCAGCTATCGCCTGGAACCGCTCGCGGCCGAACTGTTCGAAGCTGACCGCCCATGGACGTACAACTTCGAATTCAACGCCACCGACGAACGCCTGCTGGCGCTGGAGTACTTCGAGCTAGGCGAGTGCGTCCTGAAGGGCTCGCAGCCCGAGGTCACCGCGCAGGAAGGCCGCGCCGACCTGGCACTGACGTACGCCCCGTTCGAATCGGGGCTGCTGCGACGACCCGTCACACTTGCCGAAGTGCTTGACGGCACCGCGGGCGAATACCAGCGCGAGATCGACGTTGCGCTCGGCGTGATGCCGCGGGCGGTCGCGCGCTGATGTTCCAGATCGGCAAGATCGCCCAGGTCGCATTCGTGGTACGCGACCTCGACGCGAAGATGCGCGTGTTCTGGGACGACTTCGGCATCGGCCCGTGGGCCATCTACAACTTCGCTCCGCCGCGCGTGCAGGACATGACCTATCGCGGCCAGCGCCAGGACTTCAGCATGCGCGTGGCCTTCGCCATGTGCGGCGAGACGCAGATCGAGCTCGTCCAGTCAGTCAGTGGTCCGAACCTGTACGAGGAGTTCCTCGCGCAATGCGGCGAGGGCGTCCAGCATCTGGGCATCCACGTCGCCGACATGGACGCGGCGACAGCCCAGATGCAGGCGCTGGGCTATGAGCTCGTCCAGAGCGGGCGCGGCTACGGGGTCCAGGGCGATGGTGCGTTCGCCTACTTCGCCACCGCCGACCGACTCGGGACGCTCGTCGAGCTGATCCAGATCCCGCGCGAGCGCTACCCGCCCGACGCTACGTTTCCCTGACTTCGTTTGTCAGACCGAAAGCTTCGTTTGTCATTCCGAGCTTGCCAGGAATCCGCTTGCTGGCGCGGCACTGGTCGACCAGCGGATCCTTCGCAAGCTCAGGATGACGGGGGGCTGGGGTCGAGGCCGTCGAACATGTCGACGCGGCCGCCCAGGCTCGACATCATCGTGCGCATGTCCTCGAGCATCAGGCCGAGATAGGTGTGCTCGGGCGCGCCGGGAGCGCCAGGCAGGTCGTCGTCGCGCAGCGTGTCGACGTAGTGCGCGCCGGTCTCGCGACCGATCGCCTCGAGCACGCGCGACGGAAACACTTCTGAGCCGAAGATCACGGGCAGGTGATACGCGCGCACCTGGTCGATGAGCGCGGCGACCTCGCGCGGCGACGGCTCGGCGAAGTCGCTCGGCTGGATCGCACCGATGACCACCAAGCCGTAGCGCCTGGCAAAGTACGCCCATGAATCGTGGTAGGTCAGCAGCTTGCGATTGCTCTCGGGCACGGTCGCGACCGAGGCGAAGATCGCCTGATCGAGCTGATCCATGCGTCCGGCGAGCGTCGCGAAGTGGGCCTGGTAGTAGTCGGCGTTCTCAGGATCCATCTGTGCCAGCTGCGTGCTGACCAGCTGGGCGTAGTTGCGGGCGTAGGGCACGTTCAGCCACAGATGCGGATTGGGGTCGCCCTCGCTGGCCGGGAACGAGAAGTCGAACACCCACTCCTGCTCGGTAATCGTGTTATCGCCGAGCATCAGGTACGGGGTATCGGCGCGCTTGTTCGCGTCGGCCATGCGCTGGGTCGGCGTCTCCAGGTGCATGCCGTTGAGCACTATCAGGTCGGCCTCCTGGAGGAAGCGCGCATCGGACGGACGCGGCTCGAAGGTGTGTGAGTCGGTGCCGTCAGGGATCATCTGGACGAGCTCGACGCGGTCGCCGGCGATCTGGCGGACCAGGTCGGCTAGTGGGGCGACGGTGGCGACGACTTTGAGCTTGGGCTCGCGGGCAGCGGCTGGGCTACAGGCCAGAATAGCGATGGCGAGGAGCGCCAGGGGCAGCGCGCTGGCGAGCCGCCAGGCAGGTCGTCCAACAATCATCTCGCCAATGATAGAACTTGCAAATGATTGCAACAACAGGCCCGGCCGGCGGCTGTGGTAGGGTGCCGGGCCGGGGCATGCTCACCGTCGAGGACCTGCGCGCGGCGCTCAAAGCGCGCGGCTTGCGCATGACCCCACAGCGCCAGCTCATCCTGCATGTCGTGGCTGGCCTGCACGGCCACATCTCGGTCGAGCAGGTCTATCAGCAGGTCGTCGCGCAGTTCCCCGACGTCAACATCTCTACCGTCTACCGCACCCTGGAGGTCCTGGAAGAGCTTGGCTTTGTGCGGCACACACACTTCCACGACAGCGTGGCGCAGTACCAGCGGACCGACGAGGCGCCGCATCAGCACATGCTGTGCTCCACATGCGGCCAGGACGTCGAGCTGGACATCGCGCTCCTGAAGCCGCTGGCCGACGAGCTCCAGCGCCGCTACGGCTTCGTGGCCGATCTGACGCACACCGCCATTGTTGGCGTGTGCGCCGTCTGTCAGCGCTAGTCGAACAGGTCGGAGACTTGCGCGCGGTCCAGCCGTGCGGCTGAGGTTCGGGCCCGCTCAGTGCGTAGCCGCCTTCGGAGTGCGGTGCCGACTAGCGCCAGCAGGAAGATGGTCGAGGCGGTGAGGACAACCGTGGCGCCGGAGGCGACGTCGAGGTAGTACGACAGCAGCAGGCCGACCAGGCCACACACCACGCCGATGATCGTGGCCAACACAACCATGCGCCCGAAGCTGTCGGTCAGCAGTCGCGCGGTGACCGCGGGCACGACGATGATCGCGGCGATCATGGTCACCCCCAGAATCTGGATCGAGGCGATCACCGTCGCGGCCAGGATCAACGAGAGCAGCGCGTCGGCACCACGATCGGGCACGCCGTAGAGTGGCGCGACCTCGGGGTCGAAGGTCATGAACAGCAACTGCCGATAGGACAGAAAGATCATCAGCGCCACCAGGGCCGTGACGCCGAGGACTACGTAGACGTCTTCGGGCTGCACGCCCAGCACGTTGCCGAATAGCGCCGCGTCAAAGTTCCTGGTGAAGCGCCGGGCCTTGGAGATGATGGCCACGCCGATGGCAAACGCCGCCGTTGTCACGATGCCAATGGCCGCATCGGCGCCAATCTGCCTGCGTCGAGCGGTCCAACTGATCAGCACCGCCGAGAGGACGCCCCAGGCGCCCGCGCCGAGATAGAAGTTCACCCCGAGCAGGTAACTGACGACGGCGCCGCCGAAGACACTGTGGGACAGCCCGTGGCCGATATAGCTCATGCGCCTGAGCACGACGAACGTGCCCACCAGGCCGCAGAGCCCGCCGATCACGGTCGCCACCAGCAGGGCGCGGACGAAGAACTCGTACTTGAATGGATCGAGTAGGAACGCGAGCATCAGCGCTGCTCGAGCGGGGCCTGGGGGTGGTGGTGGTCGGCGCCCTCGGGGTGGCTGTGCTGATCCGTAATGTCGTGTAGCGCACCGAGGCGGTCGGCGATCAGCGTCAGGCCGTCTTGCTGGACCACGAGCATCTCGGCACCGTACGTGGCCTCGAGGACAGACGGAGTGAATACCTTCGATGGAGGGCCATAGGCGACGACACGGCGGTTCAGGCACACCACTTGCGGCAGATGTGCCGCCACCGAGTTCAAGTCGTGCGTTGTCAGGACAATGGTCGTGCCGTCGTGGTTCAGGTCGGCCAGCAGATGCAGCACGTCATGACGAGTCTTGATGTCGACGCCGCTGGTCGGCTCATCGAGCAGCAGTAGCCGTGGCTGGCGCACCAGCGCACGCGCCAGGAAGACACGCTGCTGCTGGCCGCCGCTCAGCTCGCGGATGTGGCGCTCACGCAGCGCGCCAATGCCCAACCTGTCCAGGAGCGACTGAATGCGCCCCTGCTGGCTCCGAGTGAGCCACGGCCAGCCAAACAGTCGACCTTCTTGTGCGAGGCCCATGGCGACTACTTCTCGGACGGTGACCGGAAAATTCCAGTCGACGGTCTCGAGCTGCGGGACGTAGCCGACGCGCGGCAAGCGCCCCGCTTTGACTTCCTCGCCAAACACATGAATGGAGCCACTGAGTCGCGGCAGCGCCCCAAGCAACGCCCGCAGCAGGGTGGTCTTGCCTGCGCCCGACGGCCCGACGAAGCCCACGAAAGCGCCTGCCGGAATGGTCAGGCTGAGCCGATCGAGGACTGGCGGGCCGTCGTAGGCGCAGGTGAGCTGCTGGACCTCAATGGCCGGCACAACTTGAGACAGCAGGCAACCTCTTCTGGACCGAGAGCTTAGCCGATCGGCTGGCACTCCCTGCCCTGATCCAGGCCAAGCTCCTCGAAGAAACCGTCGGCGGGTTCGATGATGCCGAGGGTGCGCTGACCACCTACCTCGACCAGTATTGGCAGGATGGTGCGGGTGCCAGCCGGTTGCCATGGCCGGCCGCAGCTACGATTTCCTCCTCATCTGGGCAGACATAGAGCGCATCGCTGCAATCTCCAGCAGCGTCAAACTGCAGCCCGGCCCCGGCCCGGCAAGTAGCCACGCTGATGGACCCCGAGACGCGGGTTTGACAGCCGCGGCGCATCCAGGAGTGGAGCCGCTCCGAAGATGTGCACTGCTGTTGGCACGGAAGGTGTGCCAGAGGCAGGGAAGTCCCCGTTGCTGGTCGCGTCGCGCATCACTACACTCACACGAGTTCCGTGTGTCTTCCCGCAGGACGCGCTTGCATGACGTGCACAGCCGACTGCCAGGCACGCTCAGCCCACTGATCGGCCGGCAACGCGAGTTGGCCGCTGGCCGACGGGTTCTGCTCGATCCCGATGTGCGCCTGCTTACGCTGACCGGTCCGCCCGGTTCTGGCAAGACTCGCTTGGCTGTCGCGCTAGCCGAAGCTCAGTCGCATGAGTTTCCCGATGGCATCTGGTTTGTGCCACTGGCGTCTGTACAGGACCCCGACCTGGTCCTGCTCACGATCGCTCAGGTCTTAGGCGTTCGTCAGATTGGGCGACGGCCGCTGCTCGAAGCGCTGGCCCACGCGATTGCCGATCGGCGCCTGCTGCTGGTCGTGGACAATTTCGAGCACCTGTTGGCGGCCGCGCCAACAGTTGTCGAATTGCTGGTGCAGTGCCCCGAGTCCGTGGTGCTCGCCACGAGCCGCGCTCCGCTCCGCGTGTCTGGCGAATTCCAATTCCCCGTCGGGCCGCTGGACGTGCCCAGCGTCGAGCCGCTGACCGACCTGGAGGAGTTGGGCCGCGTGCCGGCTGTGCGATTGTTTGTCCAGCGCGCGCGGGCCGTTCGGCCCGACTTCAAGTTGAGTGCTGCCAATGCCCGCGCAGTCGCGGAGCTGTGCGTCCGATTGGATGGGCTTCCGTTGGCAATCGAGCTAGCGGCGGCACGGATCGCGGTGCTCGAGCCGCATGAACTACTCATTCGGCTGCGCGGTCGGCTGGCACTGCTGGGCGATGGGCCGCGCGATCTCCTGCCGCGCCAGCGAACACTCCGAGACGCCATCGGTTGGAGTTATGACCTGCTCGCGTCAGATGAGCAGCTGATGTTCCGCCAGTTGAGCGTCTTCAATGGCGGGTGGACGCTCGCCGCGGCCGAGGCGGTCGTCAGCGGAGCTGCTACGGAGCACCTCGACGTGGTCGCATGCATGGCGACGCTGGTCGACAGCAGTCTCGTCCATAGAGAGGCGCGCGCCCAGGGTGATGCGCGTTTCCACATGCTGCAGACAGTTCGCGAATACGCGCTCGAGCAGCTAGCAAATACGAATGACCTCGGATCGACCATGGACCGCCATGCCGCCTACTACGAGGCTTTGGCCCAGGAGGAGGCGATACCAGAGCGCCTCGACGACACAGACGGACCGACGCTGCTGGCGTCGCTCGAGCGCGAGCACGACAACTTTCGCGCAGCGCTCCGCCACCTGTTGGACCAGCGGAACGGCGAAGCGAGTCTACGTCTGTCAGGCGCGCTGTGGTCGTTTTGGGAACATCACGGGCATTGGAGTGAGGGCCTCAGGTGGCTGGCAGCAGCCCTTGGCCAGGCCCGGCCAACCTCGCCGGCTGCACGTGCACGCGCTTTGATCGGTGCCGCGGTGCTGCGCCGCTGCCGGGCCGAATTCGCGGCGGCCATCCCACTCGCTCGGGAAAGCATCGACATCTACCGGCAACTGGACGACCAACCTCGGCAAGCAACCGCGCTCCTGATCCTCGGACAGATGCTCGGCTTCACTGGTGCTATCAGCGCTGGGACCGCGTTGTGCGAGGAGAGCGCTACGATCCGCCGAGAGCACGGTGACCAACTTGGACTGGCGTGGTGCCGCATGGTGTCCGCTCAAGTAGCGATGTACGGCGCTGATTTCGTCACGGCTGCAGCGCGCCTCGACGAAGTTCGACGCGCGCGACGACGTGAATACGCTGGCCACGTTCTCGAAGGGCACATTGCGTGGAGTCTGGGTGTGTGCCGCATGGCTCTGGGCGATCGCCGGGCTGCGCGACAATTACTGGAACAGTCGCTGGCGGTGTACACAGACCGAGGTCAGCCACGCGGAAAGGCGTACGCCCTCCTGTCGCTCGGTGAACTGGCGGTGCGTGAGAGGGATCTCGACCGGTGCCGAGGCCTCATACAGGAGAGCCTGGCCATATTTAGAAATCTCGGCGAAAGCCTCGGCGTCGTCATCGCGTCGATCATGCTCGACGCGCCCACTCCGGGTGCCATGCTCGACGACTTCCCCGAGCGGGTCCTTGTCTCCCATTGTCGAGCGGCACTGGGACGCGACAAGCCAACACCGGCTCCGATTGCTCGCGCAGTATCGAGCGGGGCTGTCGAACCGGCGGCGAAATCCGAATGGGTGATGCCGCCGGAGCGGCTCACGCCGCGCGAGCTCGAGGTCTTGGCGCTGCTGGGGCGTCGTTTCAGCAATAGCGAAATCGCCGACGAGCTGGTACTCAGCGTCCGCACCGTCGACCGCCACGTGGCAAACATCTATGCCAAAACCGGCGTGTCAACTCGGCGCCAGGCAGCGAGTCGCGCGCTCACAATGGGCCTTCTCCGGCCCGACTGAGCCCAGCGCGAGATGGGTAGTTCTTACCCATGCCAGTCTGCACCGCGCAGGCCTATGGTGCCGACATGGCGGTTCGCCGGACGCGGGTGCTGAAGTCGCCCACACCCGGCGGATCGCCTGGATGAATTCTGCACGCTGTACAAAGCAGCCGATTTTCGCATTTGCCCGAGTCGTGCGGACCACGCCTCGCGTGAGCGTCCGAGGGTAAACCCCTCGACGGGAAGGCTCCGCACCCGTGCCAATCAATAATCTTGCTGCGTCTTCGCTCGACGGGCTGCTGCTGCCGGTCCTGATCCTGGTTTCGCTGCTCGCGCGGTCTCGCCGTCCACGCCTGCACGTCCGCCACCGGACACGTCTGATGCCGTTCCTCGCCGCCGCTGCGGCTGCCATAGCGTTGATCGTCGTTGCCGAGTCCGACGGTTCGCGCGCCCTTGCCCTGGCGCAGGCTGCTTCAGTCCAGGTGGCCATCACCGACACCGGCTTTGAGCCCGCGGCGGTAACCATAAACGCCGGCGACAGCGTCCATTGGACCAACACCAGCACGCTGCAGCACACCGTCATCGCCGACAACAGTCTGTTCGATTCGGGCGCCCTGCCCGGCGGCGCTGGCTTCAGCATCACGCTGGCCATCCCCGGTACGCACGTCTATCGCTCCGCGTCCAATGTCGCCTTCATCGGGCAGGTGACCGTGAAGCAGCCAGCCATCGCCGGGCCGCTCGACGAGCTTGCCGCTGTCCACATTCCAAACCTGCCCTTCCCGGACGACGATCCGGCCGATTTCGACGAACACCCGGACCTGAGTGTCGACGCGTCGCGCACACGCATCGTCGTAACGTTTACGCCCACGACGACGGTCGGCCAAGCCAATAGCGCCCTGGCCGCGGCGAACGTCATCGTGCTCGGCGGGTTGCCCAAACTGGGTCTCCTGCTCGTCGCAGCAGCGGACACCGCGGACTTCAGCGCCGTCAGTGCTGCCGTTGGCTCACTGCGTGCGAACTCGGCCATCGAGTCGGCGGCCTTTGTCACGACCTCCTCGTCCGAGGCGCTGCCCGGCCCGGCGACGGACGCGTTCGCCACTGCCCTGGACTGGCATTGGGACGTCGATCGCGACACGAGCGGCCGCTTGCTCGGGCGCGGCGCGAACTGGGGTCTCGAGGCAGCACGTTTTCCGCAAGCGTGGAACTGGCGCGAGTACATCGCCAACAAAGCTAGCGCCCGCCTGCCCGGCACGGCCGTAATCGACGCCGGATTTCAGATGCATACCGATCTTCTGTCTCGGCTGACCGTCGAGCACTTGTGCACGACCGGCACCCCGCCCAAATGCACGGTCAATGGCACTGGCAAGATCGCCGAGCACGGCACACACGTCGCCGGCATCATCGGTGCAGACTGGGACAATCGCGGCACCCCGCCCTCGCACTCGGTTGGGGTAAGCGGCGCGGACCCGTTCGCGTGGTTGCATGGCGTCCCCGCGACCAACACCGGTCGCGTCAACGCGGCGGGCAACATCACTGCCTCCTGGTCGTCCAACATGCAGGTCTTTGACCTGGTGCTCGACGCGGTCGAGTCGGGGTCGATGCTCGACGTGCGCGTCATCAACTACAGCATGGGCCCGGTGCTGGGGAACTGGTGGAAGGCCCACCCCAGCAAAACGTGCGGTGCCGCTCGCAACGAGTGGTGCACGCCCAACAACGATTCGAAGTGGCTCGACCAGGCGACCGCAACAGGGATTCAGGCGCGGCGGGTCGCCGAGCGCGCGGGCACGCTCGACGTCCTCATCGTGCAGGCCGCGGGCAACGATAGCGATACGTTGTGCAAGACGGGCCCGGTGGCGGCTGGCGGCACGTGCACCGCCGGTTTCGAAACGCTCGACGCGCGCACCACGGCCGAGTTTGGCTGGGCAGAGGCCAACTGGCTCAGCGACGCGCCCGGCGATCGGCTTGGCCGACCGCTGTCGGTTGAAGCAGCCGGCCGCGCCGACGTCGCGCCCCGACCGTTCCCCCTGCCCGCCTCGACCGCCAATCTCAAGCGCGCGCCATTCTCGAACGGCGGGACGGTATCGGCGCCTGGCGTGGACATTGTCAGCACCGCGCCGACAGACATCTACGAGTCGATGTCTGGCACGTCGATGGCCGCGCCGCACGTGACCGCTCTGGTCGGTTACCTGCTCGAAATGGACCCGACAATGACCGTTAACGCGGCGCGTAATCGCATCGTCAATTTCGCTCAGCCGCGCGTGGGCGACGTGGGTGCGGTGCGCATCGACGCGTTCGCCGCGGTCATGTCCCTACCCGGCGCGGCGAAAGCGCTGGTCGACGTCAACGACAACACCGTCGATGGCAACCAACGCACCGTGCGCAAAGCTGATGGCACGCTCGAACGGGAGCTTGGCGCTCCGGCCTACGGCAAGTTCACCGAACCCGACTACATCGTCGACATGCGCGACTTCAGACGCTTCCGCGATGCCTGGTTGCAAAGCTGCGACGAGACTTTCCAGCGCACAGGCGTTATCGACTCGTTCTGTCCGGCGGTGGCTGATGACATCCTGCTCGATGGTTCGATTGGCAACGCCAGGAAAGACCTGAATGCCGACGGCTGCATCAACCTGGCCGATCCCGCGGGGTGCTTCACGCCGGAGATCGTGTACAGCCGCTTCGACTTCAACGGCGATGGCGTGGTGTCGCGCTCGCGCGACGAGCTCGTACCGCTGCGGCCAGACGGCACGCCCGCGGACACGTTGGGCACAGGGACGCTAATGACAGATGTCGCCGTCCTGGCGACGCAATGGCTGAACGATAAGAACGCGACCGAAGGTTGGGCGGCGTCGGATCTGGATGGCCTGATGGTCTCCGGCGATTTCGAGATTCATGCCGACGATCTGCGGGCTGCCGCCGGTGTTGGCGCCGGCGATGTCGACATCACCGTCCGCCGAATCGCTGCCGCCGCACCGTCCGGAGCCATCCCCAGAACGTTGCCGCCGCGCAAGCTCAAGTTGACGGCGCCGTACATCGTCGTCACCGCACCGCTGCTGACGGATACGACCGACGAATGGGAGATTAGCGGCGGCGTGAGTGTCGGCAGCGGACCTGGCGCGAAGCGCATCGAAGCCAAACCGCGTACAAAGCTGCTTCAGCCTGGGCAAGACCGGCGTGTGGACTTGTGCGCCATTCGGCTGATCGTGGATTCGACAGTAAGTACGGTGCCGGCTGACGGACGCAGCGCAGCCCCGGTCACGGTCACGTTGGCCGCGTGCAAGGACAACCCAGAGCCCTTTAGCAACGTGCCGGTCAACTTCACGGTCAGCCCGGCCGGGCCGAACCACGCCACACTGACGCCGCTGTCGACGACGACCGATACGGACGGCAAGCTCCAGGCGACGTTCACGCCCGGCACGATTCAGGGCGAGTACACCATCTCGGCCAAGGCGGATGTGGGCGACGAGCGAGTCGTGTTCGGCGAAACCACGCTGCAAGTCGTGGCGCCCCTGGTCATTCGCTACGTGTGGTCGCAGACGACACTCGAATGGTCAGAGACCGGCGACACGATGTGGGCGGACGGAACCGTCGGCGGCTGTCAGGACTACTCAGCCGACGAACGGGATTCCACCTGCGTGCGCAGCTACCGCACTGAATCGGATCCCACTCAGCCGCTGCCGCATCTCGAACGCAAGGGCACGCTCCACAGCGGACCCAGCGGCATGAGCTTGACCGAAGACGTCAGTCAGGATTGGAACTCGTACATCCAGCGCTACAACTGGGCCGACGCGTCGGCGGGCAACGAGGGCCAGGACGTGTACACCAGGCACAGCATGGAAGCGCGCGTCGCCGACGCGGGCGTACGCAACCTACCCATGCCCGATGTCTCGGCAACCGAGTCGCCAACCGGCGTCGAAGTGCGCGGGCTACGCGCCATCGGTGACCTCAGCTACCCGGTCGAGACACGCAGAACGAGCCCCATGAGCAGCGGCGTCGGCTACCCGCCGGGGGTCAACCTCGGCTTTGCCGACGAGTTGGCGATCAATGCCGTGCAGCCCCCGCAGCTGCTGGTCGCGCGCGGTGATGGATCGGCACTCCAGTACGCCGCCGATATGACCGCGCCGCTCACGCTGCGGCGCAACGCGGACAGCACCTTCGAGTCGTACTCGACGTGCCTCTCGCCAAGCACGCGTACATACGCGGTTCCGTCGTCGTTTACTTTTGGCTACCCCGCTAACTACTTCCCCCTCGACGAGATCTACCAGCCGTGGACGCGCTATCCCTCCCCGATCGTGAGCGGCTCACCGGAGCCGGCTATTCCGGGCGCCCTTTTGCCACAGCTGACGATCGAGGCCATCCACGACACGCCGGACAGCCCCACGACTCGCGAGCCGGTGGTGTTCAGGATCCACCTGGGTCGCGACGGCTGGCCCGCCGACGAGCCAGTCACCCTGTCTACCGATGGTCTGTTCTGGCCGGATGGCGTCGGCACCTTGCGCCCGTTCGAGGTGACCTTCTCCCCGTCCGCGACCGTGACGGCGCCGGCCGACGTGACACTGACTATCGCCCCACCGCCGCACATGCAGTCGTGGGAGTTCATCATCTGGGACAGCATTTTCGTCGATCCGCCTGACTTCTACCGCGCTCACCCGTTCCGTGTACAAGCCACTGTCGGCAGCCTCGGCTTCCGGCGCGCGACAGCACTGATCGGACCACGCCGCACTGGACAAGTACCGACCACCTATCCCGCCCCGTCCGGCGTCGGTACGCTCACCGCGCGCTACGCCTTTGCCGCGACCGCCGGTTTTGGCGAGGCACCCGAACCCACGCTGCCGGACTGCACCGGCAATCAGAACCCAAGAGCCAACTTCACATGGGACTCGGGTACGCCCGGCGACACGAGCCTGAACGAGGGCGCCTTGTCGCGTTTCTTGGATTCGTCGTCTGATCCTGAAGGCCAGTTGCGTACACGGACGTGGACGTTCCCGGATGGCAGCACACAGTCCGGAGCGCTCGTCTATTACCGGTTCCTGGACAACGGCGATTTCGATGTTTCGATGACCGCGAGTGACGCGGAGGGCGCAACCAACACTGCCACACAACGTGTACACGTCAACAACCTGCCACCCACGCCTCTGATCTACGACGCTTCCGCGGTCGCCGGGCAACCTGGCAGCGTATCCATCGTTCTGAGCGATCCCAGTCCGGTCGACACCGCAACGATGAGCTACATCCTGAGCGCCGACAGCCCGGACTTTCCAACGCTGACCGGCACGCTCAGCCTGGGTGGTGCTGTGGCGATTCCGCCGCTGCCCGCGGGCGCCTACCACCTGTTACTACGCGCGACCGACAAGGACGGTGGGACGGCCACGGCCAGCGCCACCTACACCGTGAATCCGGCCAGCGGCGCCGCGCCGATGGGCCAGGGTCGCGCTCGACCACTCACTCTGCCAGCCGCGCAAGCGTCCTCGCAACCGCCGATACCAGCAGTGGCGGTCATCCCGGCGCATGCTACAGCGAGCGAGGCGGTGACCTTCGTCAACCGCTCACGCGACGCGAACGGGCAACCCATCAGCGCCACGATTGACTGGGGCGACGGCTCGCTCGGCGGCAACCTCGCGCCCTTCGGTGCATTGCCGCACACGTACGGAACAGGCACCTTCTCCGCGACGCTCACCGCCTCGACTGGCACCACGTCGCTGAGCGTTACACGCCCTGTCGTCGTCGACGCCCTGCCAGGGGATTTCACACTGGTGACTTCGCCGACGTCGCAGGTCCTGGCGCCAGGCAGTACCACCGCATTCCTGGTCACCGTCGGCTCGGTGCGCGGCTTCACCACGCCGGTCTCGTTGAGCGTTAGTGGTTTGCCTGCTGGCGTGACCGCGAGTCTGTCGCCACCGGTTGTGACGCCGTCAGGCATTTCGCGGCTGTCGTTGACCGCCGTCGCCAATGTTGCCGTTGGCTCAGCGCAGATCACGATCACCGGCACGGCCGGCGCGGTGACCCACTCGACCTCCAACACGCTCCAGGTGGACTTCGGTTTGATTCCGGTCTGTTATGGCGCAGTGGCCGGTCGCGTGCTCGACAAGAGCAGCGGCCTGCCGCTGAGCGGCATTTCGATCGCCTCTTTCGGCAGCCCCGTTATGACCGACGCCCATGGTCGCTTTGCCATCGACGGCATCGACCTGGGTCCCGACAACACGCCTATTTCCTTCCAGGTCTTTGCGCCAATCAGCGCGGCCTACCACTCAGGCTTCGTCTACACCCAGGTGGGGTGCGGCGCGGTAGCCGAGGTGGAGCTTCAGCTCGAGCCACGCCGCTACGGCACGCTCAGCGGTCGCGTGACCATCGGCGCAGCCGACGCGAACGATCTGAGCACAGGGCGCCACATCACCGACACGGGCGTGCCGCTCGAGGCAGCAGCCATCGAAGTGTCGTCCGTCGCTTCGGTCTCTAGCGTGAGCGCCGGCGCCGACGGTACCTGGCGCAGCGACTCGGTCCAACTGCAACCGGCCGCGCTCTCCGAGAGTGTCTTTGTTGCCATTCGCGCGGCGAGCTACTGGCCGACCATTGCCCAACACTCGCTCGTCGCAGGCCAGGACAGCGCGGTGGGGACCGCCGCGCTGGTCAGGCAGTGCACTGCTCGATTGTCCGGGCGGCTCCTGTTGGCGGACACGCGCCAGCCAGTCGCCAACTACGAGGTGCAGGCATCCGCCGGCTGGACCGAGGCAGCGCCGAACGTCGCAAGCGGCGGATACAGCTACGCAGCCGAGACCGATGCGCTGGGTAACTTCGGCTTTGCGCAAGTCTTCCTGAACCACAACAACGCCAGCGCGATCTATCGACTCGATACGCGCGGCGTACCTCCGGCCAACTATCTGAACAACGGGGTGTCGGGGATCGTGGTGCCCGCCTGCGGCAGCGACGTCAGCGGCATGGAGGTGCTGTTGCCACGCCAAGCCGGACCGAACTTCGGCGCTGTTTCTGGGCACGTCTACGACCGCGACACGGGCGCGCCGGTGGCCGGCGCGCGCATCCAGATCGCACCCGCGGATGGCGATCTCCTGACTGACGCCCAGGGTGCGTTCTCAATCCCGAGCGTCAATGTCGGCATCGGTGCGCAAACATCTATGCAGCAGAGTCTGTACGCCACTCATTCCGATTACTACGGCGATGGTGGCGCCGCCTCGATCACCGTGCGCGCCAACGAAACGACGGTGCACGATTTCAGGCTCGTCCGCACGCGCTTCGGACGCATTCAGGGCACGGTGCGCGATGCCGCGTCACACCTGCCATTGGCCGGCGTGCAGGTCTACTTCAGTGGGCCGCAGATGACCGGGGCTGATGGCAAGTACCTCAGCGAGCCTCTCTTGTTGCAGTACCCACCTGAGTCAAGACCGTACAACTTCAGCGTCACTCCACTGCCGCCGCTCCCCTACTGGGGTGAGCAAGGTCTGGGCACACTGACGCCCGACGCGACCACCACCACCGACGTGGAGCTGGTGCGGGTGTGTCAAGGCGCCACGCTCATTGGCACGGTCGTCAATGCCCTCACCCAGCAGCAACTCGAGGGTGCCACCGTCCAGTGGGGTCCGCAGCCATTTCAGCGCACGCTGACGGACGCTCAGGGTAAGTATGTCCTGACAAATGTGCCGGTGAGCTACAAGAACGGGCCCAACGAGATCGGACTCCAGGCCTCCGCGGTCGGCTTCAACCCCCAGTCCAAGACGCTGACCGTGTTCTGCGGCGCGACCATCGTGACCGATTTCGGACGTCCAGCCACCGCGTTCAGCACGATCGAAGGTCACGTGACCAACGCCCTGACGGGCTTGCCATTCGCAGGCGCGTTCGTGGGCTCGGAGTATGGCGGCTCGACGCGCACCGATACGTTCGGTTTCTACCGTCTGACCGACGTGCCGTTGAGCGCCGGCGATGCCGCGCGCGACTGGCAGATTACCGCTGTACCGCTGGTCTTCGCGCAGCAGACGCACTCCGCGACGGTACGCGCCAACGAGACGACAACGCTCGATTTTGCCTTTGGCGCAGCCATCAACCGCGCGCTGACTTTCACCGCCGAGGGCTTGCCGCTCAGCACGCCCTGGGTGCCCAGTGTGAACGGCTCGCCGGCGGCGCTGACCGGTCCGTTGAGCTTCACGGTATCGGTGCCGCAGGACAGCCCAGTCACGTTCTCGGCACCGGCCCTGGTGCCGGGCACCACCGGCACACGCTACGTCCTCCAGGGCTGGCGGCGCAGCGATGGCACCAGTGTCACGTCGCCGGTGCTCGCCAGCGCCGACGAGACCTACCGCGCGATCTACGTGCCGCAGTATCTGCTCAGCGTTGCCGCCAGTCCGGCGGCCGCGGGGACGAGTACGAGCCCGAGCGGCGGCGGCTGGTTCGACGACAACGCGGTCGCCATCGTCAACGCTGACGCGGTCGTCACCGTCGCGGGTACACGTTACGAGCTTGTCCAATGGTCGGGCGATGCGTCGGGGACGCTGGGTTCCGCGAATGTGGTGATGACTGGTGGCCCGAAGTCCGCTGTGGCTAGCTACAACTACTTCGCGGATCTGGTTGTGACGGTCACCGACACGGCCGATCCGGTCGGCATTGGCGACCTGGTCGTGTATGCCATCACAGTTGCCAACAACGGGCCGAGCGCGGTGCCAGGTCTGGCCACGACCATCGACGTGCCGTCTGACGTGACGGTCGTCGGCACCAGTCAGTGCGCCTTTGCTCGGCCCATGGTCTGCACCTTCGCCGGCAGCGTCGGCATGGGCCAGTCGCTACAGTACACGGTCGCCGTGCGGCCGCTGCATGCCGGCACGCTGACGCTCACCGCGAGTGTCACGTCTGGTGCGACAGAGCTCAATGTGCTCAACAACACAGCGACGCAGCAAACGGAAGTGGTCGAGGCAGCGACGCCGACCAGCACACCCACGCTCACGCCAACAGCGACCGCTACGCCGACGATGACGGCTACGGCCACGCTCACGCCGACGGCGACGGCCACGCTCACGCCGACGGCGACGGACACGCCGACGCTGACGGCTACGGCAACGCGCACACCTGCCGTCACGCCGACCGCTACGCCGACTCCGGAGTTGCTCGCCGGCGCGCACAGTCTGGCCTTCGATGGCTCGACTGGCGCCGCCCAGGTCGCGCACTCCGCCGACCTCAACCTGAAGAACGATTGGACCATCGAAGCATGGTTCAAGGACGAAGACCCGCGCGGCTTCGACCACGACTACGTCGGGCTGATCTATAAGGGCAACCGAGATGTCGATGCCGAGGCGCCCTACTTCCTGGAAATCGGCTACAAGCGCCTGCAGGCCGGCCTGCGCAGCAACTGGACGGACTACGCGGTCCAGTACGACATGGTGACAGGCGTAGATCCGGCACGCTGGCACCACGCCGCGGCAACCTTCCGGGCCAGTACGCGCACGCTGATCCTGTATCTGGATGGAGTCCGGGTCGCCCAACGCACCGTGGGCCGCGTGAGCCGCGGCAACACCAGTCCGCTGGAGTTGGGCCGCGTGGGTATCACCAGCGGCAAGTACATGCGCGGCAAGCTCGACGATGTGCGCATTTGGAACGTGGTGCGCTCAGCCGCCGACGTGGCTGCGAGCTACCGTGCCCAACTGACGACACCGGCGAGCGGCCTGGTCGCCAACTGGCAACTGGACGAGTCGAACGGCCTGGTCGCCGCCGATGCTGTCGGCACACACCCGGCCGGCCTCGAGGGCGGCGCGGCATTCTCGGCAGATCTTCATCCATAGAGCAGTACAGCTTCGGGCTGCCGATTAGCCCGAGGCCCAGGACTCAGCTGGTGTGATCAAATCACGCCTGACGTATGTACTTCGACAGGCGACTCTTTGCCATGACGCGCGGCGAGCGGCCGCGCATTGCGTGGGCGGCGCTGATTGGGCTCGTGGCAGTGCCGGTGGTCATGTGGCGGCTGGCGCTCACGGGCCAGACCATGGCCCGGGTATTCGGCGGGGAGCCGTTCGAACAGCTACTTGGCGTCCTGGTGTTGATCGCTGTACTGATCCTGCTCAGGGCGGTCCTGCAGCTCGCGCGCGATGAGATCGCCAACGCCACCGCGGCGCGCATGAAGGCGCGCGTCAGAGGTCAGCTGTACGAGCGTGTGCTGCAGCTCGGCGCCGGCCACTTCGATCAGCGCCGCAGCGGCGAAGCCGTACTGACCCTGGTCGACGGCGTGGAACAGCTCGACCAGTTCTTCGGCCAGTACCTGCCGCAGCTCGTCGTGGCTGGCCTGACGCCGCTGCTCATCTTCGGCTTCATAGCCTTCCTGGATCTGCCCACGGCAACGATCTTCCTCGTCTTCGCTCTGCTCACACTCATAACCCCTGCGGCGTTCCACCGAATGAACAGCACGGCCAGCATGGCCTTCCGTCGCGCGCAGGTGGCGCTGGGCGCCGACTTCCTGGACAGCATCCAGGGTCTGGCCACGCTCAAAGCCTTCGGCCAGAGCAGCCAACGCGGACAGGACCTCGCGCACCGCGCGAGACAGCTGTACCAGACGACAATGTGGGTACTCGGCGTCAACATCGGCACCGGCGGCATCACGCTGCTGGGCATTTCGGCCGGCGCTGCCTTGGCCCTCGGCTGGGGCGCCGTGCGCGTCCAGGCGGGCGAGCTACCACTGGCGACGCTGCTCGTCGTGCTGCTCCTCGGTGTAGAGGTATTCCGGCCGCTGAGAGACCTGGTCCAGCTGTTCCACAGCAGCATGCTCGCGGTGGCCGCGACGCGCGGCATGTACCAGCTCATGGACACGCTGCCCGAGATCGAGCCGCCGTCAGCACCAGTCATCACACGAGCGCTGGCGCCCAGCGTCAGGTTCGAGCACGTCACCTTCGGCTACCACGGTGGCCAGCGTCGGGCGATCGAAGACTGTTCCTTCGAGCTGCAACCCGGCCACACACTGGGCGTCGTCGGCCCGAGCGGCGCGGGCAAGTCGACGCTGGTCAATCTGCTGCTGCGCTTCGTCGATCCACAACACGGACGGATCGTGTTCGACGGCCATGACCTGCGCCAGCTGCCGCTCGACGTGCTGCGCCGGCAGGTCGCCGTCGTGGCTCAAGACACGTACCTGTTCTACGGCACGGTCACCGAGAACCTGCGCGTGGCCCGGCCCGAGGCGAGCCAGACCGAGCTCGAGGCCGCATGCGTCGCGGCGAACGCGCATGGCTTCATCGCCGATCTGCCGCATGGCTATGACACCGTGATCGGCGAGCGTGGCGTGCGCCTGTCGGGCGGTCAGCGACAGCGGCTGGCGATCGCGCGAGCGCTGCTCAAAGATGCGCCGATCCTGGTGTTGGACGAGGCATTGTCGAGCGTCGACGCCGAGAACGAAGCGGCGATCCAGCAGGCCCTGGAGCGACTGCAGGGTGGGCGGACCACGCTGGTCATTGCGCATCGCCTGTCCAGCGTGGCGACCGCGGATCGGATCATCGTGCTCGAGCGCGGCCGCCTCGTTGAAGAGGGCGAGCCGAGTGAGCTGCTGGCGCGGCCGGATGGGGCGTATCGGCGACTCATGGCGGCCCAGCAAAGCGCCCTCGATGGCACCGCCCGCGTAACGTTCGCCGGTCTAGCCGCGGCCGACGAGCCCGGCCTGCCGAGTGGTCCGCCCCAACTTGTAGGTGCCGAGCCGCTGCAGCCGAACGGCCTACCTGCCTCACAAGCTCCGATGTCGGACGCAACAGGCGGGCCGAACGGTCAGCTGCGGCAGCCCGCCCCGGCGGCAAGCCAGACCATGCAGCTGCGCCAGTCACAGGTGTGGCGCCGCCTGTTCCAGCTGGTCGAACCGTGGCGCGGAGAAACGGCGCTGGTGCTGGCGCTCGGCCCACTCCACGCCGCCTCCCAGGTCGCCCTCGGCGTCGTCAGTGCGTTGCTGGTGGCGAATGTTTTCACCCGCGGCGACCTCACACCGTGGCTCTGGGCACTCGCGGTCCTGGTGCCGATCACCGCCGTGTTGCGCTGGCTCGATTCGTGGATCTCGCATGACCTGGCCTATCGCCTGCTCGCTGAGCTGCGCATCAAGCTGTACCAGCTGCTGGATCCGCTCGCACCTGCCTACCTCGTGCGCAGACGCAGCGGCGACCTGGTCAGCGCGCTGCTCGGCGACGTCGAGCTGATCGAGCTGTTCTACGCGCACACCATCTCGCCTCTGTTCGTAGCGATCCTGGTCCCGGCGGGCGTGCTTATCGCGCTCGGGGTGCAAGCGCCGGCGCTGGCGGTCGTGCTCGTGCCCTTCCTGGTGGCCGTCGCGCTGACGCCGTTGGTCGCGGTGCGCCAGTCAGCGCAGCTCGGCGCGGCGCTGCGCGATCTCACCGCCGAGGTGACCGCACACGCCGTCGACAGCGTGCAGGGCCTACGCACCATTGCCGCCTTCGACTACGGCGCCCGCCGTGCCGAGGAGATCGCCCGCCGCAGTCGTGACCTGGGCGAGCTCAAACGCCGATTCCTGCGCTGGCAGGCGGTCCAGAACTCGGTGATCGAGGCTGCAATGGGGCTCGGTGCCCTGGCAGTACTGACCGCGGGCGCGCGGCTCGTCGCGGATGGTCAGCTGGTGCGCACGGCGCTGCCGCTGGCGATGCTGCTTGCTGGCTCGGCGTTTCTGCCAGTGGTGACCATCGTGACTGTGTTCAAAGAGCTGGCGCAGACGCTGGGTGGAGCGCGGCGTTTCTTCGCCGTCGAGGACGAGCCAGTGGCCGTGCGCGACGGTCCGCGGTCTCTGGCGCACGTAGGCGACAGCAGCGTCCACTTCGACGGCGTCACGTTCAGCTACGGTGCGGGCTTGGCGCCGGCGCTGCGTGGCGTGACTTTCGACGTGCCCGTTGGCCAGACGGTCGCTCTGGTCGGCCGATCCGGTGCGGGTAAGACGACGGCCGCGCACCTGCTGCTACGCTTCTGGGACGCCCAGCAGGGTCAGATCCGCATTGGCGCCCACGACATCCGCGAGCTGCGCCTCGACGACCTGCGCAAGCTTATCGCTCTGGTGGCCCAGGATACGTACCTGTTCAATGCCAGCCTGCGCGAGAACATTCGGCTGGGTCGACCCGAAGCCTCAGACGACGATGTGCTTGCGGCTGCGCGCGCGGCCAACGTCGACGAATTCGCCCAGGCACTCCCCGACGGGTATGACACCACCGTCGGCGAGCGCGGCGTGCAGCTCTCCGGCGGGCAGCGGCAGCGCGTGTCCATTGCCCGCGCTCTGCTCAAGGACGCGCCAATTCTTGTGTTGGACGAGGCGACGTCACACCTGGATGCGATCGCCGAGGCCGAGGTCCGCGGCGCTTTGGAACGCCTGAGCGTCGGCCGAACGACGCTGGTCATCGCACACCGGCTGTCGACGATTCGCGCCGCCGATCGCATCGTGGTGCTCGACGATGGCGCCGTGGTCGAGCAAGGCACGCATGCCGAATTGCTGGCGCTCGACGGGTTGTATTCGCATCTGATCGCTACGCAGCTCCGATCGCACTCGGGCGCGCCGGTGGCCAGTGAAGCTGTCCGGTAAAGTCGCCATCGTCACTGGTGGCGGCGGCGCCATCGGTGGGGCGCAGTGCTCGCTGTTTGCGGCCGAAGGCGCGTCGGTATGTGTCGCGGACCTTTATCAGGACAAAGCCGACGTCACTGCCGAACGCATCCGTGCTAGCGGCGGCCAGGCCATTGGCTGCGCCCTGGACGTGCGTCGTGCTGACCAGTGGGCCACTGCCGTTGCTGCCGCCGCGGCTGCGTTCGGTCCAGTGACGATCCTGTGCAACAACGCGGGCGCCAATGTGCGTGTGTCGTTCGACGAGCAGACCGAAGATCAGTGGCGCCTGATCGTTGACACGATCCTCACTGGTTCGTTCCTGGGCACCAAGGCCGTCGTGCCGTCGATGCGCCGCGCCGGTGGCGGCATCGTTGTGAACCTCGGCTCGCTGGCGTCAGTCCGCGCCGGCGGCGGCTCGCCCGCCTATGGCGCCGCCAAGACGGCCCTGGTGGCCTTGACTCGCGCCACCGCCGTGTCCTACGCCGCAGACAACATCCGCTGCATCCTGGTCTCACCGGGCCACGTAGATACGCCGTTCCTCCGCGCCGACACTCCGTATAGCCCCAATGACGCGCGTACGAGCATCGACAACCCCGAGAACTACCAGCGCCGCCTTCAGGCCACACCCCTCGGCCGCCTGGTAACACCGGACGATGTCGCGCGCACCGTCCTCTTCGCCGTCTCCGACGACGCGTCGATGCTGACCGGCTCGCAGATCCTCGTTGACGGCGGCGCCGCGCTCTAGGCCAGTCACGAGTTTCGTATCTTTGAGCTAACGGCCAGAAAGGCCTGCTGTGCTTATGCCTTCGACAAGATAGCGTTGGAAGAAGATGAAGACGGCGAAGACGGGTACGAGCGCGAGGGTGCCCATGGCGAAAATGGCGCCCCAGTTGGTGACCGAGGACGGGTCGGCGAAGGTGCGCAGGGCGACCGAGATGGTGTACAGCTTGGGGTCGTTCAGATAGATCAGTGGGGTCAGGAAGTCGCCCCAGGTGAAATAGAACGAGAAGATGGCGGCGGTGACCAAGGCAGGTGAGATCAGGGGGACGATGACGCGCCAGAAGACGCCGAACTCGCTGCAGCCATCGATCGCCGCGGCATCGTCGAGCTCGCGGGGGATGCCGCGAATGAACTGCATGATCATGAAGATGAAGAAGGCCTGGCCGCCGATGCGCGGCAGCAGCAGCGGCCAGAAGGTGTTGACCATGCCCAGCTTGCTGAACAAGATGTACTCGGGCACGACCTGCACCTGGATGGGCAGCATGAGCGTGATCAGCATGAACGTGAACCACAGCTTGCGCCCCGTAAACCGCAAGCGCGCGAACCCGTAGGCGGTCAAAGCCGACGCAGACACGACGAGCACGGTGCCGACGCCGGCGTACAGCAGCGTGTTGCGGAAAAAGGTCAGGAAGGAGATGCCGCCGAACCCTGCCCAGCCCTGGATGTAGTTGTCGACGATCGGCCGCGCTGGGATCAGCGACAGGACATTGCCCGAGAAGATCTGGTCAGCGGGCTTGAACGAGCCGGCCAGCATCCACAGCAGCGGATAGAGCATTACGAACCCGAAGCCGACCACGCCACCGTGGTAGATCCAGGTACGCACGGCTTCCGACTGGCGGCGGCGTACTTGCGAAGCAATCATCGGGCCCCCTCCGCGTCGGTCTCGTAGTGCACCCAGTGCGTCGACGAGCGGAAGATGATCGCCGTGAAGCAGCCGATGACCAGCAGTAGCGCCCAGGCCATCGCCGCCGCGTAGCCCATCTGAAAGTCCTTGAAGCCGGCCTGATACAGGTACAGCGAGTACAGCAACACGCTGTCCAGCGGCGCGCCCGTGCCACCTGAGACGATGAACGCCGAGGTGAACACGGTGAAGCCGAAGATCATCTGCAACACCAGGTTGAAGAAGATGAGTGGCGTGAGCATCGGGATGGTGATGCGCAGGAAGCGCTGCCACGCGCTGGCGCCGTCGAGCTCGGCCGCCTCGTAGAACTCGGTCGGGATCTGTTTGAGCCCGGCCAGGAAGATGAGCATCGGCGAGCCGAACTCCCATACTGCCAGCAAGATGATCGTCCAAGGCGCGGTCGCGGGTTCGCCCAACCACGCGGGGCCAGTGAACCCGAAGATCGACAGCACCGCGTTGACGGGGCCGCTGCGCGCGAACATCTCGCGCCAGACCACCGCCACGGCCACACTGGCGCCGACGATCGACGGCGCGTAGTACGCGGCGCGATAGGCCGAGACCATGCGCCGCGTGTTGTTGAGCAGCATCGCCAGGGCCAGAGCGAAGATCAGCTTGAGCGGGACCGCGAGCAGGGCGTACATGAACGTGGCCCGCACCGCGCGCCAGAAGCGCAAGTCGCGGAACAGCATCTTGTCGAAGTTGTCGAGGCCGATCCAGTGCAACGACTGCGACAGGACGTTGTAGTCGGTAAACGCCAGGGCCGCCGAGCCAGCGATGGGCAGGAAGGTGAAGGCCAGGAAGGCAAACAACCACGGGGCGATGAAGGCGTAGCCGGTCAGGTTTCGGCGCAACGCTCGGCGCCTGGCGCTTGACGCCGTCTGCGATTGGGCACTGACGCCGACCGCCAGCGGCCTCGAGACGCCGAGCCTACTCATTGCAGGTCCTTCCGCCCCATATTGTCATCCTGAGCGCAGCGAAGGATCCGCGAGCTTCGAGCTGCCAATCACTAAACTTGCTTTGGGACGGGTACCGCACCGGCAAGCGGATCCTTCGCAGGCTCAGGATGACAAGAAGGGTAACTAGCGGATCCTTCGCAGGCTCAGGATGACAAAGAGGTGGCTCTCAGCCCGACTGCAGCATGGCCGCGGCGTCCTTGCGGAAGCGCGACACGGCATCCTCCGGCGAGATCTGCTTGAGCAGTACGGGGTCGACCAGCTGGGGCAGGAAGACGTTGTCGTTGAGCTTGGTCTGGACGGCCGGATCGGGCGGCGGCAGCGGACTATTGTCCTTCTCGACCGTGCCCAGGTAGTTGATGACCTCGCTCTGCGCTGGCGTGAGCAGCGGCTTGATGGCCTCCTGGATCTTGGGCGAGATGGGCACGCCGCGCTCGCCCAGCAGGACCTTGTTCGCCTCGACGTCATTGGTCATGAAGTCGATGAACATGGCCGCTTCTTTGGGGTGCTTGGAGTGCGTCGTGATCGAGATGAACTGCGACGGCTTGAGGTAGTTCTCGGCCTGGCCACCCTTGGGCCGCGGCAGGTGGGTCAGTTTGAACTTGCGGTCGTTGCCGGCAGCAGTCCAGGCCGCGACCATCTGGTTGCTCCACAACTGCTGCATGGCCGCTTTGCCAGGCACGATCGGCGTCGCCTCGACGCCGGTCGTGCGGTACTGGGCGATATCTTCTTGTTGGCTTGGGATGGCGCCCGCGTCCTGCAGGCGCATGAGCATCTTCAGGTAGTCGACGTACTTCTGGTCGTCGGTGTAGCCGAGCGCCTTGCCGTCGGTGCTGAACGCCCACTGCCCGTAGCCGAGATACAGCGATTTCCAGAGTTGAATATTCGACAGATCGGAGCCGTGGCCCCAGATGCCGAGCTTCTGGTGGAGCGTCATCGCGATTTGCTCGAAGTCGTCCCAGCTCCAGTTCTGCGCTGGCAGCGGCACGCCCGCCTTCTCGAACGCCGCCACGTCGAGCATGATCGACTGCGAGTTGTTGCCCAGGTTGAGCGCGATCAATTTGCCGTTGATGCGGCCACCGTCGACTGACGACTTCGGCACATCGGACAGATTGATCGCACCACTGGTGACGTACTCGTCCATGGGCAGCAGCAGGTTGTTGCCGTTCCACTGGGTGATCGTGGCGTAGTCCTGCTGCATCAGGTCGGGCAAGTTGCCGCCCGTTGCCTGCGTCGTCATCTTGGTGAAGTAGTCCTGGAAGCCGGCGAACTCATAGCTGATGGTGATGTTCGGGTACTTCTGCTGGAACATCTGGATCACTTTGATCGTGCGATCGTGGCGATCCTGGGAGCCCCACCAGGCGAAGCGCAGCGCGACCGGTTCGCTGCTGGTGGCCGGCTTGGCCGCCGCCGGCGCGGTGGTCGGTTGGGCACCCTGAGCGGCGGGCGCTTGCGCCGCGGTCGTAGGTGCAGGTGTCTGGGCTGGCGCGCTGCACGCGGCCAACAGTAACGGCACCACCGCCAAGAGGTGGAGCCAGACTGGTAACGAAGTTCGACGCATCGCAGCCTCCCGAGGGACTGAAAGCGTTTTCATTGGACCTACCCCCGAGTGTAGGTCTGTCGTTGGCAGGCGTCAACGAAGTCCTCGCAACCACGCTTGCAGCCAAGCGAGGGGCGTGCAAGCATGAGCCACATGCGACTAGCCGTCATCGGCGCGGGCGCGGGTGTGTTCAAGATGCATCAACCTGCCCTGGCTGTGCCTGGTGTGGAGCTCGTGGGCCTGTCGGACATCAGTGAGGAGCCCGCGCGCAGCCGGGCGCGCGAGCTCGGCGTGCCCTATTTCGACAATCACCGCGTCCTGCTGTCGGCGCTCACGCCTGATGCGGTGGTCGTCATGGCGCCGCATCCGTTCCATGCACCGCTGGCGCTGGATGCGCTGCGTATGGGCGCGCACGTGCTCGTCGAAAAGCCGGTCGCGGTCCAGGTCGCCGAGGCTGATGCCATGATCGCGACCGCCGTGGAGGTCCGCAGGCTGCTCGCCGTCAACCTCCAGCAGCGCACGCGCGCGGAGATTCGCACCGCGCGCAAGCTCATCCAGACGGGAAGGCTGGGCGACATTCAGCGGGTCGAGATAGTCGCCACGTGGACACGGACGCAGGCGTACTACGCTCAGGCGGGCTGGCGCGGGACCTGGCGTGGTGAAGGCGGCGGGGTGCTCATGAACCAGGCGCCGCATACGCTCGACGTGCTGTGTCACCTGGTCGGGCAGCCGAGCCGCGTCATAGCCTGGAACCGCACGCTGTACCACGCAATCGAGACTGAAGACACCGCCCAGGCGATGCTCGAGTGGCCGAACGGTGCGCTGGGCACGCTGCTGGTGAGCACCGCGATGGCGGGTGAGCCCGAGCGTTTCGAGATCGTCGGTACCCGCGGCGGCCTTCTGCTGCAGCACGGCACGCTGTCGACCTCAGAACTTTCGACCGATCTGCGCGACTTTCTGCGTGATGATCCGAACCCGTATGCCAAGCCAGTGTTCGAGCCAGGCACGATCGAGCTGGAGTCTGGTAGCGGGGATCACCGGGCGATCTACACGAACTTCGTCAGCGCCGTGCGGGATGGAGTGGCACTGATCGCCGACGGCACTCAGGGGCGCTTGTCGCTGGAGCTGGCCAATGCGCTCACCTATTCGAGCCGCACCGGCCAGGTAGTCGACCTACCGCTGGATCGGGCTGCCTACGCGGAACTGCTCGAGGAGCTGCAGGTAGCTCAGGTTCGTTCGTAGGCGGTCGACCAGCGGCTGTGTGGTAGAGAAGTCCTCGCACGAGATCCAGCCGTCGTAGCCGACCGCGCGCAGCGTCTCAAACACCGACGCGACGTTGACCATGCCGTCGTTCAGGGGCGCCCACTGGAACTCCCAGCCCGTACTGACCTGCCGCCAGGCCGCGTTCTTGATCTGTACATGCGCCAGATACGGCCCGAGCGCTTCCAGGCCCAGGCGATATTGCTCATAACCCTCCTTGACCATATTGCCGGGGTCCCACAACGCGCCTGTCCAGCGCGGATCGAACGGCGCCAGGAATGACGCGACCGCGCTGGCGCTGGGCAGGATGGTGTCCGGATGGGTCTCGATGATCGCGCGTATGCCATAGCGTTGCGCGAGCGCTTCGACATCCTTGAACTGGCCCTCCGCACGGTCGCGCGCCTGGCGATAGCTGCCGGACCCGTCATACCTGGGCACGCGCACTCTGGCCGAGGGCGCACCGAGCAACTGTGCACCCTTCAAGACTTGCTCAACGTCAAACAACTCGCTGCACATGGCATAAGCGCCAACGTTGATGGTTTCGAGCCCTGCTTGTTCGGCGAGGGCTTTGATACGTGGCGCATCGGCCACGAACGTGGACAGGGGGAGCGTGCAGCGATTGCCCGACCAGAAGCCAGGCTCGCCTGACGGCGACGGCTGCTGGTCGATCACGCGCCATTCAACGCCCTGGTAGCCCACGTCGGCGAAGGTGCGCACGGCCTCCTCGGGCGAGAGCTCGGGCGTGCTGACGGTGAAGACGGCAAAGCGCACTGTTGTCATTCTGAGGCGTAGCCGAAGAATCCGCGAGCCCGTCCTGTCATCCTGAGCTTGCGAAGTGCCATCCCGTGCCCGCGGAGTTTCGTGCCAAACCGTGGAAGGGAGATCCGCTTGTCGACCGGTGGACGGCCAGCAAGCGGATCCTTCGTAGCTCGCCATGCCCCGCGCGAAGCGCGTGGGTGCCTCGCCTCAGGATGACAAGGGGCTAGACCCCGCGTGGGCCGCCTTGCTGACGCACCTCGTTGACCTGCTGGTCGATGCGTTGGGCGATCTGCTGCTTGCGCTGGGTCGCCTGGTCGGCGGTCAGTCGGCCGGCGGTGACGTCCTGGTCGATGCGCTGGTTGGCAGCGCTCTTCAGGGCGTTGGCCACGTCGGTGGCGCTCTTGCCGTGCGCCTGGGCGACCTGCGCCAGCGACTTGCCCGGCAACTCGGTCCGCAACTGGTCGGCGGTGATGCCGATCGCTTGCGCCGCGGTCGTCAGGTCGCCGCCGAAGCCGCGCTCGCCACCCGGGCCGCCGTGCCCGTGGCCACCTGGTCCGAACGGGAAACCGCCACCGTCAGCCGGCAAGCCGGCGTCGGTGCGCGCCTGGGAAATCGCGGTCTGCAGCGCAGCCGAGGTGATGTTGAGTCGCTTGGCCAGTGCGTCCACAAACGCCTGCGCGTTGGGCCGCTGCTGGCCCGCGGCAGGCGTCGGCGTCGGCGCCGTCTGGGCGCTGGCGATGCCGACCGCTGCGCCGGCCAGGACCAGCACCGTTGCTCCGGCGAGCAGGCTACGCCGGACTGTGACATGAAAGGGCAACATTGGAGTTTGAAACCTCCCTCGATGAGTGCGAGAGTTATGGGTACTCTCGAACAGAAGTTTCGGCACGCCGTACTAAACGACTGTTAGCAGTAGCTAAAACCTGGCTGAAATCTCCCGACCCGGCGTGGGGAGGACCCAATGACCACATCGTCGTCGCTCTATCTCCAGAACAAAATCGCCGTGATCTGGGACTTCGACAAGACCCTGATTCCGGGCTACATGCAAGCGCCGCTGTTCGACTATTACCGCGTCGACGAGCAGACATTCTGGGACGAGGCGAACGGCTACACGGACTTCTTCGCGCAGCGCGGTCTGGTCAACTCGGCCTCCGACAGCTACTACTTGCTGCACATCCTCACCTACGTTCGTGAAGGTAAGTTTCGTGGGTTGAACAACGGCTTGCTGCGCGAGCTGGGCAAGCGACTACCGCTTTTTCCTGGCCTGCCCGACTTCTTCGAATCGCTCATTCAGCAAGTACGACAAGAGCCTGCATTCGAACGACTCGACATCGAAGTCGAGCACTATATTGTCAGCAGCGGGTTGCGCGAAATGATCGTCGGGTCGCGCATCGGGCCGCTGGTCAAAGGCATCTGGGCGTGCGAATTCGTCGACGAGCTGCCGACGCCCGGCTACCTGATCAAGCCCACGCAGCGGTCGATGGGCGACCGCGAAATTCAAGCAGTGGGCTACGAGGTCGACGATACGAGCAAAACGCGCGCCGTGTTCGAGATCAACAAAGGCCCCGACTTCGAAGTCAACGACAAAGTGCCCGAAGAGGCACGCCGCATCCCGTTCAAGAACATGATCTACATCGCCGACGGAAAAAGCGACGTACCGGTGTTTTCGGTCGTGAACAAGGCCGGCGGGCGGACTTTTGCTGTGTACGACGCGGGTGCGCGCAAGGCGTTTCGCGAGGCGAACGACCTGTTGCGCCAGGGTCGGGTGCATTGCATCGCGCCCGCCGACTACACCGAAGGCAGCCAGGCGTACCTGTGGATCACCGACGCCGTTCACGATATCGGGCGGCGCATCGTGAGCGATTGGACGCAGGCGGTGAGCCAGCACGTTGGCCGTGCGCCGTCGTATCGGGCAGACAGCGAGATCTCACGGGCGATCGTCGCGACGCAGGAATCGGTGGTCGCCGATCTGCGGTCGAGCGTTGATCAGCCACCGCTGATCTCGTTGCCGCGACCTGTTGAGTCTGCAGCCGAGTACCCGCCGGCATTGGTCGAGGCGTGTGCCCGCGTGTCGGACCGCTACCAGCCGATCTCCGAGGATGAGCTGCGCCAGCTCGCAACCTGGGTGCGCGGTCGGGCCGCGGCGCGCTCGGAGGGTGGACGGCGGCGCGGGAGCACCGCCGACATCTCGACGGTGACGCCAGCCGAGGTGGAGGCTAGACTCGACGAGCTCCGCGCCAGGCCCCATCGCACCGCCTGAGGTGACCACCGCCAGTGGCGCTGGCCCGGGCGCACTGGCATTGGGCGCATTTGCCGTTGCGCTCGACGCCGCCACGCCAGAACAGGCGATGCTGGACGCGTGCCGCTCGCTCGAGCAGCGCGTCGTCGCCGCTGGCTGGCCTGCCGACCTCGCGTCGTACGTAAGGGCTTTCGGGATTCGGGTGTTCGAGGCGCCCATCGAGCAGGCCGGTCGGCTCGACTACGAGGACGGCGGCTACGTCATTCGCGTCAAGTCAGCGCAGGGCCAGCAGGTCACGCTGGATCCAGCCCACGCGCGCGGCCGACAGCGCTTCTCGATCGCGCACGAGCTCGGCCACGCACTCTTGCTGGCGCACCTGGCTAACGAGCCAGCAGTGCTCGCGGCGTTGCAGGATCCCGAGACGTGGGCGCGGGTCGAGCAGCTGTGTGACCGTGCCGCGGCCGAGCTATTGGTGCCGATGCCGTCATTCCTGGACCGGCTTACCGGCGCTGGGATTAGCCCCACGTCGGTCGACCGTCTGGCCAACGAATTCGCGGTCTCGCGCGAGGTGATCCTGCGCCGATTCCTCGACGCGGGGGCGCGCGCCGTTGTGCTGTGGACTGCCCGGCCACGGACTGGCAAGGCCTCGGTGCGCGAGGCCTTCTCCGGGCCGGACGGCCCGTACTTTGGCCTCGGCGTGGACAGCCGCTGTCTGCAGCCCAATATCGTGCTGCGCGCCGTGCGCGCTGGTCGAGCCCGCTCGGCGAAGGTGACCATTCGGCGTGGCGTGGCGCGGTGGACGGTCGCCGGCGCGGCGGGTGCGGCCGATGCCCAGGTGCTGCTGCTGGTGCTGCCGCACGATGCGCCCGAGCAGGCGCACCCGTTGTGGCAGGCCAGCGCCGGGCGATCCAAGGAGGCTCCAAGCTTGCCGCCCTAGAGTCCCGCCGTGATGCAGCGCACCACGCCACGGGTCCTGGGGCTCCCAAGCGGGCGCCAGCTCGCGCCGCGGGTCCTGGTCGTCGAGGACGACGCGCGGCTGGCCGCGTTCCTGGATCGTGCGCTCACCGATGCTGGCTACGAGGTGCTCCGCGCCGCCGACGGCCCCACCGCGTTCGCCGTTGCCGAGGCCGCCGATCCTGACGTGGTCATGCTCGACCTTGTTCTGCCGGGCATCGATGGCCTGGAGATCGCTCGGCAGCTGCGGGCCCGAAGTAGTGTGCCGATCTTGATCCTGACTGCGCGCGACGGCGTTGCCGAGCGCATCAACGGTTTCGATGCCGGCGCCGACGACTTCCTGGCCAAGCCGTTTGCGCTCGACGAGCTGCTCGCGCGGCTGCGCGCACTGGTGCGGCGGCGGACGCTGGATGTGCAGCATGCCCGTCGAGCAGGCGAGCTGACGTACGGCGACGTGCTGATCGACCTGGACGCGCGTGAGATCTACCGTGGCCAGCGACGCATCGAGCTGCGTCATCGTGCGTTCGAGCTGTTGGCGTACTTCGTTCGCCATCCCGAGCGCGTGCTGGGCAGGCGCGAGCTGATCGAAGAAGTGTGGGGCTACGAGTACCTGGGCGACTCGAACGTGATCGACGTCACGATTGGCCACGTGCGTCGGGCGCTCGAAGCGACGGGCGAGCCGCGGCTGATCCACACCGTCCGCCAGGCAGGCTACATCCTGCGCGCGAATGGTCAGAAATATAGGTATCGAGAGAGCGAACCGGCGGTGGTATAAGGGAAATATGGCCAGTGTCTCCGCCCGCCCGACTTTGAGCCGCCGTGCATTCGTCAGGCGGCTTGGCGGCACCGCCCTGGTGAGCGCCTTTGGAGCTCAATTACTGGCAGCGTGCAGTAGTCCGCCGGCCGCTGGACCCGCGAGCGCGCCAGCCGCGAAGCCGACCACTGCTCCGGCCGTGGGGCCGACGCTCGCCCCGACGTCGGCTCCGGCTGCCGCCGCGACCGCTGCTCCTGCGGCCGCCGCCCAGCCCACCACGGCCGCGCCGACCGTCGTGTCCGCTGTCGTCAGTCGCAGTGGCCGCGTGTCCCTGCCGACGTACGTGCCGCCGGCCGACGTACCACCGCCCGACGTACCCGGCGGCACCATCACCCCGCCCGGCTACACCAAATATCCCGCCAAGCTGTACCGCTCGGTGGCCAATCCACCCGCCAAAGGCGGCGAGATCACGATCATCACCCAGACGCTGGGTACGACGCCCACCCCGATGGATGCCAACCCGGTCTGGCAAGAGCTCAACAAGCGCGTCGGCGCCACGCTGCGCATCAGCATCACGCCCTTCGCCGACTACGGCCAGAAGATTCCGACCATCATCGCTGGCAACGATCTGCCGGACCTGCTGTTCCTGCCTAACGGTCAGCCAGTGCCTGGCTTCCCGCAGTTCCTCGAAGCCAAGTGCGCCGACCTGACGCCGTACCTGAGTGGCGACGCGGTCAAGGACTATCCGAACCTGGCCGCGCATCCAACCCAGGTCTGGAAGTCGACGGTCATCAACAACAAGATCTTCGGCGTCGGCGATCCCATCCCGCCCTACTTCTGGGTGCACTGGCACCACCAGGAGCTGCTCGAGCAAGCCAAGCTCGAACCGCCCAAGAGCGGCGCCGACTACAAGAGCATCATGCAGACCTTGACCAGGCCGAACGAGGGCATCTTCGGCATCATCGGCGAGGCCGGCTACCAGTACGGTTACGGCACGGTCAATCAGCTCTTCACCTCGCTGGCCGGCGGCCCGAACCAGTGGTCGCTGAACAACGGCAAGCTGACCCGGCTGTACGAGACCGACCAGTTCAAGGCCGCGGTCGACTACGCGCGCGATCTGTGGGCGGCTGGCCTGTACGAACCCGGCACGCCTGGCTACAACGTGATCTCGGCGCGTCAGGCGATGATCGCGCGCAAGGGTGTCTTCCGCTGGGACGGCAACGTGCCCGACATCTTCAACTCACAGGGCGCACCGGCCAATCTGCAGCCGCCGCCCAAGAACCGGCTGTTGACGCCATTTCCGTTGCTCGACGGGGTCAAACCGACCTATCCGATCTACCACGGGTCGTTCGGCACCATCGTGATCAGGAAGGCGCCGGAGGACCGCATCAAAGAACTTCTGCGCGTGCTCAATCTGCTCGCGTCGCCGTTTGGCAGTGAGGAGCGCGAGCTCATCAGCTACGGCCTCGAGGGCCGAGACTTTGGTCGCAGTGATAAGGGCGCGCCGATCCTGAACGATCAGGGCCGCGCTGACCTCATGGTGACCACAATCCAGAACGTGGTCAACCCGGCCCCCGCCTATTTTGACCCGGTCGGCGGCGACTACGTTCCGCACGTGATCGGCGTCTTCAAGCAATACGAGTCCGTCGGCGTGCAGGACCCCACCGTAGGCTTCTACAGCGAAAGCGCCGGCCGCCAGGGTGTCGTCGCCAACCAACGCTTCGGCGACGGCATCAACGACATCATCACCGGCCGCAGGCCCTTCTCGGATCTCGGGTCTCTGGTCGGTGAGTGGCGCTCGAGTGGCGGCGATCAGGTGCGCAAGGAGTTTGAAGACGCGATGTCCGCCTCAGGATGAGGACTCTCACCGTGGAGATTCCTCCGCGCATGCGCGGCCCTCGTTCTGTTTCGAGGCTTTGGATCGGCGCGGCTAATGAGTAAGTTCCTCGGCACATGTGCCGCACGCGTTCTGTTTAGAGGCTTTGGATCGGCGCTGCGCGCCGGAGGGGCGCTGCCCCTCAACCCCGGCCGCTGGCGCGCTACCCGAATCGATGCGTGATCGGCAGCCCCAGCCGGAACCATGCGGGCCCGAACGGCGCATGCGCCGCGGGCGGGCTCGAGCGTCTGTAGGCCCTTCGGGCGCAGCGGCTGCGCCGCTATGAACGCTGCGCGCCATAACGCGGTTGCGCGACGCTGCGCTGGCGCCAAGCTGGGCGATGTCGGCCCGAACGCGGTGTCGGCTTGAACGACCTTGGGGGAATCGGCTTGGGGAATTGGTCTTGGCGGATGCGTTCGGAGGATCTCGGACGGTTCGGGCGCGCAGCGTTCATAGCGGCGCAGCCGCTGCGCCCGAAGGGCCTACAGACGTTCGAGCCCGCCCGCGGCGCATGCGCCGTTCGGGCCCGCATCGGTTCTGCTGGAGGCTGCCCGACACACATCGATTCGGGTAGCGCGCCAGCGGCCGGGGTTGAGGGGCAGCGCCCCTCCGGCGCGCAGCGCCGATCCAAAGCTGCCAAAAAGAACGCGTGCGGCACATGTGCCGAGGAATTAGCCGAGGAATTAGCCGAGCAATTAACTGATCCACCCAGTCAGACCGGGCGTAATTGAGCGCGAGAAAGAGAGGATTCAGGATCCGATGTCTCGTTCGGTGGCGATGAAGGTCAGCTTGGCCTTGGGTGT
>DASXRR010000217.1:0-5653 GCA_036506475.1 Chloroflexota bacterium
TTGGCGGCGGCCGCCGAGTTGGCGTGGAAACGCGGCGTCGTGGTGGTAGCGGCATCGGGCAACACGCCGGGCGCAGTGCACTCGCCCGGCAACGACCCGTACGTCATCACCGTGGGCGCGGTCGACGATCGTGGGACCGCCGCGATCGGCGACGACCTGTGGGCGAGTTTCTCGGGCTCGGGTCAACCGCTGGGCTCGACGCAAAAGCCCGATCTCGTGATGCCGGGGCGGAGGATCGTGTCGCTGCGCGTGCCCGGCAGCAGCCTGGATCAGAGGTTGCCCGAGCGTGTCGAGACGGCGAGCACGGGTGCCACGTACTTCCGGCTCAGCGGCACGTCGATGGCTACCGCGGTGGCTTCAGGATCGGTGGCGTTGCTGTTGCAGGCGCAGCCGACTTTGAAGCCCGATCAGGTCAAGGCGATTCTGACCGGCACGAGCCGAACGTTTGGGCAGACGTCGGGCAGCACGCCGCCTTCTTCGGCGATCGGCGCTGGGCTTGGGGATGCGTATGCGGCGGTGACGAGTGGACCCCGCGGGTCGGCGAACGGCGGCATGCGACACTCCGACGGCTTCGCACGCAACATCTATCCCGCGTTGTACGGGAAGCCCGTCAGCTGGTTGAACCCCTTGCTGGGCGGCATCCTGTGGAACCTGCTCAGCTGGGCCGATATCACCTGGGACAACATCGCGTGGGACAACATTGCCTGGGACAACATTGCCTGGGACAACATTGCCTGGGACAACATCGCCTGGGACAACATCGCGTGGGACAACATCGCGTGGGACAACATCGCGTGGGACAACATCGCCTGGGACAACATCGCCTGGGACAACATCGCCTGGGACAACATCGCGTGGGATAACATCGCCTGGGACTAACTGCCCGCACGACCTCTCCCAGAGGGCGAGCTAGTCCAGCAGCAACTCAGTAGGGTCTTCGACCAGTTCCTTGATTCGGACGAGGAATTGGACGGCTTCGCGGCCGTCGACGATGCGGTGGTCGTACGTCAGGGCCAGGTACATCATGGGGCGAAGGACGACTTCGCCATCCAACGCTATAGGTCGGGGCTGGATCTTGTGCATGCCCAGGATGCCTACCTGCGGGGGCGAGAGGATAGGGGTGGACAGCAGGGAGCCATAGACGCCGCCGTTGGTGATCGTGAACGTGCCGCCGCGCAGGTCTTCCAAGGTCAACGTGTTCGAGCGGGCTTTCTCGGCCAGCGCAGCGATCTCGCGCTCCAATTCCGCGAACGATTTGCGATCGGCGTCGCGCACGACAGGCACGACCAGGCCGCCTTCCGCGCCAACGGCGATGCCAATGTCGTAGTAGTGCTTGTGCACGATCTCGTCGCCGCGAATCTCGGCGTTGAGGTTGGGAAACGCCTTCAAAGCCGATACGACGGCACGAGTAAAGAACGACATGAAGCCGAGCCCAACGCCGTGGCGCTTCTGAAACGCCTCGCGGCGGCGGGCGCGGATGGCCATGATGGCCGTCATGTCCACCTCGTTGAAGGTGGTGAGCATGGCCGCGGTGCGCTGCGCCTCGAGCAAGCGCTGGGCAATCGTCTGACGCCGGCGCGACATGCGGATGCGCGTCTCCCGCGTGCTGGGGGTTGGGTGTTGGGTGTCGGGTGTTGGAGGCGGCGGTGTTGTCGGGGCGGCAGTGCCGTCAGTGCGTGTGATATGGCGTTCCACGTCTTCACGGGTGACGCGGCCGCCGGTGCCCGTGCCTTGCACGCTGGTCAGGTCGAGGCCGTGTTCTTCCGCGATGCGGCGGGCGACGGGCGATGCATGTGGGCGTTCTTCGGCGGGCGCGGCAGCCGTGGCACCCGGAGCAGCAGGCGCAGCCGGAGCAGGAGCGGCCAATTCGTCGAGGACCGCGAGCACGTCGCCCGGCGCGACCGTGTCGCCCTCTTTGTGCGCGATGCGACCCAGCACGCCCGAGGCATCAGCCGCGACCTCGACATTCACCTTTTCCGTCTCGAGCTGGACCAGCGTGTCGCCCGCCTGGACCGACTCACCCTCGCGTTTGAGCCAGGCGCCGACAGTCGCTTCGACGACGGACTCGCCCAGCGTGGGGACGCGTACCTCAACGGGCATGAACAGGAACTCCCTCGAGGATCTCTGAGATGATGCGCCGCTGCTCGGCGGCGTGGGCTTCTGCCCAGCCCTCGGCCGGACTGGCGCGTTCCGGGCGCCCGACATAGCGCAGTTTGGCCCGCTCGCCGACGAGCGCAGCCAAACGCGGCGCGAGAAATGGCCAGGCGCCCATCGTGCGCGGCTCTTCCTGAAGCCAGATCACCTCGTGCACGTTGTGATAGCGCTCGAGCGCCGCGGTCAGCTCGTCGGCCGGTAGCGGATACAGCTCCTCGAGCCGCAGCACGGCCAAACGGTCATTCGCGACACGACGCTCATCCCCGGCGAGCTCGGCCCACACGTGGCCACTGCACAGGACCACTCGCTCGACGCGGTTCGGATGCTCGCGCGCAGCGTCGTCGTCCAGCAGCGGCTGGAATGGGCCATCGACCAGGTCCGCCGCCCGCGACGCGGCCAGCGGGTGGCGCAGCAGGCTCTTTGGGGTCATGACGATCAACGGCCGGGCATCGCGCCCCAGGCTGGCCGCCTGGCGCCGCAGCAGCCAGAAATACTGGGCTGACGTGGTGCAGTTGACGACGCGGATGTTGTCCTCGGCGGCCATTTCCAGGAAGCGCTCGAGTCGCCCGCCGGAATGGTCCGGGCCTTGGCCTTCCCAGGCGTGCGGCAGCAACAGCACCAGGCCCGAGACGAGGCCCCACTTGGCCTGGCCCGACACGACGAACTCGTCGACGATGACCTGCGCGCCGTTGATGAAGTCGCCATACTGCGCTTCCCACAAGACGAGCACTTCGGGCGCCTGGACGCTGTAGCCATATTCGAAGCCGAGCGCGGCCGTTTCGGACAGTGGGCTGTTGTGCGCTTCGAATGACGCGCGCGCCTCGTTCAGTGCCGCCAGAGGAGTGAACTGCTTGCCCGTGTGGACGTCGAAGAAACTGAGGTGGCGCTGACTGAAGGTGCCCCTTAGTGCGTCCTGGCCCGTCAGTCTCACGGGCACGCCATCCCTGACCAGCGTGGCTAAAGCCAGCGTCTCGGCATGCGCCCAGTCGATGGGTGCGTCGGGGCGGTCGAAGGCCACACGACGGCGCTGCAGGGCGCGGTCCAGCTTGGGGTGGACGGTGAACCCGTCGGGAAAGGTCAATAGGGCCGTGTTGATGTCTTTGAGGGTGGACCAGTCCGGCCGCCGCTTGTCATCCTGAGGGGAGCCTGCGACCCGAAGGATCCGCTTGTCGACTGGTGCACTGGCCGGAAGCGGATCCTCCGCGGAGCTTGTCCTGAGCGAAGCCGAAGGGCTCAGGATGACACCGGTCGCCTGTCCGTTGGGTCGCTGGCGGACTTCGTCGCGGATGCGCTGAAACTCGTCCAGGCCGGCCTTGAGGAAGGCGTCGGGCTCGCCTTCGCCGACCACGCCGCGGGCGACCAGGTCGGCCGCGAACTTCTCGCGGACGGTGCGCTGAGTACCGATTGCGGCGTACATGCGCGGCTGCGTAAATGACGGGTCGTCACCCTCGTTGTGGCCCCAGCGGCGGTAGCCGATCAAATCGATCAAGAAGTCCTTGCCGAACTCGGCGCGGTAGGCCATCGCGAGGCGGGTGGCGGCCAGGCAGGCGATTGGATCGTCGGCGTTGATGTGCACGATGGGGATCTCGAAACCTTTGGCCAGGTCACTGGCGTACAGCGTCGAGCGATCGTCGCGCGGCTCGGTCGTGAAGCCGAGCTGATTGTTGGCGATAATATGCAGCGTGCCGCCGGTGCGATAGCCCGCCAGGCGCGAGATGTTGAGCGTCTCGGCAACGACGCCCTGGCCTGGAAACGAGGCGTCGCCATGAATCAACACGCACAGCGACGCGGCCTCGTCCTGGCGCGGTGGGCCAGGCGTGTGGCGATCCTCGTCCGCTGCGCGCGCCATGCCCTCGACGACGGGGTCGATGAACTCGAGATGGCTGGGGTTCGGCGCCATCACCACGCTCACCGCGCCACTGGACTCCGCCTGGTATGCCCGTCGAGCCCCGGCGTGGTATTTCACGTCGCCCGTCCAGCCCTCGTCGGTGCTTTCCGAAGGCGCGCCGCGGCGGGTCGGCTCACGGCCTTCGAACTCGGCCAGAATGCGCGCGTACGGCTTACCGAGCACGTGCGCCAACACGTTGAGCCGGCCGCGATGGGCCATCCCCAGCAGCATGGTGCGCGTGCCGAAGTGGGCGGCGTCCGCGACGAGCTCGTCGAGCATCGGGATGAGCATGCCCAGCCCCTCGACCGAGAACCGCGTCTGGCCCGGGTAGGCGCGATGCAGAAATCGCTCGAAGGCCGAGACCTCGGTCAGCCGATCCAGCAGCTCACGCTCGTCAACGGGATCGCGCGGTGGGCGAAAGCGCTCTCGTTCGACCGCATCGAGCAGCCACACGCGCTCGGCCGGGTCGCCCACATGGGCGAACTCGTAGCCGCTGGTGCCACAGTAGATCCCTTCGAGGCGACGAATCGCGTCAGCCGCGGTGTGCACACCTTCGGCACGCGCGATCGGCCCGCCGACGACAGGTGCAGGAAGGCTGGCCAGCGCCGCCTCGTCGAGGCCGTGCGCGCCGTAGTCGAGCTGCGGGTCACCCGGCGGCTCCGAACCGAGCGGGTCGAGCTGGGCCCCGCGGTGGCCGAACAGTCGAATGCCCTGGGCCAGCGCCGCCGCGGCCGCCGCGGCCGAGAGTTGCGCCGGCGTTTCGACACCCGCGGCGACCGGCACGGCCACCGTCAGCGCTTGCGTCTGCTCGCGCTCGATCAGCTCGGCGGCGTAGCCAGCGTTGGGCCCGTAGAACTCGTCCAGCTGGGTCATGGTTCGCTTGTCATCCTGAGGGGAGCCCGCGACCCGAAGGATCCGCTTGCTGGCTGGCCACCGGTAGACAGGCGGATCCTTCGCTACGCTCAGGATGACACAAGTATTGACATAGTGGCACATGGCTTGCGCTGGCCGACCGCGCGCATGGACATGGGGGCGATGCTGGCGCGCGACGGCGTGCTGTTTCGGGTGTGGGCGCCGGCCGCGTCCACGATCCAGGCCGACCTGGTAGATCGGACGACCCCGCTCATGCCGGTTGGGAATGGACTATGGGAGGGCTTCGCAGCAGGCGTGGGCGCCGGCGCCCGGTACCGCTACCGCCTGAACGGCGAGGCCAGTTTGCCCGACCCGTATTCACGCTGCCAGCCGGAGGGACCGCATGGGCCGTCAGAAGTGGTGGACCCCAATGCCTTCGACTGGCATGACGCCGCATGGCAGCGGCCGGGCATCGACGGCCAGGTGATCTACCAGTTGCATGTGGGCACGTTTACGCCCGAGGGGACATTCGACGCGGTGATTGCACAGCTGCCACGGCTGACGGAGCTCGGCGTTACGGCAGTTGAGCCGCTACCGGTGGCCGAGTTTCCGGGCACACGAAACTGGGGCTATGACGGCGTCGACCTGTTCGCGCCAAGTCACGTCTATGGCGGGCCCGATGGTCTCAAGCGCCTCGTCGACGCGGCGCATCAGCATGGCCTGGCCGTTATCGTCGACGTCGTCTACAACCACTTCGGC
>DASXRR010000218.1:0-29179 GCA_036506475.1 Chloroflexota bacterium
AAGCAGTTCGATGGCCGAGTCACATGGCGTGAGTTCAGCCCAACCGGACGATACCAGCGCAAGTATTGCTCATTGATCGTGGGCCGCATGGCAGCGGGTGGCTGGACGCTCGTCAACACCAAAGGCTGCCAGCTGGGCACCTGAGCGCCATCCGGTAGCCTTGCGCAGCAATGCCTGCCCTGGACGGCCTGCGCGTGCTCGATCTGAGCCGCGTACTGGCTGGGCCACTGTGCTGCATGATGCTCGGCGATCATGGCGCCGATGTCATCAAGGTCGAGCCCCCCGACGGGGATGAGACGCGCACCTGGGGGCCGCCCTTCGTCGACGGCCAGAGCGCCTACTACCTGAACATCAACCGCAACAAGCGCGGCATTGTGCTCAACCTGGCCATGGCCGCGAGCCAGGCGGTCGTGCGGCGCCTGGTGATGTCGAGCGACGTACTCGTCGAAAACTTCAAGACGGGCACCATGGAGCGTTGGGGGCTGCACTACGCCGAGCTTCAGAAGTTGAATCCGAGGCTGATCTACGCCAGCATCTCCGGCTTCGGACGCGACGGCCCGTACGCCCACGTGGCGGGCTACGACGCCGTGGCACAGGCCATGGGCGGCTTCATGAGCATCAACGGCGAGACCGAAGACCGGCCGCTCAAAGCAGGCATCGCGGTTGCCGACCTGGCGACGGCGCTGTACCTGTGCCAGGCCATCTTGTTGGCGCTGTATCACCGCGAACGAACTGGCGCGGGCCAACAGGTCGAGGCTTCGCTGCTCGAATCCACCGTGAGTCTGCTCCACCCGCATGTGAGTAGTTACCTCAACGGCGGCATGGTGCCTGAGCCGCACGGCAACAGCCACCCGATGATCTCGCCCTACGATCTTCTGCTGGCTGCCGACCGGCCGGTGTACTTGCCAGGCGGCAACGACGGCCAGGTGCGGCGCTTACTCACCGCTATCGGCAAGCCCGAGTTATTCGAGGATCCTCGGTTCCGCACCAATCAGGCGCGCATCGCGCATCGCGCCGAGTTCCTGGCCCTGGTCGGCGCTGAGCTGCAGAAGCGGACGGCGCTCGAATGGTGTCGCATCTTGTGGGCGGAGAGCGTACCGTTCGGCCCGGTCAACACGATCGCCGAGGTCTTCGAAGATCCGCAGGTGCAGCATCGGCAGCTGGTGATCGAGACGGCGCACCCGGGCCTGGCGAGTGCTGTGGTGCGGACGGTTAAACCAGGCGCCACGCTGCACGCCACGCCGGCCGAGGTGCGACGCCACCCCCCACTGTTGGGCGAGCATACGGCCGAGGTGCTGGCTGAAATCGGCCTGACGCCTCAAGAGGTGGGCATCAGCGGCCGATAGTGAGCCATGGACATCGCACCCGCGCAGGTCGGCGACGCTATCCGGGTGGCATTGCAGCGCCAGATGCTGTCGGCCATGAAGACCCAGGGCGCTGACATTGCCACGTTGATCGCGTCTGCGCCGTCGCCGGCGGGCAGCGTCAATCTGCCTGGCCAGGGCACGCACCTCGACAGTACCCGCTGATGGGCGGCCTTCGGACAGAACCTCGACCGCGGGTCGCGCGCGCATAACGCGAACCACAGGCGCATAATGGGCCGGTGCCGCGCCGGCTGACCAACGATCTGCTGCTGGCGCTCGTCCTGGCGCTGGTCCTGTCGGGCGTGTTCGGCTGGGCGCTGCCTGTCGCAATCGCGCAGCCACTGTATGACCTGCACCGCGCTCTGGGCGCCGCCGTGCTCGTCGTGCTGCTGGTGTGGAAGCAGGCCGTCATTCGCGCTTCGTTGTCACGCCGCCTTCGGCGCAGGACATTCGACCGATCCCTGATCTGGGGCAGCATCGGCGCGCTCGGGCTGACCGCGGGCGTCGCGCTGGGTGTGGCGTGGACGCTGAACATCATCACGTTCGACGCGTTGTGGGGTTATTCGCCACTCAACATCCACGTGTTTCTAGGCCTTGGCCTGCTGGCCTTTGTCGGCGTGCATGCCTGGGTCAGGCGTAAGTCGAACAAGGCCAGCGCACCGGTGCTCTCGCGCCGCGCCACTTTGCGCCTGGCCGGCCTGGGCATGGCAGCTCTGGCCAGTTGGCAGGTCGTGCCAAGCGTGGCCAACCTGCTCAATCTGCCTGGCGCACGCCGTGAGACCGGCTCGAAGTTCGCTGCCGCGCTGTCGGGCAACGCCTACCCAGCGGAGATCTGGCTCTTCGACCAGGTGCCCACGCTCGATCCCGATACCTGGCGCCTGCAGCTCACCGGCCTGGCACAGCACTCGCTGAGCCTTGCTGACCTGCAGGGCCATGAGCAGCACCAGGTCCAAGCGGTGCTGGACTGCACGGGTGGCTGGTGGACCGAGCAGATCTGGCGTGGCGTGCCGATCGCGGCGCTGTTGCCTGCAAACGCCTCAGAAGTTGCCGTGGTGTCTACGACCGGGCATCGGATTGTGTTCAACGCGGCAGATCTCGGCGAGGCGATACTCGCGACTCACGTCGGCGACGAGCCGTTGTCGCCGGCGCACGGCTTCCCCATCAGGCTGGCGGTGCCCGGACGGCGTGGCTACCACTGGGTCAAGTGGGTGGCGCGCATCGACGTCAGCTGAGGCACGGGCCGCGCTAACGGAGCTCTTACACGGCGTTAGCGGTCGTCTTACACGCTGCCAACCGTGCTCTAACGCAGCCGTCGGCATGATGTAGCCAACGAATTCACACGCACATCCGAGGAGGAGGAAGAGCTAATGGCTATTGATCTGTGGCGCACTCGCCCGTACACCGTGAGCTCCGCGCCGATCCGACAGTGGGTCGACCGCGTTTTCGACGAGGCTTTCGGGCCGATGTACCAGCAGACGAATGGTGCGGGCGGCCAGGCGGCCGGGTTCCAGTCGCTGCCGGTAAACGTCTGGGAAACGCCCGACGGCTACCAGGCGGCGCTGTTGGCGCCGGGCCTGGACGAGCAGACGCTCAGCGTCACCGTCCACGACGACACGCTGGCCATTGAAGGCGAGATGACGTTCCAGGTACCCGAAGGGGCCAAGCCGATCTGGCAGGAGTTTGGCCAGGCCAAGTTCCGACGCTCGCTGCGCCTGGGCTCGGCAGTCGACCCATCGCGCGTCGAGGCGATCTACCGCAACGGCCTGTTGCTGGTGACCATGCCCAAGGCTGAGCACGCCAAGGCGCGCCAGATCCAGGTCCAGGTCGGCACCGAACCAGGCAAGAACTGAGGCTCCGGCCGCTAGTCAACTTTTGAGAGGCGCCGGTCGACGAAGGTCGACCGGCCCTCTCGCTTTAAAAGCTGTTAGCCGTTAGCTATTAGCTGTTAGCGGCCGATAGCCCACTGCTAAAAGCTAATGGCTAACAGCTCATGGCTAGTACCTAATGGCTCGAAATCGCATCGCCACTGGCAATCCGACGAGCCGCGTCGTCGTCGGCCTGGGCAACGCTGAACGTCAGTACCAGCGGACGCGCCACAACGTCGGCGCCCGGGCGGTCCACGAGGCGGTCGAACGATTCGGTTTGCGTCCAGCAGCCGGGCTCGTCCCGATGCCCATGAGCCGCTCGGGTTTCGTCCTGCCCGATGGCTTCATGAACGACAGTGGCGCCGTCGTCTTCAAGGCGGTCGAACGCTGGCGCCCCACGGCCGCGGGCCTGCTCGTCGTTCACGATGACATGGATCTGTCGGTGGGCGAGGTGCGCGAAAAGGAGGGCGGCGGCCATGGCGGACACAACGGTCTACGCGACGTGATCGCGCGGCTCGGCAGCAGCGAGTTTCGTCGACTGCGCATCGGCATCGGCCGGCCACGCGATGGCGCCGACCCGGCCGACTACGTCCTGGCCACGTTCCGCCCCGAAGAGCGCGAGCCACTCGAGCGCGCGCTGCAGGAAGCGGCCGAGATCATCTTGAGGTTTGCTCGGAACGAGAAGTAAGTGCCCCCGTCGTCGACGGTCGGTAGATCCAGCGCGCCACCAGGATTACCGCGACGGTCGCGAGCCCATCGATGGTCCACCTGACCAGGTCGGCTATGACGACCAGCTGGGTGACCAGCCCGTCCTCCTGGACCATGTCAGCGCCGGTCCAGGCGATCACCGCGGCTCCGAGATAGGCGAGCCACCACGCTCGATCGAGCAGCTCGGCGAAGACGCTGCCGCCGACCATCAGGATGGCCATGCTGAACACCAGGCCGAAGATCAACAGCACCACATCGCCGCGAGACGCGGCGGCGACGCCGAGGACGTTGTCAAGGCTCATGATGAAGTCGGCCAGGAGGATCGTGCCGATCGCCCCGGCCAGCGTCGTCGCGGTCCGGCTCTCGCCGCCCGCCTCGGCAGTAGGTTCGAGTAGCCGAATGCCGATCCACAACAAGACGAGGCCGCCGATAGCCTTGAGTCCAGGCCAGCCCAGCAACAGAGCGGCGACGCTGGTCAAGGTGATGCGCAAGACGATTGCGGCGCCGCCGCCGACGACGATCGCGATGCGGCGCTGGCGATGGTGCAGTGGCCGAGCCGCCATCCCGATGACGACGGCGTTGTCGCCACTCAGCACGAGGTCAATCAGGATGATCTGCAAGATGCGCGAAACGAGCTCGGCCGAAACCTCCGGCACGAGGAAAGTCTACGGCCGCCGCTGATACAGCTCGTCGAGAATCGGCATCTCGATACGACGTTCTTCAGGCAGCTGGTCCCACAGCACACCGTGTGGCCTGGCACCCCGAGCGTGCGGTCGGATGACACGCGACGGCGTGCACACCAGGTCGATCGTGACGTCGAAGTCTTCGCGCGGGATCGCGTCGACAACCTGCGCGTCATGCACCGTGGTGGCAATGACAACGTCATCCGGTACCAGCGCAAGTGTGCGCAGCACGGCAAACTCCAACTCGGCGTAGCCTTCGCCCTTACCGACCCGATCGCCATCGGGCGAGACGGCCACTGAGCCAAAGACCAGCAGGTCGATCCTCGGCAACGCGTCCAGACCGATGGGCATGCCGAGCGCGAAGGCGCCTTTGATGCTCGACGCGACGAACAGTTTGTTCGGCGGCAGCTGCGCTGGGTCCACAAGGATGAAGCCCTCACGGAGCCGAGGGCTGGGCATGAGCAGCCTCTTGCCCTGCACCAGCGCCCGGTGCCGCACGCCGCGTTGCGGCGCGTCGGGATTAACTTTGACGACGCGTGCCCGCTGCCACTCGGGCGTTTGGGCCAACTGTTCAGCCGCGGCGTCGGCGTCGCGCACATTCGGAATGCGCCCGCGCACGGGGCGCGGGAACGTGCTGATGCCTTCGTTATCCAGACGCCGCCAGACGGCCTCGCGAATGCGCTGCTTCTCGGCAGCGACATCCATGAGGCCGCCCCTGCTGTGCCCGATTCAGTCGGCGACTGAAGCCGCGCCGGCTGCGCCGACGGAGCGCTCCTCGATCGAATGGACCTCTTCCCAGATCTTGCGGTCCTTGGTCTCGGGGATGAACAGGCCACCCACGATCACCGTTATCACCGCGACCGTGATCGTGTAGATCAGGCCCGCGTAGAGTTGCCCATTCGGATCGCCTCCCGGATTCAGGAAGCGCAGGTCGAACACGCCGAACCAGGGCACGAAGCCCGCGCCGACGACGGTCGCCGCTACGATGCCGGTCTGGATGAACGGCAGCCAGCCGCCGAACTCGCCGTTGCCCAGGTGATACGGGATTGACAACGACGTGTAACGGATGCGGGCGGGGAAGTACTCGACCAGGAACGCCGCGATTGGCCCGTAGACCATGGTCACGTACACGATCTGGATCCAGACCAGCGCAATCATGACCGGCATGTTCGGGTTGGCGCTGGCGATCTTGCCTGCCTGGTCCATGGTGACATTGGCGTTGGCGACCATCGCCTGATAGATCGGCACATACGTGATCGCGGCGATGGCGCAGCCACCCAGGATGATCACCTTGCGCCCGATCTTGTCAGAGAGCCAGCCGAAGACGATGAAGAACGGCGTGGCCAGCGCGATTGCGATCAGCAGGATGGTGTACGCCGGCACAAACGACACCTTGAGCAGCGTAGTCAGGAAGAAGAGCGCCTGGAACTGGCCCTGGTACCACACCACGGCCTGGCCAGCGGTCATGCCGATCAGGACGAGCAGGATGATGCCGACCTTGTTGCCGCCGAAGCTGTCTTTCGCCCAGCCCGAGGTGTTGGTCGCGGTGCGACCTCGGATCTTGAGCAACTGGAACAGTGGTGTTTCCTGCAGGCGAAAGCGGATGTACAGCGCGCCCGCGACGAGGATGATCGAGATCAGGAACGGCACGCGCCAGCCCCACGCCGCGTAGGTTTGGTCGCCAAAGCTCAGGCGCGTGATCAGAATCAGGCCGAGCGCCGCGAACATGCCCACCGTCGCGGTGGTCTGTATCCACGAGGTGTAGAGGCCGCGCTTGCCATCCGGGGCGTGTTCGGCCACGTATATGGCCGCGCCGCCGTATTCGCCGCCGAGCGCCAGACCCTGGAGGAGTCGGAGCAACACCAGGATGGCCGGCGCCAGGATGCCGATCTGCGCGTAGGTCGGCAGCAAGCCGACGATGAACGTGGCGCCGCCCATAATCGACACCGTCAACAGGAAGGCGTATTTGCGGCCGATGACGTCGCCGATCCGCCCAAAGACTAGCGCGCCAAAGGGCCTCACCGCGAACCCCGCGCCGTAGACCGCGAAACCACTCAGCAGCGACGTGGTTGGGTTCTCGGCCGGGAAGAACAACGGGGCGAGAAACGGCGTGAGCAACGCGTACAGATAGAAGTCGTACCACTCGATAACCGTGCCCGCCGAGGACGCACCGATCACAAACGGAATCGATACGCCTTCGAAACCGGTACGGCCGGCGGTGGCCGTGGTGGAAATGCTGGCCACAGCGGTTACGTGATCCCCCTTACTCAAACGACCTGCGGAGTCGCTCCTCCGTAGTTGAACGGTACCGGCCGGGGGTGGGCCAATCAACCGTTCGTTTTTCGCTGGGCACGCAACTGAAGCATCCGGTATTAAAGGCGTAAGGCTGGAGCAGCACCCCCGCACGGTGCACACTCCAGCCTCATCAGCCAGCGCTGGGGCTTAGGGGAGTTGGAGGCATTCACCCCCGCGCTGACGCTGGCTCGTCAAGGGATCCCCCGGACTAGCCAACAGGATTGTGCGAACTCGGAGACCGCTGCCAGGTGAAAACTATCTTAAAGCTCGGTAAAAGGCAGCTAAAGATTGAGCGACGAGCCGTCGCTAGACTGTTCCCGAAGGTGCAGTCATTGCGTGACCACACACGCCGCAGAATTTATCGTGCTGAGGCACCGCCGCTCGACAGTTGGGGCACGATCGGGTGCTCAACGCACTTTCTGGTCGACTACTATCGCCAACGTCAACGCCCTTCCTGAACTCTTTGAGGCCACCACCGAGTGCCTTACCGAGGTCGCCGAGCTTACGTGGACCAAAGATGAGCAGCACGATCGCCAGGATGACGATGAGATGCCCAGGTTGAAGTGCGCCCAAACCCATTACGCGTGCCTCCGATGAGCGACCTTCATGATACGGCTCCTGCTTCGGGCCGAGTGGTCGTCGTCGAAGATGACCCGCTCCAGGCGGAGTCGCTCGCGTTCATCCTGCGCCAGGAGGGCTACGTCGTCGAGCTGGCCTCAACTGGCGCCGAGGCCCTGGCCATCGCGCGCGGCCAGCCCGCGCCGGACACGGTACTACTCGACGTGGCTCTACCCGACCTGAGCGGCATCGAGGTCGCGCGCCGCCTGCGAGCCGGCTCGAATGTGCCAATCATCATGCTCACCGCGCGCCGCAACGAGATCGACAAGATCACCGGCCTCGACGCTGGTGCCGATGACTACGTGACCAAGCCGTTCAGCCACGGCGAGCTGCTGGCGCGTATCCGTGCCCAGATTCGCCGCAGCCCGTCGGGCGCCGCCCCGGCCGACGTTACCCATGGCGTGTACGAGATTGGCGGGCTGCGCCTCGACACCGGAATGCGTCGGCTGACGCGCGACGGGCGGGTCATCGACGTCTCGGCGCGCGAGTTCGACATCCTGCGCCTGTTGGCTGAGGCCGCCGGGCGTGTGGTCGAACGGCAGCAGTTGTTCGCGAGTGTCTGGGGCCCGTCCTTCTTCGGCGACGAACGTGCGCTCGATGTGTACATTCGCATGATCCGCAAGAAGGTCGAGCCCGACCCGAGCCGCCCGATGTACCTGCACACCGTGCGCGGGGTAGGCTACCGCCTGGCTGAGGAGCCAACCGCCGAAGAGTGCTGACCAACCCGTTCCGCACGCTTCGTGGTCGGCTGGCGACGACGTATGCCTGCCTGGCGCTGATTGGCGTCGCGGCATCGGCGCTGTACACCGCGAGCACGCTCCGCAACGGTCTGCGCGATCGTGTCGAGCTGGACCTCGCCGATGAGGCGCGTCTGCTCGCCGCCGCGGTCGGCGGTCCACTGTTGGGCGGCGACGACGAGGCGGTCCGTGACTATGTGGTGCAGATCGACGGCACCACGCGCGCGCGCTTCGTCGTGCTCGATCGTACTGGCACGCCGATTGTGGGTGATCGCGGTCTCGCGGAGCGCGGCGGCTCAGACATGGTCCGCGTCAGCGTGCCGGTCGTGGCCGACGACCAGGTCATCGGTTCGATCGAGGCGACCTCGACACTCGACGAGCTGCAGGCCGTGGCCGCCCAGCTCAACGCGACTACGCTGCTCGTCGCCGTGGGTGCAGCATTAGTGGCGGGCGTCTCGGGATTCCTGCTGGCTACCTCAGTCGCTCGACCGACCGGCCGCGTCGCTCAGGCCGCGCTCGACCTGGCGAATCGTCGGCCGACCGGGTTGCCATTCGGCCCGCAAGCGACGAATGCGTTTCCACCGCCACTGCCTGAGCCGCATGGCAGCACGTCCGAGATTCGCACCCTGGTTCGGGCATTCAATGGCCTGGCCGATCAGCTGCGCGTGCATGAGCAAGCTCGACGCGAGTTCGCATCGGATGTATCGCATGAGCTGCATTCGCTCGCATCGGCGATGCAGACGGCCGCCGAAGCGCTGGAGCGCGGCGCCGCCGAGGCGAATGCCGCTCTCGGCCAACGCCTGATAGGCGGCCTGGTCGGGCATACGCGACGACTGACCCGACTGGCCGACGATTTGCTCGAGCTGGCGCGCTGGGAGGGCGGTCGGCTGCGCGTCGACGCGGAGGACATGGACCTGGCCGAGCTGGTGCGCGGCACGCTCGACGAATGGACTCCGGAAGCGCGCCGGCGCGGCATTAGTTTGCAGGTGCGCCTGCCGGTCGGACCGCTGGCGCTGTACGGCGATCCCATTCGGCTCACCCAGGCACTCGGCAATCTGATCGAGAACGCGCTGAAGTACGCGGGAACCAGCGGCTGGGTGCGCGTCGACGTTGGGCCGGCGCTGGTCGGGAGCTACGAGGTGGCGGTGACTGACTCTGGGCCAGGCATTCCGCTTGATGTGCTGCCGCGGGTGTTCGAGCGCTACTTCCGCGTCGAGGGTCGCGCCAGTGGCGGCCCGGGTGGCATGGGTCTCGGCCTGGCGATCGCCCGCGCGGTCGTCCTGGCCCACGGCGGTGAGCTCACGGCTGAAAGCCCCCGCGGCAGCGGCGCCCGGTTCGTCTTGCGCCTGCCCGTGCCCCACGCCAGCGGCGGCGCACGCTGGCCCGCGGTGAGCTCCGAGCTGTCCTCTTCAACCCGCGCCAGCGGACCCGGCGAGAGCCGCGACGTCGCCTGAGGCTGCTACGCTCGATCGCTGAATGCGCGGTATCGACTTTCACGTGCATCCATGCGACGAGCGCGTCGTGCGCGCCTGGGCCGGCGACGCAGCCGACTTCGAGCGATTCTTCCGCGGCAAGCTGCTCAGCGAAGACCTGGACGCAACGGCTGAGCGCTACCGGGCGCTGGACCTGCTCGGGGTAGTGCTGGGCGCCGATGCCGAAACGACCACGGGCGTGCCCGCCTACCCGAACGACGAGCTAGCCGCGGCCTGTCGCAAGCACCCGGACGTGTTCGTCGGCTTCGCGGGCATCGATCCCTGGAAGGGCGAGCTCGCAATAGGCGAACTCGAGCGATCGGTGCGTGAGCTGGGTCTCAAGGGCATGAAGCTCCATCCGGGCAGGCAGGCCTTCTATCCCAACGATCGACGCTTCGCGGCGCTCTTCGAAACTGCCGCCGGGCTCGGCATCCCGGTGCTGTTTCACACCGGCATGATGGCCGCGGGGGCCGGTACACCAGGCGGACGTGGCCAACGCCTCGACTACACCCGGCCCATCTACCTGGATCACCTCGCGGCCGACTTTCCCGCACTGACCATCGTCGCCGCGCATCCGGCCTGGCCGTGGACCGACGAGGGCCTCGCGCTCGCGCGCCACAAAGCCAACGTCTTCCTCGACCTGAGCGGCTACTCGCCGAAGTACATCCCGCCGCAGTACATCCAGTTCGCCAACACGCTGCTGCAGGACCAGATGCTGTTCGGGAGCGACTACCCGTTCATCACGCCCGAGCGCTGGCTGGCCGATTTCGAACAGGCCGGCTTCCGTCCCGACGTGCACGACAAAATCCTGCGCGAGAACGCGCGGCGGGTCTTACAGTTGCCGAGTGGCAAGCCCCGAGGACAATCTCGACGAGTTTCGCGCTCGGTTCGCTGAGCTCCGCGCGACGCTGCAGCCTCCCATGGAGCAAGGCGTGTTCCTCGCCCACACCGACGGCGCGTGCATCGGCAACCCTGGCTTCGGCGGCTGGGGCACGCTCGTCGATGCCGACGATGGGCGTCAGTGGGAGCTGTGGGGCCATCTTGGCGCTACGACCAATAACCGCGCCGAGGCCCTGGCAGTCCTGGCCGCCCTCGAATGGGTTCCCGCTGGCTCAAAGTTAACGATCGTCGCCGACTCTGAACTAACGCTGAACATCCTCAAGGGCGCCTACAAGATCAAGGCCAACCGCGACATATGGCTGGCCATTGGCCAGGTCCGCGGCGAAAAGCACTTGGATGTGACCTTCGAATGGGTGCGAGGCCACGCTGGCCACCCAGGCAACGAGCGCGCCGACTTCCTCTCGCGCCTGGGCGCGGCGAACGGTGATCTGGAGCGCGCCAAAGGCCTGGGAGCGATGTTTGCACCCCGAACATCACGGCCGACCGAAGTGGACGGCCTGGTGGGCGACGGTTCTTGGGAGAAGGAGTTTCTGCAGTCCGTCGGTCAGCAGCTCCGCGCCGGCCGGAAACTGACCGAAAAGCAGGCCGCTATTGTCGAGAGGATTCGAGCGCGGAAGCGTTAGCGTCCGCCGCGAATCGCGACCAATCGAAACGCGACGCCGATCCACGGCCGTGCCCCGTTGTGGGTCCCATGCGCCACGGTCGCGCGCACCGAAACCGGCTGATCGCCGCCCGGCGGCAGGAAATCCAGCGTCACCTGCGTCCCCACGGGCAGCTCGAGGCCGCGAATGCGCGCCCCGCTCGTCGTCAGGTCGGCAATCTCGACCTCGCGCGGCTCGGCCAGCGTGCGACAGCGCAACATGCCCGGCAGGCTGACCCGCAGGCGCAATGCGCGTCGAACTTCACGATCGCCGAGCGCGATCAGGAAACGTCCTGCTCGGCCATGCTCGGCCAGCCGTCCGGTGCGGAGCTCGCCCGCGCCGTCAATGTCGGCGACGGTGCCCAGCGGCGGCAGCCCCTGGCGCGGGTCGTTCGCCTCGAGCACCAGCATGGTCCGCGCCGCGTGTAACAGGAGCGCAGACGTGCGCTGGCCCGAGGCCCACGCGATCTCCACAGGCGCAAGAACCGCCTGCGCGGCACCTGAGGGGTTCGTCTGCTCGTTTGGAGCGGCTGAAGTACGGGCTGCGTCAGCAGGCGTGGCGGATGTGTCCATCGTCGTTCGAGTATCGGCAGTTATGCTCTGTTCCTGAGCGACGTCCCGATCGCCAAAGGAGCCGTTTCGTGAGCCGTACCGCACTACGTGGCGTCATGCTGGCCGCGGTTCTCGCGCTGAGCGCTTGCCAGCCCGCCGCTGCCCCGTCTCCCACCAGTCCAGCGGCTGCGCCGCCGACCACGGCTGCGCCCAAGCCAACGACCGCCCCGGCGGCATCTCCGGCCGCCTCGCCTGCCGCCGCCGCGGCGGCTTCGCCATCCGCCAAGCCCGCGGCGTCACCAGCTGCGTCGCCGGCTGCTTCGCCAGCGGCCAGTCCCGCGGCTGCCGCCGTCAGTCCAACCCTCGCGCCCGCGCCGCAGGCGGGCAAGCGCGGGGGCACGCTCATCCTGGCCCGCCAGGGCGAGGTGACCAATCTCGATCCCCAGAAAGTGCCTGCGTTCACCAGTCACCGCGTCTTCGAGCTGGTCTACAGCCGCCTCACCTCGCTCACCGCGGACCTGACGATTCAGCCCGACCTGGCCGAGTCGTGGACCGTCTCAGGCGACGGGAAGACCTATACGTTCAAGCTGCGCGCCGCCAAGTGGCACAACGGCGACAACCTCACCGCCGCCGACGTCAAGTTCACGTTCGACCGCATCCTGACCGTCGACGGTTCGGTCGCCAAGAGCCTCTTCGCCGACATCGACAATGTCGCCACCCCCGACGATAGGACGCTCGTGTTCACGCTCAAGCAGCCGAACGTGACCATCCTGCCGTACATGGCCAGCCCGAATGCGTCGATCGTGTCGCAGAAAGTCGCCCAGGCCAACAACAACGATCTGTCGAAGAAGGAAGCAGCGATCGGCTCGGGCGCGTTCAAGCTGGCCGAATGGGTGCCCGACAACTACATGCTGCTGCAGGCCAACAAGGACTACTACATCTCGGGCCTGCCCTACCTCGACGCCGTGCGAATCAACGTGGTGCCCGATCAAGCGGGCATCGTCGCCGCGTTGCGCACCAAGGCCGCCGACATGGCGCTCATCGAGGACGCGCGCACCGCGCAGAGCCTGCGCCAGGAGGAAGGCGTCACACTCGACGCCAAGCCCAGCCCGAACTACAACTTGCTGTTCGTCAACACCAAGCGCAAACCGTTCGACAACGTAAAGGTCCGCCAGGCGATCTCGTATGCCATCGACCGTCAGCAGATCGTCGACGCTGTGGCGCTCGGCGAGGGCGAGCTGGCCGGCCCAATCGCACCTGCTTTGACGACCTTCGCGTTACCGACCAGCGAGTACCCGAGCTACAAGCGCGACGTTGCTCGGGCTCGGGCGCTGCTCCAGGAGGCCAATGTCGGCCCGATCGAGTTCACGATGCTGACGCAGACCAGCGAGCCGGCCTATGCGCGCGACGTGGCGCAGGTCGTCCAACAACAGCTGGCCGAAGTCGGGATCAAGATGAACATCGAGCTGCTCGAGTTCAACCAGTGGGTCGACCGCTGGCTCAAAGCCGACTTCGACATGTCGCCTGGCTTGAACGGCGGTAATGCCGACCCCGACTACTACATTTTCCGCTACTTCACGACCGACGGAAACCTGAACTTCGTCACGTCGTACCAGAACACGGCCGTCAGCGATGCCATCAAGCAAGCGCGCACGACCACGGACACCGCCCGCCGCAAGACGCTGTACGACCAGGTCCAGCGAACGCTGGTCGACGAAGCGCCCTTTATCTGGACCTGGGTCGGCCGCGACTACGTGGCCTATCAGAACACGACCAAAGGCTTCGTCCACATTCCCACCGGCAACGTGACGTTCCTGCGCCAGACCTGGCTCGACAAGTAGGTCCTCAATCGTGTTTCGGATCCGCTCCGTGCGCCGCGCTGATGGTTCGGCTGCCTTTGGGACGCCGCGGCGCGGCGAGCGGTGGCCCACGTGACGGTTCGCGTGACGCTTTCTGCACGCCGCGTGACGGTTCGGCCGAAACTGTGACCTCGCGGTGACGGTGCGCGTGACGCTTTCTGCGCGCCGCGTGACGGTTCGCGTGACGGTGCCCGGAGTACCCTGCGGGTGGCGGCGGGGGCCGGTGGGCCCGTGGCGCGTGGCTCGTGCTCATGGCGGCCGGGGCTGAGCCGCTGAGGCGCTGAAACGCGTGTGACTGCGTACCTGGTCAAGCGAGCGATCACGCTTCCATTGACGCTGCTCGGTGTGTCCGTGGTGACCTTCCTGTTCCTGCGGCTGATCCCGGGCGATGCCATCACGGCTCGCCTGGGCACCTCGACCGCACTGTCCGCGGAGCAGCTGGCGCGCATGCGCGCACTGTTCGGCCTGGATCAGCCCATCCATCTGCAATACCTGAACTGGCTCACGTCGCTGCTGCGCGGCGACGCGGGCTACTCGATTCGCTCAGGCCAGGCGGTCACCACCGAGATCGCCCAGCGCCTGCCCGTTACGATCGAGCTCGCCCTGGCAGCGGCGGCCATCGCCCTACTCATCGGCATTCCACTGGGCCTGCTGTCGGCACTGAAGCCGTCGTCGGCGTGGGACCTGACGGCGCGCGGCTTCGGACTGATCGGCCTGGCTTTGCCGAACTTCTGGCTCGGCACCCTCGCCATCCTGCTGTTCGCCCGATATCTGCGCTGGATGCCCAACACGGGCGGCTACGTCGACCTGTTCCAGGACCCGCTCGGTAATCTGCGCTTCCTGATCTTCCCATCGGTGACGCTCGGCGTGGCGATGGCCGCGGTGGTCATGCGCACCACCCGCTCGGCCATGCTCGACGTCCTCGGCGCTGACTACATCCGGACCGCCCACGCCAAGGGACTCGCTGCCCAGCGTGTCATCGAGCGCCACGCGCTCAAGAATGGGCTCATCGTGGTCGTCACGATCCTGGGCATCCAGGTTGGCTACTTGCTCGGTGGCGCGGTCATCGTCGAGGAGGTCTTCTCGCTGCCCGGGCTCGGGCGCATGCTGCTCAATGCAATAAATCAGCGTGATTACGCGCTGGTCCAGGCCGCGGTCCTGGTGATCGCAACGCTGTTCGTGGCGGCCAACACGCTGGTCGACCTGCTGTATGGCTTCCTCGATCCGCGCATTCGCTTCACGTGATCGACACGTTGCCGCGCGCAGCGGACCAGGCTCAAGCAGCGCCGACAGACCGCCGACGGGCAGGCCCGCCATTACCACGCCGCCTGCTCGCAAATCAGGCGGCGGCGATCGGACTGGCGATCGTCGCGCTCTATCTGCTGCTGGCGATCGTGGCGCCGCTGCTGCCCTTACGTGATCCGATGCAGATGGGTGGCGCGCGCCCGATGTCGGGTCCGAGCTGGGCCATGCCGCTGGGCGCGGATACGTTCGGCCGCGACTTGCTCAGTCGCATTGTCTTTGGTGCGCGGCTGTCGCTCCAGGTAGCGGTGGAGTCGGTTGCCGTGGCGCTGCTGATCGGCTCGTTCCTGGGCCTGGTGGCCGGCTACGCGGGCGGCTGGTTCGACCAGCTCAGCATGCGCACGATGGACGTGCTCTTCGCCTTCCCCGCGGTGCTGCTGGCCCTGGGTGTGGTCGCCGCGCTGGGTCCGAGCCCGACCAATGTCGTGATCGCGATCGCGATCGTCTATACGCCGATCTTCGCGCGCGTGGTGCGCGGGCCCGTGCTGGCGCTCAAGGAGCGCGAATTCGTCGAGGCGGCGCGGGCGCTCGGCGCGCGCGCGTCGCGCATCATCGTCCGCCACGTCGTGCCGAATGTGCTGTCGGTGCTCATCGTGCAGACGAGCATCGCCCTGTCGTGGGCAGTGCTGACCGAGGCGTCGCTGTCATTTCTGGGACTGTCGGCGCAGCCGCCGGCGCCATCGTGGGGCGTGATGCTCAACGAAGGCCGGCAGAACCTCGAGTTGGCGCCGCACATGGCCATCTTCCCGGGCGTGGCGATCATGCTCGCGGTGCTCGGCTTCAACTTGCTGGGCGACGGATTGCGCGACGTGCTCGACCCGCGCTTGCGGCGGTGAACCCGCCGGCAGCTGCTATTCGGACTGCGCTGCCGAGCGACCTACCAGCGCTGGCCGCCCTGACAGCCGCGTCGCCGCTGCTAGCTCGCTACCGCACGACCTACGACGGTGCGCTGGTCAGCCTGCAGGACGGGCTGGCCGCGGGCGACGTACTGCTCCTCGTAGGCGAGCCACCCAGCGGCTTCGCCTGGCTCACCTTCGCTCCACGCATGCTCAATGGCGCTGCCTATCTGCGACTACTGCTGGTCGCCGAGGGTGTGCTCGGTGCAGGTCTTGGAACACGCTTGCTGCTGGCTGCCGAGCGCGAAGCGCGCGAGCGCGCCAATCACCTGTACCTGCTGTGCACCACCGACAACACCAGCGCTCGGCGCTTCTACGAGCGCCACGGCTACCGTCACGTCGGCGAGCTGCCTGGTCTGGTCTGGCCCGACCTCGACGAGGCGCTCTATCACAAGCCGCTGCGCAGCACACCAATCAGCGCGAGATGATCGCTCGCCCGACCGCCGCCGACACGCCGGCCACGACGACTCCTGCCAACAGGTAGACCACGTTCAGCGGCCACCACAACGTCAGCACCGCCTGTACGCCAAACCAAACGCCCCACGCGCCAATCACCGCCAACACGACGATGCTCGCGCTTTCCCCGAGATCCGGCCACCGCCCGCGCCGCACGTACCCGCGCACTACGGCCTCAGCATACCGCCACTTGTGCTCGGTTCAGCGACGCCGACACGGGCATTCCAGTCGAGCGCTTCGGCGATCGAACAGCACCGCGCGGCAGTGCCGATTGCGCCCATGACCGCGATCAGCAGCCGTGTGGACCACATCAGCAGGTGCTGGCGTCAGGGTGCGTGGCGCGATGCGGAGCGCACAGCGCGATGCCGTTAGTGCCATCATTCCAGGCGCTATGCCCGACACGCGCGCGCGGCGGCGGAAGTTGGTGGAGAAGCTGGTCGAGGATGGGCAGATTCGGTCGGCGCGCGTGGCGGCGGCGTTCGAGGCGGTGCCGCGCGAGCTGTTCGTGCCGGGCGTGCCGCTCGACGAGGTGTATCGGAGCAGCGAGGCGATTCTGATCAAACGCGTCGACGGCGTCGGAGTCAGCTCGGCCTCCGCGCCGGACGTGATGGCGACGATGCTCGAGCTGCTGCACGTCGAGCCGGGCATGCGCGTGCTCGAGATCGGCGCTGGGACGGGCTACAACGCCGCGCTGCTGGCCCACCTGGTCGGTGACAACGGCAGCGTGGTGTCGATCGACATCGACGCCGATCTCGTCGACGCTGCGCGCGCGCATCTCGCACAGGCCGGCTATCAAGATCAGGTCGAAGTCGTCGAGGCCGACGGCGCGCTGGGCTACATGGCCAAAGCGCCGTACGACTGCATTATGCTCACCGTCGCCAGCCGCGACCTAGCACCAGCCTGGCGCGACCAGCTTGCACCAGACGGCCGGCTGCTCCTGCCACTGTCCATTCGGGGACCACAACGGTGCGTCGTCTTCCAGAACCAGCAGGACCACCTGACCAGCCGTGGGGTCGGCGGGTGCAGCTTCATTCCGCTCCGCGGCGTGCTGGCCATGGATCCGGTGCGCCTGCCGCTGGACGGCGAGGGGGCCTTGATGGTCAGCGTCGCCGGCGATGTTTCGCCCGTATCAGCGGCAGGCGTCCTCACGCTGCTGGGCATCGCGAACGAAACCTGGTCGACTGGCGTGCGCACGACACCGGACAACGTTCGCCAGGGCCTGCACGTGTGGTTGGCCGGGCATGACGCGGCTGTGTGCTCGTTCTGGGCCGAAGCGAACACGCGTGCCTTACCTGACCTGTACGGCCAGATGGAACGCGTGCGCGGCTCACTCGGACTGTTGGACCACGATGGGCTCGCAGTGCTGGCCTGGAGTGAGCAGGGCGAGCTGCTGGTGCGCTGGCCACCGGGGTCGGCGGCGTTGGCCGGGCGGCTCGTGGGCCACGTGCAATCGTGGTCAGCTCGCGGCCGACCGCTCGACGCCGCGCTGCGCATTCGGGCGTTCGATCGCGCCGCCACGCCCGCGATCGCGCCGCACGAGGTCGTGATCGATCAGCGCTGGACGCGCTTCCTGCTCAGCTGGCACCCAATCTTCTAGCCGCCGGCGAGTTTGACCGCGTAGCCACGCTTGACCAGCAGCTCCTGCAGGCGGGTGCGGAAGTCGCCCTGGATCTCGATCACGTCGCCACGTAAGGTGCCACCGGTGCCGCACTGCTGCTTCAGGTCGCGCGTGAGCTGAGTCAATACGGCCTCAGACCCGGGCACGCCAACCACGAGCGTGACGGTCTTGCCCCCGCGGCCCTTCTTGTCGCGCAAGATGCGGACCGTGCCATCGCGTGGCGCATTCGCCGCCGCGGACAAGCCCGAGCCAGCCGGCGGTGCCGCACGTGAGCGCGACGCCGGCGAGCCCGAGCACGAGCAGCGGTCGAGGCGCTTGCCGCATGTGGGGCAGCGGCCCGCCTGAACGGCATCTGAGTCGTAGACCAGGCGACGTTCCATACAATTACCCGATTATGGCCCGCGCAATCGAGACCGGTTCGCAGCCTGCGCCCCAGCCAGCCCCGCAGCGGGCGCGAACCTTTGATCATCAAGAGATCGAGGCGCGGTGGCAGGCGCGCTGGGAGGCTGAAGGTCTGTACGAGGCCAAGGCGGACGATTCGCGTCCCAAGCACTACGCCCTGGTCATGTTCCCGTACACCAGCGGCGATCTGCACCTCGGGCACTGGTGGAACTTCGCGCTGGCGGACGTCCACACGCGCTACATGCGCATGCTCGGCAAGAACGTGCTGTTTCCGCCCGGCTTCGACGCGTTTGGCCTGCCGGCCGAAGGCGCGGCGATCAAGAGCGGCACACATCCATACCAGTGGACGATGGAGAACATCCGCCGCATGGAACGCCAGTGGCGAACCATGGGCGCCTCGTACGACTGGACAAAAGAGGTCGCCACGTGCCTGCCCGAGTACTACAAGTGGAACCAGTGGTTCTTCCTGCAGTTCTACAAGCAGGGCCTCGCCTATCGTCAGAAGGCGCCCGTCAACTGGTGTCCGAACCACGGCGTCCTGGCCAACGAGCAGGTCCATAACGGCCGCTGCTGGCGCTGCAACTCGCCGGTCACCAAGCGCGATCTGGAGCAGTGGTTCTTCCGCATCACCAATTACGCGGACGACCTGCTCGACTTCAGCGAGATCGATTGGCCCGAGCGCATCAAGTCCATGCAGACGAACTGGATCGGCCGCTCCGAGGGCGTCGAGTTCGACCTGGCCATCCCTCGACCCTTCGACAAGCTCAGGGCTCAGGATGAGCGGGAGCATGCTGCGCTCAGGATCTCGGTCTTTACGACGCGCGTCGACACCGTCTTTGGCATGACCTACGTCGTGCTCGCGCCCGAGCACCCGTTAGTCCCTGAGCTGACCACGCCCGAGTTCCAGGCGCAGGTCGACGACTACATCGACCAGACCCGCCGCGCCACCGAGATCGAGCGCATGTCGACCGAACGCCCGAAGACCGGCGTATTCATTGGCAGTTATGCGCTCAATCCCGCCAATGGCGAGCGCCTGCCAATCTGGATCGCCGACTACGTGCTCGGTCAGTACGGCACGGGAGCGATCATGGCCGTGCCAGCCTCAGACGAGCGCGACTGGGAATTCGCGCACGCGTTCAACTTGCCAATTCGGGTCGTCGTCCGACCGCCCGATGCACCCGACGACGTCACGCCCGAGCAGTTGCCGGGCAATCAGGCGTACATCGACCCGGGCGTGATGGTCAACTCGGGTCAGTTCAATGGGCTGCCCAACGAGGAGGCCTGGGACAAGATCGCCGACTGGTTCGAGGAGCAAGGCATCGGCCGACGGCGAGTGAACTACCGCATGCGCGACTGGCTTGTCTCACGCCAGCGCTACTGGGGCACGCCGATTCCGATCGTCTACTGCCCGGACCACGGGGTCGTGCCCGTGCCTGATGACCAGTTGCCCGTGCGGCTGCCCGAGGACGTCGAGTTCCAGGGCTCCTCGGCCACCGAAGGCAATCCGCTGGCCACGAGTGCCTCCTTTGTGAACACGACTTGCCCGACCTGCGGCGGGCCAGCCACGCGTGAGACGAACACCATGGACACGTTCATGGACTCGTCGTGGTATTTCCTGCGCTACGTCTCGCCGGATCGCCAGGACGTGCCGTTCGACCGGTCCGAGGTCGACTACTGGGGGCCGGTCGATCAGTACATGGGCGGCGCCGAGCACGCCGTGATGCACCTGCTGTACAGCCGCTTCTTCGTGCGCGTGCTGCGCGACCTCGGGCTGGTGTCGTTCCGCGAGCCATTTACGCGGCTCTACAACCAGGGCGAGGTCCTCGGTCCTGACGGTAAGCGCATGTCCAAGAGCCACGGCAACGTGGTCAATCCCGACGAGCACGTCGCTTCAGCGGGCGCGGATGCGGTGCGGGGCTGGCTGGCCTTCCTCGGTCCGTGGGACCAGGGCGGCACGATCAATACGGACGCCCTGCGCGCGCTCCAGGACTTGTTGCGCGATCTGTGGAATCTGGCTTCGGCGCCGGCCCCTGAGCAGTCGACCGGGCCAGCGGACGCTGACGTGCGGCGGGCGGTGCACGGCGCGATCAAGGGCATCACCCAGGACCTCGAGAGCTTCCGCTTCAACACGGTCATCTCCAAGCTGATGATCCTGCGCAACGAGCTCAAGCAGGTCCACGCAGCGGGCAGCGCTGGCGCCACGGCCTGGGAGGAAGCCATCCGTTCGTTTTTGCTGGTGGCCGCGCCGGTTTTTCCGCACCTGGCCGAGGAGCTGTGGACCAAAGTGCGCGGCTGGCCATATAGCGTGCACCAGCAATCATGGCCACGCTATGACGAGGCGCTGCTCGCGCACGCGCAGGTCACCATCGTCGTCCAGGTCAACGGCAAGGTGCGCGAGCAGCTGCTGGTCGACGCCGACCTGGCGCGCGACGAGGCGCGGCTGCGCGAGCGCGTGCTGCAATTGCCGCGTATCCAGCAGCTCGGCTCGAGCATCCAAAAGATCATCATCGTGCCCGGCCGGCTGGCCAACGTCGTCGCCAGGTAGCTGCCGAACCGTCATCTGCCCGTCCGGCGGACGTCAACCTCCCGAAGGCCTCGCGCTTCGTGCGCAACCGGTGCGGAACCGAGTGGGCAGCAGTGCCTCGAGGACCTTACGGCGAGTTGGGCAGGAGGCAAAGTGCAACGGCCCGCGGTCGGGCCTAACCCGAGAGCGGCGACGCCCCTGTTCTAGCTGCTTGATTGCGCGGCGAGCGGCCGGCCCTGGCGGACCAGGCTGGCCACGCGATTCTGGAGCTCACGCAAGCTGAGCGGTTTGGAGAAGAACCAATCAGCGCCACCGGTAAGTGCGCGCCAATGCAGGTCCGTGCTGGTCTGCACCGCCAGGAAGATGATCGGCAGGTCCTGCAGGTCAGAGTGCGCACGAATGTAGCGCAGCACTTCGAGACCCTGGGTCTCGGTCTCCTGCAGATCAATGATCATTGCCTCTGGCGGTCGACCGGTTGCCAGGCGTCGGTAGGCCTCATAGGCCGAGGCGGCTTCGAGGGTGTCGAAGCCAGCGACCTGAAGGGCCGTGCACAACATCTGGCGAACCTGGTCGTCGTCGTCCAAGACGAGGACCCGCCCAGCGGACGGGCCTGCATCTACGCCACTCATTAGCAGTGCGCTGTTGGGTGCGAGTTAGATTGCCGCTGCCGCGGGGAGCGCCATGTCCTCCTCATAGGACGGCTCGTCGAGCTGCAGCCAGAACAGCACCTGGGCCTGCCGCGCGAAGTCACGCAGGCTGGTCGCCCGGATATTGAGCAGACTGCGCTGCTGTTGCGGGGTGCAGCCATCGCCCAGAACCGCGGCTGGGTCGGTCAGGAGCTGTTCGGCGAACGTGCGATCGAAGAGTGCTCGCGAGAGCGAGCGATCAATCTGGCGGCGCAGCTCGTGTTCGCTGGTCATCATGGTCTCTGGGGCGGTCATTGTCGGCACGACCTAGATCCCCCACGGGGCGGCGGTCGGGTTGAGCAGGGTGACCATCATCGCGATGACACTCAGGGCGAACAGACGAGGCGCGATTCGCGAAAACCATTCTCTCATGGCGTACCTCACGAGGAAGTAACGGTTTGAGCACGAAGCTCTATATAAGACTAACTCGCTTGACCGTTATCTTCAGGCACGCATGCCGGATCTGCTCAATTTCGCTCAACGAGGGGCGCTGAATTTGTGACGCCGGGCTCAGTGAGCGGCGAGCAAACGCGGGTTGGTGTTGAAGCCATACTGCGCGGACGCGAGCTCGTAGCGTTTGATGAGCCTGCGTAGCGTGGTGGCTTCATTGCGCGCGCGTGCGTTCTGGATCAGCCGCTCGTAGGCGACATCGGTGTCCGGCGCGATGGCCAGAACGTCCTCGGCGAGGTGATCGGAGCGCACGGAATCACCGTGGGCGAGCATATCGGCGAGCTGCAATGCGGCCGCGACGAACCGCTGTCGATATTCCGCCCGAACGGGCTCAACCCACTGCCAGGCCACGTCGGCCAGCAATGGGTCGCGATAGACGTCGACTGCCTGCGACAACGCCTGGATCCGCTGATCGCCGGTGGCACCGCGGGCGCGGGTCAGGTACGTCTCGAATGTCTTGACGTCCGCTTCGAGGGGGACCTGGGGCAGCAGCTGATAGGTTTTGGCGGCGTAGCGCACCGCCATCTTGCTATCGAGATCGTGTCGCAGCGCGTACGCGGCGGCCTGAAGATTGTGTAACGCCCGTTCGGGTGTCATCTCGGGCCACATCTGTTCCGCAATGAACTCGTCTGGAAGACCCGACGGATTGAGGATGAGCAGCGCCAGCAGCTCGCGCGCGCGGACTTTGCGTCCGCGGCTTTCCACCAGCTTGCCGTTGCGATGGAGGACGAATGACCCAAACAACTGGACGTCCAGCTGCGGGAGCGGGTTGGTGGAGATGACGGTGATGACCGGCCCCTTAACACCTGTCCACGGGCTGCGCGTCGCCGATAGGCGCGCGATCGCACCGAGCAGCACCGGGTTGACCCCGATTTCGAGGCCGTGCTGCAGCAGGCGTTCATCCTCGGCCGCGGGTGCGGCCAGGACCGCGGGGCGGTTGGTGTCCTCGACGAGCTCGAGCGCCTCTTCAAGCGAGCGACGGGCAGGTTGCGGTCGCTGCAAGTGCAAATACGCGGTGCCAAGCCAGTACAGCGATTCAGCGTGCTCGTCCGGGCTCCAGATATCAGCGCCGCGTCGAATGGCCGCTTCGAGGTGGGAAACCGCGCGTTGGCCGGCCCCGTCAGCCAGATGCAGTCGCCCGAGGGCGCGATCAGCTGATGCCAGGGCGGCGTCGGAACCGAGGAGCTGCGCCTGCGCCTGCGCGCGCGCCAGGAGCTCGCGGGCAGTCACCAGCTCCTCCTGGAGGATGGCCAGCTCCGCGCGAACGATGAGCGCGGTCACCATGAGCTCGCGCTCGGATGCGTCAGCGGCGAGGCGCAACGCCTCGTCAACAGACTCCACCGCGTCACGAATCCGACCGCTGGCGCGATGCCACTGGCCAAGCGACAGGACGATCCAGGGCTCGAGACGCGAGGCACCGACATGTCGTGCGGCCTGGCGCGCTGTCTCGAGCGACTCGCCCGCCGCGTCGACATCGCCAAGTCGCAAGTAGATGTCGCCGAGCACTGTCTGTGTCGTGGCCAGGCGGCTGCGGTCCTGGACCACACGCCAGTGCGCGGCCGCCGCCGCGAGGGCAGTCTGGGCGGTGGCGTAATCACCCGTGCGGTCGCAGAACGTCCCGAAATTTTGTTGAACCAGGGCGAGATCGCGGGACGGCCCAAGGAGCGCCAACAGTCGCTCGGCGTTTTCGAAGTCCTCGCGCGCGGCCTGGTTGTTGCCACGGGTCGCGTCGCACATGCCGCGCACGCTGAGCGCGCGCCCGTCGAGCAGGCGCTGTTGCTCTGGTTTGAGACGGTTGTTGCGCAACAGGTGGTCGGCCGCGGACAACCACGACTCCGCTTCAACCATGTCGCCCGCGACGAATGTGATCGTCGCCAGCTCGACGATCGCCGATACCTGAACGTACACGTCATCAGTCCGCCCGCCGTGCTGGAGGGCCGCTTCCGCCGCCTCGGTGGCATCGCGCCCGCGACTCAGCGTGAGCAGAGCCCGCGCTTCGGCGAGGCACAGGTCCGGGTAATTGCGGCGGACGCCTACGGGCAGCAGCTCGAGCGTATCCAAGCCCACGGACGAGCGGCCCGTCTCGAGCGCGTGCAGTGCGGCGCGGCGCACGAAGTCGACGGCGCTGTCGACCTGGCCCAGCTCCTGGCAGGCGCGGACCAGCGCGACCGGGTCGAATGCCTCCTCGGCCAATTGGCGGGCAACGGTCCAGGCCATCGCGGCGCGGTCGGGGTCGGTCCGTCGCAGTCGGTTGAGGAGCGCCTCGCGAACGAGGCCATGCAGTCGAAAGCTACCGTCCTGGCCGGGCACCAGGAACGGACAGCGAACGGTCAGCCCCAGCAGCCGATGTGGCCACGGCCCTCGACCGATGATTCGTTCCGCGGCCGCGGGCGTGACCGAGTCCAGGACAGACAGGACCTCCAGCCATTCCTGCTCCGCCGGCCGCAGGCGACCGAGTACCTCGCGTTCGACGTAGCCGCCGAGCAGTGACCCGCCCGCGACGCCAAGCTGGTGCGGGGCACCGCCCAACAGAATGCCGGTGACCCACCCTTCGGCTTGTTCATCGCGCGTCGCATCGCCGCCGATCTCCGAGCGCAGCTCGCGTGTTTCCTCGGGCGTGAAGCGCAAGTCCTCGATGCCGAGCCAGAAGACGGCATCGCTCGTCAGCAGCTTGGTCATCGACAGTGCCGGCGGCTCGCGGGCGGTGATCACGAGTTGACCGGCCTCGGTCAAGCCACGGACGAGCGTGTCGACTGATTCGGCGATCTCGGTGGCCTCGTCGACTAGATGGAAGTCGTCGAGGACGAGGATGAATCCGACTGGGGCGTGGGCGAGGTCGGCGAGCAGCGCCCGCGCGAGGCCGACGCCCTCGGCGCCACCCATGAGCGCCTGCTTCAGCTCGGGCAGTGGCTCCTCGAACGCATCCTCGAAGATCTTGGCGAGGCGGGCGAAGAAGCGTTGCGAGTCGCGATCGGAAGCCTGGAGCGTAAGCCAGCCTACCGCTGCCCCGCTATCTCGGGCGTACGTGGCCGCGAGTGTGCTCTTGCCGAAGCCCGCCGGCGCGACTAGCAGAATGAGCGGTCGCGTGCGGTGGCGGTGCAGCAGCTCGAGCAGCCGCTCGCGTCGTAGCTCGTGTGGGGCGTGGGCCGGCACTTCCGAGGCCGAAGGTACGACGACCACGTCTTTGGATGCATTATGCACCGACCGATCAAGCCTCAGGCCGGTGATAGACTGCGCGACGTGCTGCCGCCTACCCGGCCGGGCGTGGCGCAGTCGCCAGCGCCGCGGGTGCAGCACTGGCTCTTCGGCTGCGACTCGACACCGGGCATCGTCTCCGTCGACGCCGATATGCACGGCCGGGCACGCGTCTGGCGCCGCGTCGGGCAGCACACCGTGCTCTCCGAGCACAGGTTTCCGAACTGGTTTCTAGCAACCTCGCTCGAGCTGCTCGCGCATCTGCCGGCGACGTACGTGCCAGCGGCGACGCTGCGCCAGGCGCACGGTGTCTTCAGGGCCGAGCCCGGGTTAACGGTTGTCGAGCTCGACGGCGCCGCCGGGGCCGAAGACGCCTATCGCTACCTGGTGCTGACGGACCGCATGCACGAGGTCGAAACGACCCTCGTCGAGACGTCGAACAACTGGGACGGCGCTGAGGCGCAAACCCTCGCCGATCTGCGCGGATTGGTCATCGCGTGGCATCCGATCGAACAATTCCTGCTGCTCACCGGCCGCACCTACTACCGCGACATGCAGTTCGACGATCTGCGACGCCTGCAGTTCGATCTCGAAACGACCGGTTTGAATGACGAGCGCGATCGCATCTTCATGATCAGCATGCGCGATAGCAGCGGCTGGAGCGAGTGCCTCGACGTGCGTGATCTGACCGAGGCGGAGCTCATCGCTCGGTTCGTCGAAATCGTGCAGGCGCGTGATCCCGACGTGCTCGAAAACCACAACATCTTTGCCTTCGATCTGCCCTTCCTGGTGCGCCGCGCGGGCAAACTGGGCGTGACCTTGTCCATCGGGCGAGACGAATCGGAACCGGAGCTCGAGACCGACGTTTTCGATAATGGCCAGCGCGCCGAGCCCTTTCTGCGCTGGCGGGTGCGTGGACGCGAGGTGATCGATACGCAGCACGCCGTACGCCGCTACGGCGCGGCAGCGCCGGACCTGCGCCGCCATGGACTCAAAGACGCAGCGCGCTATTTCGGCTTCGCCAAGAGCGATCGTGAATACGTCCCTGGTGCCGAGATCTGGCCGACGTATCAAACCGATCCCGACCGTATTCGACGCTATGCCGCCGATGACGTCGACGAGGTCGATGGGCTGTCGCGCCGACTGCTACCCGCGACCTTCGAGCTGACACGCCTGCTGCCGCGTACTTACGAGAGCATCGCCGCCGACAGTGGGCCAGAGTCGCTGTGGGAGCCGCTGCTGGTGCGTGCCTACCTGCATGAGGGTCAGGCGATTGGAGCACCGACGGCGCGGCTGCAGCACCTGCCTGAAGACAGTCGCGCTGAACTGCGCATGCGCGGTGTCGTGGGTCGCGCCGTGACGGCAACCTTCAGATCGCTGCTCGCCTGCGTGATGGCCGCGGACGACATCGGCGCCGCGCACGACGAGCTCTCGCTGCTGCCCACTGTTCTGCGCGCGCTGCTCGATCGAGCTGAGGCAGCGAGCACTGATGCCCTGGCGCGAACGAGCCATGCCTATCTTGGCGGGCACGGTCTGTTCTCCGACCCGCTGGCCGCCGCTGAAGTGACCGCGCACGCCCGACGCTACGTCGACCGGCTGCTCGAAGAGCTGGCGACGCGCGATTGTCAAATCGTCGAGATTGATGGTGCCGAGGTCACCTTCGCCACGCCGTCCGATTGGGACGATCCGACAGAGCGGGCGGTGGCCCAGCGCGCACAGGAGTACCTACCAGCTGGCGTTCGCCTCGAATTCCCGGGCCACTACCGGGCGCTGTATGCGCGCGCGCCGCATAGCGCGGTCATGCTCGGCGATGACGGCGAAGTGACGTTCGTCGGGAGCACGTTCCGGCCTGGTCGACTGGAGCGGTTTGGCGAACATTTCATGCGCCGCGTCGCGCCAGCGGTGTTGACTGGGGATGTGCTGGCGGTGCGGAGCCTATTTCTGGAGACGGTGCACCTGGTTCGCTCGGCGCAACTGTCGCTGGAGGACCTGTCGGTGCGTGTGACGCTGCACAAATCGCCGCCGCAATACCGCCGCGGCGGGACGCACGAGGAGCCATACGAGGTCTTGCTCGCGGCCGGCGTGCGCGCATGGCGCGTCGGCCAGCGAATCCGCTACTTTCGTGCGCGTGGTGGCGAGCCGCGGCTCTTGCAAGAAGGCGATCAGATCTCGCCGGCCGAGGCCGACACCGAGTACTACGTCCAGCGCCTGGTGTCACTGTACTGTCAGCAGTTCGCCCAGGCGTTCCTGCGCGAGGATTTCGCGCGCTTGTTCAGGGTGCCCGCAGGAAGCGGTCCATTTGGCGACCCGGAGTCCGAGCTCGGCGAAATCCGGACAGTGAGCGAGCCGGTCTGAGCGCGTAACGCGCAGGTTGTCAACAGGAAATGCACAAGTTTTGCCGGCATGCGCGTTTGACACCGGTTAACCGCCCTCCTAGAGTGGCCGGGATCCTCGGCCAGGCTTTCGCGCCGCCGCAACAAGGACACTAAGGAGGCGCGTTGGGGTACACGTACCGACGCCGCCGCTCTGGACCGAACTGGGGTCTCATTCTCTCCCTGGTCCTGGTGGTCGGCGCCGCGGCCTACTTCGTGCCACAGTACTGGAACCCTCGGCCCGGGCCGCCGCCATTGGGCGGCGATGCCGCGCCCGCGGTCGCCGCCGCGCCGTCGCCCGCCTCGACTCCGGCGCCCAACCGATTGATTGAAGCTGGCGACGAGATGGCCGCTGGCCACTGGGGCACCGCGGCCGGCATCTACGGTGACGTCGCGCGTGGCAGCCCATCGCTCGCCGCCGCGCACGCCGGCTGGGCCCGAGCTCTGGTCTACGCCAACAAGGCTGCGGAGGCCGTGCCGCACGCGCAGAAAGCTGTCGAGCTGGAGCCGCGTTCGGCCGAATATCAGGCGCTGCTCGCGCTGGCATTCGATTGGTCCAGCAATGCCGATCGCGCGATTACCAGCGCGCGCCGCGCGGCCGAGCTCGACCCGAAGCTGCCGGAGGCCTACGCGTATCTCGCCGAAGCTTTCACCGACAAGTTCCGCATGAAGGAAGCGAGCGACGCGCTCGACAAGGCCGCTGCGATTGGCGGTAAGGACAATCCTGAGGTATTACGCGTCCAGGCCTACTACCTCGAAAGCAATGCCGACTATGCCGGTGCCGCCGACGCGTATCGCCGCGCGATTGAAAAGGCGCCCGAACGGTCGTATTTGCACCTGAGTCTCGGTCACGCGCAGCGCGCACTCAAGGAGTACGACGGGGCCATCCAGTCCTATCAGCGTGCCGCCGATCTGTATCCGGAGGACGCACGCGCCGAAGGCGGGATGGGCATGGCGTACTACGCGCTCGAGGAATACGACTCCGCGCGTAGCCACCTCGAACGGGCGCTGGAGATCGATCCCAACTATGCCAATGGGTGGGGCCAGCTGGGCTGGGTGTTCTATGTCCAGAAGGAGTACGAGAAAGCGCAGCCGGAGTTCGAAAAAGCTGTCGAGCTGGAGAAGGATCCGGCCAAGAACGCGACCTATCGTCACGCGTTGGGCTGGATCTACTTGAACACCAAGCAGTACGCCAAAGCCAAGCAGGAGTTCACCAAAGCGCTGGAGGAGAATCCGGACCTCGACGGCGCCCGCGAGGGGCTGCAGGTCCTGGAGAAAACTGCGGCACGGTGACCGGCGCGCCGCCGCTGCGCGTCCTCTCGATTTACTCGCGTGTGGGCGGTGGACACCTCAGCGCGGCGCGCGCACTCGCGGAGGCATTCGAGGCGCAGGGCCATATCACCAGGCTGGCGGACGTGTACCTGGAGTGCGGTCGGTTCCCGGTCACGCTGTTCCCGAAGGCGTACGCCGAGATGGCGCGCCACCATCCGCGGCTGTGGTCGCTGCTATTTCATGGCTCCAATCGCGGACTGGATCCGAAGCGCGTTCTTGGGCCATTCCTGCGCAGCGGGCTACGCAAGCTGAT
>DASXRR010000219.1:0-25743 GCA_036506475.1 Chloroflexota bacterium
GCAGGGCGGTCCGCCCGAGACGGAGCCCGACTGGCGTCGCGTGGCCGACACGCTCCGCCAGCTGCATGGGTTGACACAGGGCTGGCCGCAGCGCCCAGGCTGGCGATCGTCGATCGATCTCCTGCACGCCCAGACCGGGACGAAGATTGACCTCGGCGCGATGCCGCCTGAGGCCGTTGCGCGATGCCGAGCAGCGTGGGCGCGGCTCATCGGACGTCAGATGTGCGTCGTCCATGGCGACCCCAACAACCGTGGCAATGTCCGCATGACCGCGAATCGGGTCGCGCTGATCGACTGGGACGAGTCGCACGTCGACGTCCCCGACCTCGACCTGGTGCTGCCCCACAACGCCGCCGGTCTCGACGACGGCGCGTACGAGGTCGCCGCGCAAGCGTCGGCGGCATGGGAAGCCGCCGTCTGCTGGGACGACGAGTATGCAGTCAAGCGGCTTGCCGAAGTTCGAGCGGTCTGAGCAGCGGCTGCGCGCTGTAGCTCGCCGGGACGCACGGCGCATCGAGAGTCAGGAGTACCCCACGCGATCAGCGTGGTCACCGACTAAGACAGCGTCTGATACTGCTCGGCGAAGCTCGGCAGCCAGGTCAGCGCGCTCGATCTGTGCTCGAGCCACCAGGGGTGACGCCTCGACGGGCTGGTCGAGCTAGGCGCGCAGCTGCGCGGCCACGCGCTCGACCGCGATCGCGGCGCGGTGCGGCCGTCGCGCATGCCGTCCGCGAGGTTGGCGAGGTACTGGCTCATGTGCGTGCCGAAGGAGCGGTAGCGTGCAATCAGCTGCTCGACGTGCTCGGGCGTGTCGGTCGGGTGCCAGTTGAGCAGCTCGTGCAGCCACACTTGCGGCCCGGCCATCTGGTCGACCGCCATCTCATCGAAGCGGAGCCGAGTGGCATCGAGCCCGAACCCGACGGCCAGCTTCAGCATGTCCAGGGTGATGCGGTCCTCGTCGTCGAGATCGCTCTCGGCAATCGGCTCGACGCGAGATGTATGGCCCGCAGTGCCGCCTCTTCCTTCGCGCGCCCCTCAGGGTCAATATCGGGGAGGCGATCGTTGTAGCGATAGTCGCCGTAAAAGGTCGCCAGGATGGGATCGCGTTCGACGACGCCCTCCGAGTAGTCCTCGGCGATCTGGCGCAGGTCTCGGCAGCGCTCACGTGGTTGCTCTCCGTCGGGCCTCGGTTTCAAGCCTACGTGATGCTGCCTTTGCTTCGGCAAACTGGCACGTGAAGGAACGCCCCGTTCCTGCCTCTGTGGGCGAGAACGGGGCGCGAGTCCTTGGGTATTGTGACGCCTCTCAGCTAGGCGGGACGGCGTAGCGCACCCAGAAGAAGGCCACAGTGAGCGCTCCCAAGAACGTCAACAGGACCCCTTGCGCCAAGCGAATGGTCTCGCGGTTGGTCTCTAGCCAGCCCGTCAAACGCGTCGAACGGCCCGCCGGCAGCAGCCCGACGCCGCCGAGCGCGATTGGAAGCGCCATTCCGATGCCGTAGACACCCAGGGCCACCGCCCCGTAGAGGACACTCCCGACGACCGCCACATACGCAACAAGCGCCAGGTAGGGCGGCGCGGTGCAGATAATGCCGAAGGTAGCCGCAATCAGGGCACCGAACCCCGCGGCCCGGCGATACACGCTGCCACGCACCGGCTCGGCGCTGGCCCCCGCCTGGCGCTGCGCGGGATGCAGCTCAGGGAACAGCCGGGGTACGAGGCCAAATTCCCCGAGCGCTGCGATCGCCATCAACAAGCCCATGCCAATCAGGACCGGTTTCATTACCAGCGCCATCGGGCGGGCGCTTGCGCCCAGTCCAGCGGCGGCACCGCCGACTGCGCCGACAATGGCCCCGAACAAGGCCGTTACGACGATCATTGCAGCCGTCAGTACCAGCGCAATCTTGAACCAGTCTCGCTTGTGTTTCGCCGCCTGAACCAGGGGCAACGCGGCAACCGCCGCGGGGAGGTAGCAAGGGGTCGTTATGTGGATGAATCCAATGAGAAAGGCGAGTAGCAGGCCGACGCCCAGGTTGGCGATCTGGGCCGTAGGATCTAAGAAGCTCTGCAGAAAGCCGCCATAGGCCCAGTTGGTTAGGTCCAGGCTCCAGTTCAGCCCGCCGAGAATTCCGGCGCCGGCCACGAGTCCAAAGAGCAGCACCCGTTTCGGCACACTCGTTCCCGCGGCAAAGCCGATCTGTGTCACTCCCATACGTTCCCCCTTCCTGAGTCGCGGGCTAAGCCCGCCTCATCACTTGTGTCCGCACAGTGCGTCTGCGAGCCAGCAAGCCCCGCGGCTCCTCCACGGCGACCGTGCTCGTCCCGAGTAACGCCGCATAGTTCTCGCGGCAGGCCAGCAGATTGGGATGATCGGGGCCGACGACGCGCTCGAGGATGGCCAGCGCGCGTCGATACAGAATTGCAGCCTCCTCAGTTCGGCCCTGACGCCTGAGGAGGATTGCAAGGTTGTTGAGTGTTGGAGTCAGCTCGGGGTGATGCGATCCTCCTGCTCGCTCTTTGATGTCCAGCGCTCGGCGGTACAGCTGCTCGGCTTCAGTCGTCGATCCGCGCTTTTGACAAATGGCAGCTAGATTGTTGAGGGCGGCGGCCACGTCGACGTGCTGCCGTCCAACGGTTCGCTCCAGGACGCGGATGGCCTCTCGCAGAAGTTTCTCGGCTTCTTCGCTTTGGTCGAGCTGGTCGAGCAAGGCCGCCAGAGCAGCGCGATCGGCGGCGACGGCGGGGTGCTCGTCGCCGAGCGCCTTGGTGCGCAACTCGACCGCGCGCCGAGCGGCAGGCTGACCCTCAGCGAATCGCCCCCGCGCATGGTCCAGCCCGCCCAGGTTGTGATGCAGATCGGCGAGTTGATTCAGGTCCGTGGGCTGCTGCGACTCCGCGAGTAGGAGCGCGCGGCGGTACAGACGCTCGGCCGCGTCGAACCGAGCGGTGTACTTGTAGACGATGCCGAGGACATTCAAGAGCGGTATGAGGGTTGGATCATCTGGCCCGAGAACCGCCTCGGCATCGTTCAGCGTCGCCAGGCAAACTTGCTCCGCCTCGGCGTAGAGCCCGCGCATCCGCAGCTCGTTGGCTCGGCCGACGCGCGTACGCACACGGCGTTGAGCGCGGGCCACGCGAGTTGGCGCTAAGAGGGCAAAGGCGGCCGCCGCGCGTAACCGCACTTCGCCTGCGTTGAGACGGTCGCCCGGGCGCGGCATGGCTGTCAGTCCTGCTCCCGCGGAAACATCTCGTTGTGGTTGACTCCCGCCAGGTCCCAGCCAATCGCCAGCGCTGGGGCGGCATTCGCGACCGCGGCAAACACTGAAAGGGCAATGAACAGCAGGCGACGCATGGGTCTGCTCCCTCGGCCGTGGTACGGCTACTTGTCGTCGACCAGGAACGTCTCGTTGTGGTTGGGGTCGAGGCCGGCGAAGGCTGGGGCTGCGCTAAGCAGCGAAACAAGTGCCGACAGCGCGATGAGCATCACGCGACGCATGGGTGGTTTGCTCCTCTCTGTGCTGAATTGCTGACTGCGGTCGGGCGCCCGCAATCAACATCAGCGCCAGTGTCGAGAACTCGCCGCGGGCGGACCACGCGCACCTGACGCACCGAGTTACACACTGACTGACACACTTCGCAGTGCTATCCTGGGCGGTGCTTCGGCGGGCGGCCGCCGGAACGGGGAAACAAGGCGTGAACGGCATAGGCGCGACTGGGGGGCACAGCTTCGGTGTGCTGCTGCGGCGCTACCGAACCGCGGTAGGGCTGACGCAGGAGGAGCTCGCGGCGCAATCGGCTCTGAGTGCTCGAGCGATAACCGACCTCGAACGTGGAGTCCGGCGTTTTCCTTACCCGGACACGGTTGAGCGACTAGGTCAAGCGTTACAGCTTGACGATGCGCAACGCGCTGAGCTTCGCGCCGCTAGCAGACGAATCAAGGGCCTCACGGCGACGAACACGACCCACGGCGGTGTCCCTGGCGACCCGGCGGCGTGGGCGCCGTCGGAGCTCGCTCGCCGCTCCCAGGAGCAGGCAACGCTGCTGCACGCGGACACGTCGATCGCAGTTCGTGAGGCCCGGCTGCCTGTTCCGCTAGTCGGGCGGGCGGCGGAGCTCAGGCAATTAGCCGAAGCCTTCGAGATGGCAACGGCCGGGCGACCGGTAGTCACACTTCTTCAGGGAGAGGCAGGAGTTGGCAAGACGCGATTGGCGACCGAGTTCCTCACGTGGGCCGGCGCACAGGGCGCCGACGTGCTGTCTGGTCGGGCGTTCGAAACCGGCGGCCGAGTGCCGTACCAGCCCCTAGTTGATGCGCTGCGCCCGCGGCTCGAGCGAGAGACCACCCTCAGCAAGTTGCTGAGCGATGTATGGCTGGCCGAACTAGCGCGGTTGCTGCCCGAGCTCGCCGAACGCCACCCGAACCTGCCGCTGACCGGCGGCGACGAAGCGGGGGCGCGGGTTCGGCTCTTCGAAGCGGTGGCTCGCTTGATCCAATCGCTCGCGGCGCGAGCGCGCCGACCTGTCGTGCTGTTCGTGGACGATGTCCAGTGGGCGGATACCGCCACGCAGGACGTCCTCCACTACGTGGCGCCGCGCTGGAGAGAGCTCGGGGTGTCGGTCCTGTTGCTGCTGAATGTGCGGTCCGAGGCAATCGCCTCCGATCCCGCGCTCGCCGAGTGGCTGGTTAGTGTCGAGCGCGAGGCACACATCACGCGCATCGCTCTTGGTTCGCTCGGCGTGGGCGAGACAGTGGAGCTTGTGCAAGCGCTGGGTGTCGGAGTCAGTGATGACGAGCCGTTCGCTGGCTCGCTCGGCGTGGGAGAGTCGTCGCAGGTCGCAGGCTTCGCCCGCTGGCTGTTCGGTGAAACGAACGGACAGCCCTTCTACGTGACCGAGACAGTCAAGGCGTTGGTAGAGGGTGGCGCACTAGCGCCGCGGATGCGAGACGACGGCGACTGGGTACTCGAACTTCAACCTTCTGTGCTCGCGGAGGCAACCCGCGAGGGCTTTCTCCCTGCCGGACTGCGCGAGGTGCTCCGCGCGCGGCTGGGGCGGCTCAGCCCACTCGCCGTCACGCTGGTCACGACTGCCGCGGTGCTCGGACAAGCCTGCTCGTTCGACGTGCTTGCGGACGTCGCTGACATCAGTGAGCAAGAGGCGCTTGCAGCGTTGGACGAAGTGCTGCATGGCTCACTGCTCCGCGAGGCAGGCGACAACTACCAATTCGCCCACGACAAGATCCGCGAAGTGGCGTACTCGGAAGCGGGCGCAGCTCGGCGACGTGTCTTTCACCGCCGCGCATTAGAGGTTCTGCAGCGTGACGGCGCGCCGGCGGCGGAGCTCGCGCACCACGCGCTAGCGGCGTCCATCGACGAGCCCGCGTTCGACCTCAGCGTGGCTGCCGGCGACACAGCCCTGCAGGTACTGGCAGCGCGTGACGCGCTTGAGCATTACGCGCGAGCACGGGCAATTGCCGAACGCCGCGGCTGGACCAAGCACCTCGCTGATCTACACGTACGGTTCGGCAAAGCTTTTTCGAGCCTGGCACAGTGGGCAGAGGAACGACGCGAATTGGAGGCTGCCCTCGAGCGGCTTGGGACAGATCAGCCACCGCTGCGCGGTGAGGTACTGACCGAGCTACTCGAGGCGCTATGGTGGTCGATGGACCTCCCGGCGCTCCGCCGGAGGGCGGACGAGCTGCGAGTCCTGGGCGAGCAGCTAGAACGGGCCGACCTCCAGGCAACCGCGCTCAGCTGGTTGGCCCCAGCCGTAGCGGCAGCCGGCGACCCGGCAGGCTGCATCGCCCTGGCCGAGCAAGCGCTCGCACGCGGGCCGGGGTTTACGCCTCCGCCGACGGTGCACGCGTACGTGTCGTTTTCGTACCACCAGCTGGGCAGGATTCAAGAGGCGATCGTGCGCGGCCAGGAGAGTGTCCAGGTCGCGCGCGAAGCGAACAACGTCTCGATGATTGTCCAGGCGCTTCCGCAGCTCGGCCTCAGCCTGGCTGCGAGTGGCTGCTACGACGAAGCGCAGCGCGTGTTCGCGGAAGCACGCCGCTACGGCACGGAATATGGCATCAGGACAATGCTGGCGCGCGCTATTGCGATGTCGGCCGGCTATCACCTCGATCTGTTCGACTACGCCGGGAACGAGGTGTTGGCGGAAGAGGCGCGCGAGTTGGCGCGGTCGCTCGGCTTCCAGCCGCCGGCCATTAGCGCGGGGCTCGACCTGCTCCTGAATTTCGCTCGGCGGCAGGACGTTGACCGTGCCGAGAAGCTCGTCGTTGAAGTAGGCGAAATTGTAGAGAACGCGACCGCTTGGCACGGTTGGCTCTGGGGCTTGCGCTTTGCCGAGGCGCGAGCAGAGATTGCCCTGGCGCGCGGCGACTGGGATGCGGCGCTCAGCTTGGCAGCCCAGGCCATCGAGCAAAGCCGCCTCAGAGGCCGTGTGAAGTATGAAGCCCTGGGACTGACGACACGAAGTCGGGCGCTGGTCGCCGTAGGGCGGACGTCTGATGCGATCGCGGATTCCGAGCGAGCGGTGAACCTGGCGCGTCAGATGGGCGACCCTGCGCTATTTGTCCGTGCCACCTCCGTGCTCCTTACGCTGGACGGCAGCGATACGCTCGCCGCCGAGGCGCGGGCCGGAATCGAACGCATCGTGGCGGCGCTCCCGGACGACGAGCTTCGCCGCTTGTTCAAGTCTGCGGAACCCGTACGCGCGGTCTTGAGTTCGGCGACCTGATCGGCGAGCGCGCCGCGGTTACCGGCTCCTGCCGATCCACACTGTCTGGCCATTCACAAACGGGATCCCGATCGGCAGCAGAGGCAAGAAAGGCAGGATCGGATAGTAGATGTCTCTCAGCGAGGCAACGGGCAACACAAGTGGCCAGCCGATGCTCCAAGCCAGTACGGTCCAGCCAACCCAGGCGCGCCCTGCGGCGCTGCTGAGCAACGCTGCGCCGAGGATGGCTTGCGCAACGAATAGCAACACCACCATGACATACACCAAGCGGGTGGTCGAGGCGCGGCCGGCCAGGAACCTGGCCTCCACCACGAGCGCGACCACCCCGGCCATCAGGAATACGGTGGCCCCGAGCCGCGCCAAGCTGGCGGCTCGCGTATCCCGCAGGACGTTTCCAGCAGGGCAACGCCGAGGGCGGCGACGACATACGCGGCGATGAACAGGCTCCTCTCCCAGGCGAGCTTGCCGGGCTGGGCGTACGCGTGCTGACGACCCACTTTAAGCCCACACCGGAAGCCGTCGCTGGTGAACCCGCGCGCCGCGTGCGCGCGATCCTGGCCGACCCCGACCTGGTTGTGCACATCTCCGAGGCTGCACCAGGTCACGGGCTGCTCAACCTGGATGTCTTCTTCGAAGTGTGCTCGAAGCTAGCGAAGACACTTGCCGTCATCGTCGAACATCTGCCTGCTGACCAGGCGCGTGCCGCGATCGCCTTTGTCAAGCGCGCCGCTGCGTAGCGCGGCATCGACTTCAGTTGACACCTCCGTCATGTGACCTAGCCGCCAAGGCGCCGAGTGGCCGATGTGCGCGGCTGGGTTCGGTCGCACACTCGATATGGAAGGCCTCGCGCGCCGCCCTCACTGCCCTGACTCAGGGAATGAACAGATGGCTAAGCATGTGCCCTGGCGACTGCGTTGCCGGATCGTCGAGCGCCAAGCCGCTCGCTATTTCTCCCCATTTCTGCTGCGCTACATCGTCGTCGTGTCCATCGCGGCTACCTTGCTGGGGGAGACGCTGGACCCGCATGTCGCGTCCTTGAGCCGCGCCGGTGCCGAGCCAGGTAACTTCGGCTCCTACTTCGCCGCCACAGGCTATAGGGTACTCGATCCGCGACTCGTCGACTACTTCGACCAGCACGGCGGTGTCGCTACTTTCGGCTATCCAGTGTCGAATGCGTTCCCGTTGGTCGGGGTAAAAACACAACTCTTCCAACGACACGCGCTTCAAGTCCGCGCGGACGGCCGCGTCCACACATTGGATCTTCCAGACGCAGCGCTCCCAATCACTCAGCTGAACGGCAGCCGTCTTCCCTCGCCGGACCCCGACCTCATGGCTACATTCCCCGAGGCGGGAACAACTGACTACCTTCAAGTTGCGGCGGACATCGCCTTGCAAAACGTTCGAGACGAGTGGAACGGCGTGCCCATCAACTTCTGGAGCTCCTTCGTCAGTTCAGGCGCGTGCGGACAGGATGCTAGCGACGGCTCGTGCGACACTTATGCTCGTGTCGCCGAGGCACTCGGCGTCTGGGGTCTGCCAAACAGTCAGCCAGCTATTGACCCCAATAATCCGGACTTCGTGTTCCAGCGTTTTCAGCGCGGCATCATGCAGCACACACGCAGCACCGGCGTCACGGAGGGGGTGCTGCTCGGCGACTGGTTCAAACGTGTGCTGGTGGGGATCGATCTGCCCGCGGATGTGGAAGAGGAACTAGCCGGATCTGCGTTTCTCCGTCAATTCGTGCGGAGTGCCCCGCTCGGCCTGGCGCGACCATCCCAATTGCCTGAGACGTCGCTGATCGACGCGTTCGGCGCGGATGTGCCCGAGGCACGTCAAACGGCGGTCCCGGATTTCCCACGCACACCGCCCACTATCGTTGGCTTTACACCCCCGGCCGATTCAACAGGTCGGTCCGGGGCTGGATGTGGCGAGCGCCTGATCGTGCGTGGAGCGAACTTCGGAGCGCGGCAGGACCAGTACAGCGGCCTGCTCTTCGTCGCTGGCGAGCTCGTCCGCACTTCCTCCCTCGTGTCATGGACTGACACCGCAATCGAGTTCTATGTGCGCTCAACTATGGCGGGACTCGCACCCATCGACCCGTCGGTCGAAGTGTTGGTGCTTACTGCTTCCGGTCGAGCGTCTGCGCGTTATACGCCTCGAATTGGCACCTGCAACGCAGCCCGGCCGCCGATGGCGCCAGCACTGGCGGCATCGGCGGCGATCGGCCTCACTGTGACACCCGCGATTCCAATCGCTGCGCTGGTCGTGGGGATTCCGACGAGCTTCGCATTTCCGAGGCGGCCAGCCATACACACCGCTACCGTGCCTCCTACTCGCCCGCCTACCTCCACCGCGACTCCGACGCGCACCCCCACGCCAAAGCCCACTCACTCACCCACGCTGACGCCGACATCAACGCCTATCCCGCAACCGAGCGGGACACCAGTGTCGACCTCGACCGCGGAATCGACGTCAGCACCCAAATGATCTCAAGGCCTGAGCACTTCAATTGTCACTGCTCGACGTGGTGCGAACGAGCCCCAGGTCGATTGCGCGTACGGCAGCCTGAGTACGATCCGACACCTGGAGTTTGGCGATGATGTGCTCAAGATGCGACTTGACCGTGCTCGTGCTCAGTCCGAGGGTATAGGCGATCTGACGATTGGTCTGTCCAAGTACGACGAGCTGAAGTACGTCGCGCTCGCGCGGGGTCAACTCCGCGACCTGTGGTTTGGTCAGGTGCGTACCTGACGCGCGCTGCAGCAGTTGCAGCACCAGATCGGCATGAAGCAGCGAATCACCCGCGAGTACGCGGCGCACTGCATCCAGAATGTCGCGTTTCGGCGATCCCTTCAGCAGATAGCCCGAAGCGCCAGCCCGAAGCGCGTCCAGGATGTAGTCGGGGACTTCGTACATGGTGAAGAGGATTACGCTCGTTGCTGGCGACTCCCGCTTGACCTCCCGGGTCGCTGTCAGGCCGTCCATGTCGGGCATGCGCACGTCGATCAGAATCAGATCGGGCTGAAGCTCACGGCAGAGCGTCACCGCCTCGCGCCCATTCGTCGCCTCGCCGACGATCTCGAGCCACCGTTCGCCGGAGAGGATATTCCGCAGACCTGCCCTGACCAGATCGTGGTCGTCCGCGAGCACTAGCCGCGCGGCGTGGGTCTGTCGTCCTGGTGGCGAGGGGAGCGGCGGGGTTGGAGCTTGAGCCATGCCCGAGTACCCACGGAACGCTCATGCGTGCGGCCCTGGCTCGGCCGCCGCCCGAAGTATCTGAATCGTCGGGGGTAACTGCACGTCAACAGTAACGCGTGTGCCGCAGCCAGGACGGCTGCGGATGCTGGAGCGCCCGCCAATCAGCGAGACTCGCTCGCGCATGCCGACCAGGCCGATGCGTTCACTCGGATCATGGCTGTTGTGCGACCGGGTCTGCCTGAAGCCACGCCCCCAGTCTCGAACCTCCAGATGAATCGCGTGGCCACGGCGCTCGAGCGTCACACGCACCTTGCTCTGCCCTGCGTGTTTGCGCACGTTGGCGAGCGCCTCCTGCGCGACGCGAAATAGCGCGAGTTCGGTTGCCGCGGCCAGCCGGTCCGGACCGATGTTGGCTATGTATTCCACATGCCAGCCGTCCGCGCGAAGTCCCTCGACTTCGAACTGTACCGCGGCTGCCAGGCCAACCTCATTCACGAGCGTCGGGAGTAACCCGCCAATGAGGCGGCGCGCCTCGCACACAGTCCGCCGCAGCAGATCTCGTGCGTGTTCGAGCTGATCTGACCTGTCGCGGTTCCGCGTCCGGTACCCCGATGCGAAGGCTTCGAGGTAATGATGGGCGGCCACGGTGAGCTGGGCCAAACCATCGTGCACCTCGAACGCAACGCGGCGGCGCTCATGCTCCTGCGCCAGAACGAGCCGGCGTACGACCTGCTTGACGCGCCGCTCCTGGGCGACCATGTCCCCGTACACGCGCGATCTATCCAAAGCGCAGGCGCCCTGATCAGCCAGGCTGCTCAGCGCTTCGCTCATCGCTGGGCCAGCGAGACTGCGCCCGTATACCTCGAGTACGCCGATGACGCGATCCTGCGTCTGCATCGGGACAGACCATCCGCCAAGCTCGGATGTGACATGGCCCAGTGGCGGGAGTCGAAAAAATCGAGGTCCGGCATGCACCAGAGCCTCGTGTCGAGCGGTTTGCGCCGCGGTGGCACGACGGGCCCGCATCCGCGGCGGGACAGCTCCCAGGGCATGGCAGACGCGCAGCCGGCCTCGCGCGTTTCGCAAGAAGATGGCCCCGCCCTCAACACCAGCCAGTGCTCGCGCACCTTCCAGAACGGCCAGGCAGATACCGGCCGGTGTCAGGGTCTCACGCAAAGCACGTCCCAGATGCGCGATGGCTCGCAGCGCTTCGACCTGGCGCTGCAAGTGCTCGACGCTCCATTTGCGGTCGGTAACTTCTCGTCCATTGATCACTACGCCACCGATCCACCGATCGGCAGTGCAGGTCTGTGCAATCACTTCCAGACTCCGCCACCCGCCGCTCGCATGCCGGCAGCGGAACTCGATCAGCTGACCTGTTTGGTCAACGCCAATTCGCTGGTTGAAGGTAGTTATGACCGGCGGCCAATCTTCGGCGTGCACCAACGACAGAAAGTTGCGGCCTCTGAGAAACTCTGGCGTATACCCAAGAATCGTTTCAGCCGAATCACTGACGTAACGGATCGTTCCGTCCTCGTCCAGGATGGCCGTGAAGTGGAGAGCTCTCTCAGTCAGTAACCGGACGGTGTCCTCGGTCAGCAGGCTGCGATGGTCAAACAGCCATTGGCGGGGCACGCTCAAGTCGCTCGGCGCCAGCCCTGGGGTACTCATGGGGATTCACCACTTACCAACTTACCCGTCGCCGGCTGAGCTGAAATCAGGGGGATCCCGTATAGATCCCGTAACTTGGGCAGCGACGAGCGAGGCCCGTATGTACAGTGAACTGTGCTGCAGGCACGCGGGTAGCACAGCTTCAGTCAGTGCGTGGGCTCGACTGCAGGTCATGGCGCACAGCCCACGCAGTTAGCTGCGCACGGCGGGTAAGCCCGAGCTTTTTCAAGATTGTGCATACGTGCGTCTCCGCGGTGCGCTCGGAGATCATCAATTCATCGGCGATTTGACGGTTCGTGAGCCCGCGTGCCAGCAAGGGCATCACTTCCTGTTCCCGCCGAGTAAGCGAGTGCGAGGCAGGGTTGGCGCGGGTAGTTCCCCGATACCCCGGCACGTTCTTATCCGTACGCCGATCCAGCGCCTCAGGCGGCGCGCCAACAGGGGCCCCGGCATCCTGCTCGGCGATGGCCGCGGCTACGGCGTCCTCCAGTGACATCGCGTGGCCGCTTGCCCAAGCCACGGCGAAGTCTGCCTGTCCCAGCCTGGCGCGCAACTCGGCTACATAGCGGCCGTAACGCGGCGACCTGGCTGGCCCCATTGACGAGCCGATCCCTTCCAGTGCGCCTTCAGCTGCCCCGAACAACCGCACGGCCTGAGCGAGCTGGCCATGCGTGTACGCTGTCTTCGCCAGCACTTCCAACCACTCGGCGATCTCGCGCTGGTCCCCCAGGTCGCGAAAGAGCACCAAAGCCTCCTGGTGCAGGGCGGTGGCCTCTACCGCGGGCCCGAGATGGAACTTCGCAACTCCCAGCGTCACTAGCGAGAGAGCGAGGCCATGCTTGTCCCCCAGCTCTCTAAACAACGTGGCACTCTCGAAGCTCAGCTGTGCCGCACGTTGCCACTCCCCCTGATCGCGTTCGATGACGCTGAGGTTGTTGAGCGCCACCGCGATGCCGCGCTTGTCTCCGAGCTCGCGGCGCAGCCCAAGGCTGCTCTGGTGCAGCACGCGCGCGGCCTCGTAATCGAGGCGGTCCACGGCCACATTGGCCAAGCTATTCAGCGAGATTGCGATGCCGCGCCGGTCGGCCATCTGTTGGCGGAGCGTGAGACTTTGTTCGTGCAAATTGCTGGCGCGGTCGAGGTCTCCGCGTGCATGTGCAAGGGTCCCGGCGCCGTTTAGCGCCTTGGCGCGGGTACCTGGCTGTAGCTCGGTCGAACCCTCGAGCGCCAGCAGCTCGCTTAGCCAGTGGTCGCCCTCAGTGAGGTGGCGGGTGAACCAGAATCGCCACAACGACGCGGCCAGTCGCAGGCCCTCCTCAGCAGCGCGCTGATCGATGCACCAGCGCAAGGCCGCCCGAATATTGCCGTGCTCGCGTTCGAGTCGATACAGACACACCCCCTGGTCGCGCCCGGTCAGGTCAGGCTCCGCCCGCTCCGCGAGCGCCACGAAAAAGCTCGCGAACCGGTGCGCGGTGGTCTCGAAATCGCCACACTCCACCAGCCGTTCCAGTGCGAACGCGCGAATCGTCTCCAGCATGCCGAACCTTGGCTCGTCCTCATGCTGCCAGTCGCGGCGCAGGAGGCTCTTGTTGGCGAGTGACGCCAATGTGGCCAGGACCTGCACGTTGGGAGCGACCGAGCGGACCTCTCCGTCGCCTGTGTCGACCTCGCCGCACACGGCCGCGGCCGACTCCGGGGTACACCCGGCTGGAAAGATAGCCAGGCGTCGGAACAGGATCTTTTCCTCCGGCACCAGCAGGTCGTAGCTCCAACCGATCGCACGGCGCATGGTCCAGTGTCTGACGGGGACATCGGCGGCGGCGTCAGTAAGGAGCTCGAGAGGCTGACCGACCAGACTTTGTGGCGGCAGCACGTCGATGCGAGCGGCGGCCAACTCTAGCGCGAGCGGCAGGCCATCCAATCGGACACACAGCTCGGCGACAGCGCGGGCGTTTGCGCCACTGAGCGCGAACTCAGGATCGACGGCCCGAGCGCGCTGCAGGAACAGCGCAACTGCCGGCACCTCGGCGAGGACGTCAACAGCCGCGAGTTGCTGGAGATCGGGCACCTCGAGCGGCGGCACCGGAAGGACCTGTTCCCAACTGAGGCGAAGCCTTGACCGACTGGTTACGAGGAACGTCAGATCGGGACACGCACCCAGGAGCTGCGAAAGAAGCGGCGCTGCGCCACAGACGTGCTCGAAATTGTCCAGAACGATGAGCACGCGTTTGCGCTCGAGATACCTGAGCAGTGAGTCGAGGAGGGGTGCGTCGCCGGTATCAGGCAGGTCGAGCGCCCGTGCCAGCGCTGACGGCACGAGTTCGGCACCGGTAACCGGGATGAGGTCGACAATGACCACTCCATCCTCAAAGCGCTCACTCAGGCGCGCCGCGACTTCGAGGGCGAGTCGTGTCTTGCCCGTGCCGCCGGGGCCGGTAAGCGTGAGCAGTCGTGCCCGCGCCTCATCGTCCACCAGATAACGGCAGGCAATCTGACTTTCTCGCTCACGGCCAAGAAGTGGCGACGGCCGTGCGCGAAGATGCTCTTTGGCGTTGAGGGGTGCGTCGTATGGCACTGCCACCACCACCCGAGGGCGCGGTCCCCCCGAGCCGGCGACCCGCCGGAGATAAGACGACGAAGCTACACGATCTTGCTACATCTCGTAACCGAGTAGTGATCTACCAAGCCACTCTTGCCCCACCATACACGGTATTGCTACCGGACGTAACCAATTCGTGTGTCTGGCACGGAAAATGCCACTGCTGCCGGCGCGCAGGTTACGGTCCTGGTCCGCTCTTGAACGTAGCCGCGCTCAACGTAGTGTGCCAGCGCGGCGACGGCACGATGGGGGAGACCCATGGGCTCGGTTACACAACGTTCATGTCGTCGCTTTCCTAAATATCTATCGGATGCCGCGCTGAAACTGGCCGGCCTGTCGAGGTCAACTGTCTGGCTGACCCTGTCCCTGAGCCTGCTCGTGTGTCTGGGCGGGCAAGGTTCGCCGCCGCTAACGCCAGTAGCTGCCGCTGCCGATATCGAGCGCATCGACCCCGAGTTGAAGCGGCAAATGAGCGCAGATCCGGTTCGCGAATGGCCGGTCATCGTGGAAATGCAACCGACCCGGCCACCATACATTGGCAAGCCCAACGAAGCGCTGGCACTGCAAGGACTGGCGCTCCTTTCCAAGTACGGCCGACCAGTCGGCACACTCGCATTGATCAGTAGCGCCGCGGGATTCGCCAATGCCGCGGCGATCACCGCGATCAGCCTGGATCCGCGGGTTGCATTCGTATACGCGGATTCGATCGTTCGCCCAGCATCGATGAGTGGCTCGGTGGTCGAGCTTGCGTCGGCATATCCGCGCGCGATCAATGCCGATGACGTCTGGCAGCGCGGCGTGACCGGTGCGAGCCCGACGGTGGCCGTGCTTGATACAGGCATCGCCGCTGATGAGGATCTGACACAGCCCAGAAATCGTTTGCTAGCGGCCGCGAATTTCGCTGGCGATCGCGGCGGACTGGCCGATGGCGGGGGCCACGGGACTCACGTCGCGGGGATCATCGCTGGGAACGGCTACCGCTCCAGTGGAGAGTATGTCGGCGCAGCGCCTGGCGCGAGTGTCGTGGACGTCCGCGTGCTGAACCGCGACGGCAACGGCCGTATCTCGTCTGTCGTGCGCGGGATTGAGTGGGTTCTCGCCAATCGTGCTAAGTACAACATTCGCGCACTCAATCTCTCTCTGGGCATGCCAGCGCGTTTGTCCTACAGACTGGACCCGCTCTGCGCAGCAGTAGAGATTGCCTGGCGCCGCGGTGTAGTCGTGGTCGCCGCTGCCGGCAACGGCGGCCCAGACGCGGGGACTGTCCAGTCGCCAGGAATCGATCCGTACGTGATAACGGTGGGGGCGACGGATGACCGCGGAACGGCCGATGTCGGCGACGATGTGCTGGCCAGCTTTTCGGCATGGGGTACCCCACCTGATTCGACTCGAAAACCCGACGTGACAGCACCAGGCCGCCGCATCGTCTCGCTGCGCGTGCCGGGGAGCTACCTCGATGTGCTCTATCCAGACCGCTTGACCACGGCGAGCACGGGTGCGACGTACTTCCGGCTAACCGGCACATCGACAGCGACAGCAGTCGTCAGTGGCGCGGCGATGCTACTGCTTCAACAGCAGCCGACTCTGACACCGAACCGCGTCAAAGGTGTCCTGACAAGTACGACGCAGCCGTACGGTTGGTCTGCCGATACCGCGTCCTCGTTCGATCCTGCCGCGGACGGCGCTGGGCTCATTGACGCGCTCAGCGCGACCTTTTCGGCGTCCCCGGCTGCCGCTAACCAGCGGCTTCGTCCGTCTGACACCTTCGCCCGTTCAATGTTCCCGGTCATGTACGGCGCGTCCCTCAGGTGGAACGATCCACGATATGCAGGCGTCGATTGGAACGGACTCACGTGGGAGAATCTGGCCTGGGACAACCTGGCCTGGGACAACCTCGCCTGGGACAACCTGGCCTGGGACAACCTGGCCTGGGACAACCTGGCCTGGGACAACCTGGCCTGGGACAACCTCGCCTGGGACAACCTGGCCTGGGACAACCTCGCCTGGGATTCAGCAAAGCTCGACTAACAACGGGTAAACCTTCAGCGATGGTTGCGCGGGTGGGCGTCCCGTGGCGGGGCGCCCACCCCAGATCTCGTTAACGCAGCGTCCTCAGGCACTGAGCTGAGAGGGCTGAAGCGATCTGGTTACAGAACACACCGAGGTCAAGATCGCTCAGTGTCCGCTCCACGTTAACGATCAGGTGGTTGCGGTCAATTCGCAGCAGATTGACCTCTGCATCCCTGAACGCGTTGTTTGCAATGTTGTTCATCCTGATGTCGACGTCCACATCGATGTCTATAGGCGCATAGACCAGAATCGTCGCGCACACCAGTTCCCGACTGGGCAGCTCCATCACGACTTGCGCGCCGATGTCTGAGGCGCTAAGAGACTTCTTTCCAAACATTAGTAGCTCCCTTCTTGGGTGCGCTTGGTCTGTTACTCAGGTGCGCCAATTCCGCCAGTGCACGGACCGTTGGGCTCCGGTGCTTGGCGGCCGCTGGCGAAGAAGCTCGTGAATTCGAACAGCCTCGGATCGTATGCCTCGTCCAGCAGAAGTTGGTTACCCCAGGCCGAAGCCACAATTGGCGCAGGCAGGTTTGAATGCGGGCTGACCAGCACGTGGCGTTGGTCGCGCGCTACCTCACGAAGCGCGGTGATTTGCGCTTCCGGAAGGTCGGGGCGGTACGTGATCCACACCGCGCCGTGTTCCATGGAGTGCACAGCGAATTCGTTTGCGACTGGCGCGCTATAGAACCCGCAATTCTGCCAGACGGGGGCATGGTTGCCTCCGACCGGCGGGGTGTGCTCGTAGAGCACCGAAGCCTCGATGTGCTCGCGTTGGTTGACCTCGAAGCTGCGGACGCCCTGGATGGCGTGGCCCGCTCGAGCGGCGGCTGCCATCGCCTGTTGGCGCGTCGAGAACTGCTGGAGCTGCGGTGCCCAGAATGATGCAATCAGGGCTCCAAGGCATGCCGTCACGAGCGCTCCGATGAGGCGTCGCCGAACCGTCGGCACGCTCCACTTCCAAATCGCCCTCGCGAGCCATCGTCCGCCGCGGTAGAGCAGATACCCGGTCCCCAGGACTGGTATTGCGATGAGCAACACTTGAAAGCATGCGATCAAAACGAGATGAACGCTCGCCTGGGCCCAGGCGTCGGCAATGATCGCGGCCATTCGGACAGCGGCTTCCCACGTCGAGTAGACGAACATGGGCAATCCCTTCACCATCAGCAAATAGAGGATGCTGAGCATCGGGATCGTTGCCAGAATGTAGGTAACAAAGACGGCCTTGACCCATGGTCGCAGCGTGGGCAGCCTGCTTCCAGCAGTTACTTCCCCAGGCAGGAGGCTCAACAAGAATGGGCCCATCTGTGAGAAGAAATCCGGTACTCCAGTCAAATCTGCCAATGCCCAGTAGCCGTCAAATCGAACAAACGGCAGACACTGGCGGAAAATATCGAGATTGATCACGAGCACGAGCACGAGCAAGGACTCGTTACCCGACGCTAAGGAATAGGCGATGATGCCAAGGACGAAGATCAGGTGAAAATAGAAGCCGCCAAGATCGGTTCGTACCCTTGCCCAACGGCTCAGCCGATAGCTGTCCGTGACATCGGTGTAGAACACTGGATAGAAGAGGTACACGCCAGCGCCCATTCCACGCACCCGTCCGCCGCCATACCTGAGCGCTGCTGCGTGACCCAGCTCATGAAAGAAAGCGGCGACGTACAGCAGCGCGAATACGGCAACCAGGGCGCCCGGCGTAAAGAGAACCGCGCGCAGGCTGTCGCCGAGCCCATGTACGAAGTACAGCCAGCCATGCGCGACGATGATCGCCAGCAGTAACGGGACCATCACTGGCGGGGCAAACAACCATTGCAACACGCCCGCGATCGGGTCGATGAGAGCTGGACTCAGCAGCCGCATGCGCAGGTTGAGCCCTACCGCCGAGCGCGGCTTGGCTTGCACTACCTGGGCAGCGGAGCCGTTGGCGGATGTGATCAGCCCGAAAGGAATGAGCTTGCTTCGAATGATCCGCGCCACCTGGTCAGGAGTGACCTGCCACGCCGTCGATTCGGTCAGGCGCGCGGCAATCTCCGCGTCGGTGCGTTGTCCGTTTGCATGCTCCAGGATGCGGAAAGGCACCTCCGATACCTGGAGAAATTTCCCGTTGCGCTGTACCAGCCATTGCGAATCGTTGAAACCCGTGCCCTGCATCTCGCCCACGAGAACCACGTGCGGGGAGCGCATGGGACGGTCGGAAGTGACGTCCATTTCAGCCTGCATCTTGGCCTCCGGACTCCGGGTCGCCTGAATGCGCGCGACACCTTCGGAAACGACAGACGTGGCGAATGGCGGTCAGGGGTGAGCCCGGCCGCCATTCGCGGCTTGACGCAGGCGCCCCTCAGCGGCTTCGGGACGCCTGCGCCTCGCATGTGACGTCGAACGCTACCAGCGCTTTGCGCTCAAGCACTGAGCGGCAAGCACAGCGACGATCTGGTTACAGAACAGAGTGAGTTCGATGTCACTCACATTCCGGTTCACGTTCACGTCCGTGTAGTTGTGATCAACGCGAACGACGTTGACGTCCGCGTCCCCGAACGCGTTATTCGCGATGTTCTTCAGGTCGACATCCACGTCGAGATCGAGGTCGATCGGGGCGTAGACCAGAATCAGGGTGCCGCCCAGCAGTTCGCGATCCGGCAGCTCCAGAACCGACTGACGCTCGAGCTCGAATACGCTCAGCGACTTCTTCTCCATTGGTACGTACTCCTTCTTCGAGGACTTTGGTTTGCCCAGCGGGTTACGCGATGCTGGGCTGTGTAGTTCCGTCAGTGCTCCGCGGCCACACTTCGGGGTACAGCCTCAGTTTGCGAGCGGAGCCTCCGACCGAACATCGGGAACTAAGCGGAGGGCTGCATCGGTCACGTGGCGGATCTTGTTTCCGGAAATCCGTCATCTGACCGAGGCAGCGCCGCACCGGTTAGCCGATGCCACCGTTCCAGAGTGCATCGCATAGTGGGTGGGGAGTCACTCTGGTGAAGCAGACAGTCTTTCATGGCACTGAGCAGGAGACGTCGTACCTGCTGCGCGCGATCGAACGGAATTGCAACTGCAGGCGGGCACTCACGGGGCAGCTTGCCGAGATGTGCGGAGCGCACCGCATGCTCCTAGACGATCAGCGTGCGCTGAACGGACTCTTGTTCGCGCGACGCATCGCCGACCGGCTGATCTCAGAAGAGCAGAAAGGCCGCCCCGCCTTGCGTCTCGCGCATCGCTGACATTGACCAGAATTGAGCGGCACGGCCAATCGACTAGCGCTTCGGCGATCTCGGGTTGCTAAAACCGCGTCCAACGAGATGGGCGATTTCGCGTTCGCGACGACTGAGCGTTTCCGCGGGCATCACAGTCGTAAGGATCGGCTTGCTCGGCTCATCCGCATGCGCCCGGGACGCCGCTGGCACCGAGTCCGTGGCTTGCGAGCGGCCAGGAAACGGGACTCCGACCAGCGCCTCGACCATGGCGCGCCTTTCCTCGAGGCTCATCTCGCTCAGGAGTTGGCGGACCACGCTCGCGACGGCTTAAGCTGAGGAGGCACGGCCGAGAAAGATGGTGTACACGACCAACGGACCAGGCTCCGAGGCGTCACGCAAAGGCATGCCGGCGCGTTGCCACGAAAAGCGGAACCTGGGCCATGGCGTAAATGGCGTGCGCCAGGTAATGCGTGAGGGTCTGCTCAGGCGAAAAGGGAAGAAGGGGCAACGGGAGTACGGTCGCGATCGCGCCCACAAGGTGGACAATTCCGAATCCAATGGCCAGGCCAATTGGGCGATGGCGCCAGGCGATCAGGACGGCAACGACCACCAGAAACGGCAACGACCCATCGTTGGTGAGCCCAAACACCGCAGGGACGCGAAACCACTCGTGGCACCACAATCCAGCCCAACCGATCGACAGTCCGATCGCGACGCTATCTGGCAGGTACTCGACAAACAGAAGACGTCGGCTCATGGCGCGGCGCTCCTCACTCCGAAGGCGGTTCCTCGAGCGAGCGTGAGTCCGAGTCGGTAGATTGCCCATGCCGCGTGTGTCCAGGCGAAGTGGCCCGAGTGTAGCCGAGCATAGTCCTAGGCGGGCCGACGGACGATAGCCCTTTGTTCCTCGAGCGGGCCAGAAAAGGGCTATGTCGACGTGTCGACCTTGGTTCGTGTGCGGCCCTGACGCGCGGCAGCCGCACGGCCCAGCCGAATCACCTGGTCAACCTGGTCGCGGTTGAGTCGCATGCCACCGATGCTGCGGACCAGTTGAGCGACAACGCTTCGCCGCACCGCCTTAGGCTGTCGAACACTTCTGGGTGTTCGCGCCGAAGCTGCTCGTCGAGGCGTTCGATCATCTGATCGTCCGCCAAGTCGGCCCCATTCGTCGGCACTACCTGCGAAGCCGTGGTCTGACGACTGCGGCGCGACATATTCGCCCAGTTTAGCTAGCAATTGCGCGCCCTCACCGTGGGTTGCGGTCACCCGTGGCCATGTCAGTTTCAACGACGAGCCGCAACCATCACCGTTGCCTGCATCTGTGGAACATACACCCGTCTCAGGCATGCGTTGGAAAATGGGAAAAGCTCGAGATGACGCGCGCGTACGCTTGCGCCACCCCCACGAGTTCAGCTGCCCACGTTTCAAAGGAGCATGCCGCGAGCGCCTCGCGTCTGGAGACAAGTTCGGGGTCGCGGACTCGAGGTTATGACGTTTCTTCATGACGATCGCTGCCGACGGTGAGAGGCTACGGCGCGAGGAGAGGTAGTGATGCCTAACCTTTCCGGCGTTCCGACGAGTATGCTCAGCATGCGGGGGCGCACGCGACGGAGATTTATCGCCGAGTCGGGTGGGGTGGTCCTGGTCGGCGCCGCGCTTGCCGTCGGCCTGGGACGAGTACGTGCCGCCGGCGCGGCTAGTCAAGTGACCATCGGTTTGGCCAGTGTGCCCTGTCAGGCCCCGGCGTACGTTGCTCTCGCGCAGGGCTACTTCGAGGATGAAGGCCTCGCGCCGTCCGTTGTTGTTAATCCCGAGGTCGGCGACATCATGCCGGCTCTGGCGAGTGGCAAAATTGACGCAGGGTTGACGACCGTCTGGGCCGTGGTGCCACCGAGACTGCCGGCTGGCAAGACACTTGGTGACATGGTGATAACCGCCCCGCTGCAACGGGGCTGCCTCGCGCTGTCCGTACCAACGGATTCAGAAGTGGAAACACTTGCCGGCCTCCGCGGAATGAACGTAGCCGGTAGCAAGTTCCTCTACGGCAGGGCAATCGCCGAGGCTGGCGTCGATCCGGGTGTCGAGATCGTCTGGTCGCCTGCACCGAGTGCGGAAAATGTCTTGGCCACGCTGCAAAGTGGCGAGTTCGCCGCGGTGCAGTCTCCAGACGGTCAGGGAGCTCTCCTTGAAGTCGTTGGCGTGGCGCGCATGATTGGTATGAACAACATGCAGCCCTCAGATATGAATTACTGCTGCGCGTGCGTTATGAGCGCCAGCTCCGTGCAGAGCGACAGGCCAAGAGCAGCGGCCATCACCCGCGCGTTGATGCGCGGGTCAGCGTGGGCAGAGGCAAACAGGTCAGAAACAGCCGAGTTGATGCGCGGATCGATGACCCTGCCAGCGCAACGTGAAATAACTCAGGAGGACATGGAAGCAGCGTTAGCCATGCAGGCCTTTGTGCCAATGGCGGATGCGGCACGGCCAATCCTGATAAGTGAGTTTGACGAATACATGAGTTACGGGTTACCGGTGGATCCAGTGATGGATGCGGCGACACTGGTGAGCCGGATTTTCGTGCCTCTCACCGACGAGTTGAGTGCCTGAGGCGAGTCTCGGCACTGGTGTAGCGTCGCAGGCGGCACGTGGACTGTTTTAGGCTGCCTGGTAGTGACCACGATCGCGAGATCGGCGAGATGTTCGGTGGCACGACCGACGGCTCTTTACCCGCGCGTTCGAAATTTAGTCCACACTTCCGGACGGTCGTGGCCGCCGCCACGCACTCCTACCTTGGCTATAGGGTCCTGAGTCCTCCGGTAACGACGAGGGTCGTGATCCGGCGCGTTGCTTGATAATCGGCCGTCGTGCCCGGACCCGCAAGCCGTGTCGCCGTACGCCACGCCGCCGACTCTAATCATGCGATCCACACGGTCGGGTTGAGCCGCAATCCGCCAAAGCGGCTCTTGAGGGTTCGCGCCACTAGCCGCCGCCGAGCTGCCCGCTGTCGCTAAACGGGTCGGGTGGCGGCCGCGAATCAGCCCAACCTGCCGGCCGATCGTGTGTTCATCGGCCCGATCACCCCGCCGATGCTTGCCAACCAAGCGTCGCCATCACGCATGCAGCGCAGCAAGTCTAAAGCTGCTTCGCCGCCAGAGCCGCCTCGCCAGGGCGGCAGCCCGCCCGTTTGCTGCACGGACTTGCCGCAAATCTGCAGCAAATCCCGCTGTGTGGCATAGCCGGGCACAGCCGGCGCGCCTGGAGGGCACGCGAGCAACCGTTTTCTCACCGGGCGAAGCAGGTTGGCCGTTCGCTGGAGGACCGCACGCCATAGCAGGCACTAGAACAAGTGTTCATATTCTGAGTTCGAGTTCAGGTGGCGGAGGTGCATGGGAGTCGAACCCACCCTCGACCAGGAAGCTGGCCGAGCAACCGTTTTGAAGACGGTCTAAAGGGTGCCCCGGGGTGCGCCGCGCTGGTCCAGGGGGCGCCAGGCGAGAACGAAATCGGCGAGTTCGTGCGCCACGATGATCTGAGTTACCCCACGAGTGTCCACGGTTTTGCAGCAGATCTTGCAGTGAATCGTGCGCGCCAAGGAAAAACGGCCGAGCACGGAGCCGGCGTGTCGACAACCATCTTTCGCCATTCGAGGTCAGCGGCTGTGCTCACCTCCGGGCTAACCACGAGGCGACCGCGCCAGTCGGTTCGGGGCTTGCGCAAGTAGACCAAGCGCTGTCGCCCCATTTCCGGCAGACAGATGGATCGTGATGGAGGCCACTCTCTAAGTCGTTACTCCCCACTTTACGGTTGGTGAGCGCGCGAGGTCGCGCTCTGCTTTCGCAGGCGTCCACTCGATCGGTGGCTTGCTGCAGCGCTGCTGCCGCTGATGCTCGATCGTCAACCAGCCGGCTCAGCGCGTCATCAGCGCATCGAGGTGCACCAGCGCCGCACCATTTGGCTTATGAGCGTGCGGCTCGCAGGCGTTGGCAAGGCCTACGCCCGCGTGGTCGCGAGCCCTACGTACTTCCCGCTGTGGCTGGGGCAGCTGCTGTCGAGCTTTGGCGACACGCTGCACTACATCGCGCTCGTTGTCCTCGTTTTTCAATTGACAGGGCAGGGTCTGTTTGTCGCCGGGCTCGTGGCTGCCGAGGTCGTGCCGGTGCTGGTTCTCGGCCCGGTGGCCGGCGTGATCATCGACCGCTTCAGCCGCAAAGCCGTCCTCATCACCGCCGACCTGTTCCGAGCCGGCCTGGTGCTGACGCTGCTTTGGCCACAAGGTGCCTGGCACGCGTACGTGGTCGCGGCTGGCCTGGCGGCGAGCAATACGTTCTTCAACCCGACCGTGCAGGCGGTCATCCCGTTCCTCACCACGGAGGAGCAGCGACTCGCCGCGAACTCCGTCGCGTGGTCGACGGGTCGGCTCGTCCAGATTCTCGCATCGGCCGCCAGTGGCGGCCTCATCGCGGTGCTCGGCACTGGTCCGGCGTTCGCCATAAACGGCGCCAGTTTCATCGCTTCGGCAGTGTTCATCGGCACGTTGCGGATCCCCCCGCATGCTGGCCAGCTCGGAGGCGGCTCGAAACGAGGCCTGGGCAGCTACTTCTGCGATGCGCGCGACGGGCTCCGCTTCGCACGCCAGGATCACTTCGTCTCGAGGTTGTTGCTCGTGCAAGCGCTGGCATCGTTCGCAACCGGCGCCACAGGGGCAATGCTGGTTGTGCTTTCGGAACGCCACCTCCACCAACCGCCCGCGGTATTCGCATGGCTGATCGGCGCGATCGGTGTGGGCGCGCTCATTGGACCGCTCATCCCGAACGCTCTTGCGCGTGACTACCGCGACGCGCAGTGGCTCTTCGTCCCGTATGTCATCCGCGGTATCGGCGACGTCTTGCTGGCCGTGTTCACGCCGCTGCCGATCGCGCTGGCACTGCTCTTCGTCTACGGCCTGAACACATCGACTGGCATGGTGGTCTTCAACAGCACCGTGCAGGGCGCCGTGCCGGACCTTGTCCGTGGTCGGGTATTTACGCTTCTTGACATCACCTGGAGCGCGATGCGGCTGCTTTCGCTCGCCCTTGGCGGCCTGGTGGTGGACGCGGTGGGCATCCAGCCTGTCTTCTGGGTCGGCGGCGTGCTGCTCGCGACGGCGGGCGGTCTGGGACTCGCCCTCCTGGGTGGCTATGACCTGCGCCGCAGCCCGGCTTGACTACATAGTTGCGGACTTGCGCGCAACCACACGTTCGACGATGCCGAGCTTCGAGCGTTCGCTCCGCTCGACGATGAACCCCTCGGCTTGAACCGTCAGCAGCGGGCGTCGACGCAGGTACTCGCTGCCGAGCGGCACCGTGATGCGCTCGATCAGCCACTGGATCGCCCGAACCCATGCGGGCAAGCCGACGACATGGTCGAGCAGTAAAAGACGACCATTCGGGCGCAGGACGCGCTTCATCTCGGCGACTGCTTTGCGTTCGTCGGGAATGCCACACAGTGACAGCGTGCACACGACCGTGTCGAAGGCGGCATCTGGCAGGTCGAGCGCCTGGGCATCCCCGACGCGTAGATCGACCGCTCGGCCGAGCTCCGCCGCGCGCTGGCGTGCGATGTCGAGCATGGCCGGGCTGAATTCGACAGCCGTGAGGCGTACGTCGGGCGGGTAGAACTCCAGGTTCCGCCCGGTGCCGATGGCAACCTCGAGCACGTCGCCCGTGGCCTGCCGGCAGACCCACTCGCGGCCGCCGACGAACAGCACGCGCTCAAAGAACGCCATCTCGCGGTCGTACGAGGGGGCGTGCTTGTCCCAGTAGTTGCGCAGTCGCTCAGCTTGGCCGGCTTGGCCGCCCCGATCACGTGTCATCACATCCGGCATGCGTACGGTCCTCCTTTTTGCAAAGACCAACGCGAATTTGGATACTGTCTGGTATCCTAGTGCTAAGGAGTCTCCAAGGCAACCCTTTGCCCGGACGTCAGGCGCCGGCGCCCCGAACTGCGCCGCACGCGCAGTGCCAGCCGGCTCAAGCATCGGGCAAAGTCCTGAATTTCGTGGAGAATCGGAGGAATTCGTCGTGATGCAGGACAAGGTCGTACGGAGTTTGGTGATCGTCGTTTTGGTATTGGGAGCCGCGGTCCTCGCGCTGCTGCTGCTCGCGTGGCTGACCATGGCCGGCATGATGGCCGGTGGCATGATGAGCGGCGGGCTGATGATGGGTCAGGGCTCGGCCATGCCCATGGCCGGCTTTGGCGTGGGTCTCATTGCTGTCCTGGTGGTGCTCGCGATCGTGCT
>DASXRR010000220.1:0-7046 GCA_036506475.1 Chloroflexota bacterium
CCTGCGCCGTCTTTCGGCCGAAAGGCACGACCCGCGGCCGCCTGAACTTGCCGACGACCGCGACCACGTTGCTGTCCAGGTCGACATCGGCGACCCGCAGATAGGCGAGCTCGGATCGCCGCAGGCCCGTATCGAGGAACAACCGCAGGATGGCCAGGTCGCGCCGCTCCATGAAGCCCTTGCCCTCGCATGTCGCCAGAAGCCGGCGCAACTCGTCGTCAGACAGCATGGGCGGCGGTACTTCGGCCACCTGCGGCCGCTTGACGTTGACCATCGGCGAGCGCTTGATCTCGCCCTCCTCGAGCAGCCAATCGAAGAAGCTCTTGGCGCCGCGATAGCGCGTCTCCGCTGTCCCCGCCGATCGCCGCTCGAGCACGTCCGCCAGCCACATCTCGATGTGCTCTCGGGTCAGGTTCGCCACCACGAGCGGCATACCGTGGCCGGCCAGGAAGTCAGCGAGCTGCGCCACGCTGATCGTGTAGATCCTGATCGTGCCGGGCGAGCGGTTCGCGGCCCGCAGACCGCGTTCGAAGCTGCGCGCCAGCTGGGCGATGTCGCCCTCTTTGACGGTGACGGCTTGTGGTTTGGCTCGACGTGGTACTACCGCGCGGACTGCCATTTGGAGAGTTCCCCACTTATCGTGTCGAGCAACGCTGTGGCAAAGGCCCATTCCCACATATCGTGTCGGTTTGAACTCAGTTACGCCCTCAACGAAGCTACGCACTCGACATGATACGTCTGCGGAAACATGTCCAGGGGCTGGACTTCTGCCAGGGCGTAGCCGCCGTCGACCAGGATGCGCAGGTCGCGGGCGAGGGTTGACGGGTCGCACGAGACGTAGACGATGCGGTTTGGACGCAGGTCCAGGAGGGCGGACAGCACGGCGGGATGGGCACCGACTCGCGCGGGGTCGAGAATGACGGACTCGGGGCGGCGGGTGAGCGTGGGTAGGGCGTCTTCGGTTTTGGCCTGGATGAACGATGCGTTCGAGGTGTCGCGGGCGTTGTAGAGCGCGTCTCGAACGGCAGACTTGGCTTCCTCGATGCCAACCACCTCGCGCACCAGCGGCGCCAGGAGCAGGGCGAAGGTGCCCACGCCCGAGTAGGCGTCGACGACGACGTCAGATGGCGACGGTTGCAGGCGGTCGAGAACCAGCAGTGCCAGGAGCTCGGCCATGCTCAGGCCATCGCTGGGCACAGGCCGCAACGCGGCAGAAATGGTTGACGGTAGGGACCGCGGCTCGCGGCGGGTGTTGACCTGGAAAAACGAAGGCTGGCTGAGGCGGAAGCGCTGGCCAAGCAGGTCCTCTTCCAACGACAGCTGACCCGAAGACACGGACGGCACCTCAGGCAGACCTGGTGAGACCAATAGGTCGCCGGTGTTGGCGCCCACGCGGATCAATATCTGATGGATGCGCCGTTCGACGCCTGCCAGCTGTCCCTGCAACTGCGACACGACGTCGTTGATCCTCGGGTGCGTGATCCAGCAGTGGTCAATGCGCAACAGGCGGTGCGTCGCGCGATAGGTGAAGCACAGCTCGCCGAACTTGCGGCCTACCGTAAAGCGGGCTTGATTGCGGTAGTGCCACGGCTCGAGCATGCCAATGGCCGGCCGCACCAGCTCCTCGGCTGAACCGAACCGCCCAATGCGGCGTAACTGGTCGACCACGATCCGCTGCTTGAGCAATAACTGCACGTCGTACGAAGCGTGCTGCCACGAGCAGCCGCCGCAGCCCTCGCGGTAGTGCGGGCACGGCGGCTCGACGCGGCCAGGGGTGGCGCGCAGCACCTCGAGCACCTCGGCACGCGCAAAGTCACGTCGCTCCTCCACCAGGCGGACCAACGCACGTTCGCCCGGCAGCGCACGCGGCACGAAGACGACCCGCCCATCCTCGAGACGCCCCAGCGCCTCACCGCCGAAGGCGGCATCCACCAGGTCGACGTCGAACGGCGTCGCGTCTACTGGAGGCGGCGCAGATCGTCGACGAGCCATTCAGGCAGTCGCAATGGGCGCATCCGCGTTGCGTCGACGCAGGCATGCTCGGTCCGTCCAGTCGCGATCAGCGCTCCGTCAGCCTCACGCGTAACGCGGTAGTCGAATGCAAACCGCGCGGTACTCATCTCAGTAGCACGCGTGAAAACCAGCAGCACGTCGTCGAAACGAGCCGGCTTGAGATACCGAGCAAAGGCCGAGACGACCACCAGGTGAAGCCCGCGCGCGACGACCGCCGCGTAGTTGGTGCCAATCTGGCGCATGGCGTCGACGCGCCCGACTTCGAAGAACGCCAGGAAATTGCCGTGGTACACGACGCCCATCGCGTCGGTATCGGCGTAGCGAACCCGAATCTGGGCCGGCGCTAGCTCGCCCGGGTGGTCGCTCGCGCCAGCTCCTCCTCGAGCAGCCTGCGCCTCAGGAATTTGCCGATCAGCGTCTTCGGCAGCTCCTGGCGAAACTCGACGTATTTGGGCACTTTGTAGCGCGCCATCCGCGCGTGGCAATAGTCGAGAATCTCCTGTTCGCTGGCCGATTGGCCGTCCTTGAGCACAATGTACACCTTGACCGCTTCGCCCCAGTGTGCATCCGGGATGCCCACGGCCACTGCCTCTTTGATCTTGGGATGCGTATACAGCGGCTCCTCGACGTCGCGTGGATAGACGTTCATGCCGCCACTAATGATCATGTCCTTCTTGCGATCGACGATCGAGAAGAAGCCATCGGCGTCGGCGCACGCCACATCGCCCGTGAACAGCCAACCGTCGCGCAAGACCTGGGCTGTTTCGTCGGGCCGTCGCCAGTAGCCCTGCATGACCTGCGGCCCGCGCACGGCGAGCTCGCCGATCTCGCCAGGCTCGAGCAGGCGCGTGCCGGTCTCCTGGTCGAAGATAACGGCCTCCGTGCTCGGCAGCGGCACGCCGATCGAGCCCGGGCGGCGTTCGCCCTCGAGCGGACTGCAGTGCGTGACCGGGCTCGCCTCGGTCAGGCCATAGCCCTCGACGAGCTTGGCGCCGGTGAGCTGCTCGAAGCGCGCTTGGACTTCGCGCGGCAGCGCCGCGGCACCGCTGATCGCGCCCTTGAGCGAGCGCAAGTTGTAGCGCGCCAGGTTTGGCGCTGTGTTGAGCGCCATGTACACCGTCGGCACGGCTGGGAAGATCTGCGGCTTCTCGCGATCGATTCCCTTGAGTACGTCCTCGAGCATGAAGCGCGGCTGCAAGACCATTGTCCCGCCGCCAGCGATGCTGAAGTTCATGACCGTGGTCATGGCGTAGACATGAAACAGCGGCAGCACGCCCATCACCACGTCGTTGCCGTCGGGATCGGCCAGGTTGGTGAACCAGGCGCGCACCTGGAGCGTATTGGCGACCAGGTTGCGATGTGTGAGCATGGCCCCTTTGGCCACGCCGGTCGTGCCGCCGGTGTACTGCAGCAGCGCCAGGTCGTCGGCACTGACAGGGATGCCCGGGTCTTTCGTGGCCGCGCGGGCCATGACCTGAGAGAGCGCCGAGGTCTGACCGTCGTGCGGGAGCCGCACCCGATGGCCATCCTTGCGCTCCTTGGCCAGTGTGAACAGCAGGCGCACTCGACCAGGAAAATATTCCTTGATGTTGGTCACCAGCACGTGCCGCAAGCTGGGGACACGGTCGCGCACCGCCTGGACGCGTCCGAACAGCGCCGACAGGCACACGATCACCTTGGCTTCGGCGTCGGCCAGCTGATGCTCGAGCTCAGATTCGACGTACAGCGGGCTGCACGGGACGACCACCGCGCCCGCGCGCAAACCACCGTAGTAGGCAATGACCATCTGCGGACAATTAGGCATGAACAGGGCGACCCGGTCGCCCTTGCCCACGCCGAGGCCAATCAGTGCGTTGGCGAAGCGAGTGACTGCCTCGTCGAGCTCGCGATAACTGACCGATCGACCGAAGAAGCGAATCGCGGTCCGATCGGGCACACGAGCGGCCGACGCCGAAAGCAGCGCGTGCAGCGGCACGTCGGGAACCTCGACCTCGGTTGGTACGCCCGGGTCGTAGGCACGCACCCACGCGCGCTTGACAGAATCGGCAGACATCAGTGGCTGGCCACGAAGTGTATGGTTTCGCGCCTCACGGTGCCGCGCAAGTCGCTACACGGTCGAATTGTGGTCAAGGCTTGCCTATACACTCGTTTGTCATCCTGAGTCTGCGAAGGATCCGTAAACTGGCGATGCAGCCCACACAGCTAGCGGATCGTTCGGCGTCCTTCGCTTCGCTCGAGGACAGGCTCCAGTTCACCTCAGGATGACCAGCCTTATCGCGCCTGAGCGACCGCGAACGCGCGAAAAGCCGCGCGCCGTTTCCGCCCGCGAGCTGCGCGCGCTGCCGTCGGCGTTCTTCTCCGATCTGGCCGCGGGTGACCTGGAAGCGCTTGGCGGAGCGATGTTGAAGCGCAGCTACCCGGCCGGCCAGATCGTGCTGCTCGAAGGCGCCGCGTCGTCAGTCCTGTACGTGGTCCAGGCGGGCCGCCTGAAGCTGTTCAAAACGTCGTCCAGGGGACGCGAACAGGTGCTGCGCTTGTTGCGTCCCGGCGACATGTTCAACGAGGTCGCCGTTTTCGACGAGGGGCCGAATTCAGCCAGCGCGCAGGCCATCGAGGACTGCACGCTCTATCTGCTCCGCCGACGCGACCTGCTGCGCTTCGTGGCCGAACGGCCAGGCATCGCCCTGGCGGTGACGCGGACCTTTGCCCGACGGCTGCGCGAAGCCCTTGCGCTCGTGGAGGACCTCGCGTTTCGTGACGTCACGAGTCGGCTGGCCAAGATCCTGCTCGAAGGCGCGGGTGAGACGCGCGTGACGCAGGAGCTGCTGGCGGCGATGGCCGGCTCGCGGCGCGAGGTCGTCGGGCGGGCTTTGAAGGCGCTCAGCCACGAGGGCGCGGTGCGCCTGGTACGCGGCAAGATCCACGTTCAGGATCGCGCGGCACTCGAACGACTTGCCTGGATGTGACCCAGGTCACAGTCGGCGTGCGACTGGGCCGCGAATAATGCGCGTATGACCTACGTCATCGTCGAGCCGTGCATCGGAGAGAAGAACTCCAGCTGCGTGGACGTGTGCCCCGTGTCGTGTATTTACGAAGCCGAGGACATGTACTACATCAACCCGGACGAGTGCATCGAGTGCGGCGCATGCGAGCCCGAGTGCCCCGTCAACGCCATCTTCCACGAGAGCGCGGTGCCCGAGGAGTGGCAGTCGTATACGGCTAAGAACCGCGAGCTCTCTGGGCTCTGACGCCGCCCTAGCCGCCCGAGACGGCGGGCAGGATCCACACCTCGGCGCCCTCGGCCACGGGCGTATCGAGTCCCAGCCGAAGGCCGACGCGCACCAGCTCGCCGTCGACAAAGACGTTCACATGCGGGCGCACTTCGCCACACTCGTCGAGCGCGCGTTCGACCACGCCCGGCGCCGTCTTGTGTAAACACGAAAAGACGTGGCCGACGGTGGGCGGCTCGTCGCCGTCCACCTCGACCCGTACTTTGCGCTCACCCGCGGCGTACTGTCGCAGGGCGGCCGGGACAAAGACGGTTACCTGTACCACGAGGACCTCGCTAGAGTGAGGTGGCCTTCACCGACAGAACGGGCGGCAGGTGCTCCGCCACCGTATGCCAGTTCTGGCCGTCGTCAAAAGAAGCGTACACCTCGCCCCCGCGCGTGCCGAAGTAGAAGCCCGCTGGATCGGCGCCATCGGTGCAGAAGGCGTCGCGCAGCACAGTCACGTAGGCGTCTTTTTGCGGCAGCCCACACGTCATCGGCTCCCACGACGCGCCGGCATCCGTAGTGCGGTACACGCGGCACGCCGCGTCGGCCGTCCAGCGTTTGACATCGGCGATGAGCGGAATGATGAACGCGGTGTCGCCCTTGTTCGGATGGGCCACGACTGGGAACCCGAAGTCGGACGGGACGCCATTGGCGATATCCGTCCACGAGCCGCCCCCGTCATCCGAGCGATACAGCCCGAAGTGGTTCTGCAGGAATAGCCGATCGGGGTTGGCCGAATCGCGTGCCACCTTGTGCACACACTGGCCGTACTCGGGAAAGCGCTGGTCCTCGGGGTTGTATTCGGCGCGTACGCCCTTGTTCGAGGCACGCCAGGTGGTGCCCCCGTCCTCGGTGATGTACACGCCGCCGGTCGAAATGGCGATGATCATGCGCTGTCCAGGATCGCGCGGATCGAGCAGGATGGTGTGCAGGCCGAGGCCGCCGCCGCCGGGCTGCCAGGTGGGTCGGTGCGGATGGTCCCACAAGCCCTGGACGAGCTCCCAGGACTCGCCGCCGTCGGTGGACTTGAATAACGCGGCGGGCTCGACGCCGGCGTACAGCACGTCGGGCTGGTCGGGGCCGGCCGGGGCGATCTGCCAGATCTGGGTGATCTTGGTGTCGGTGCCCTCGGGGAACTTGATGTTGGGGGTTTCGGCCTCGACCCAGGTCTTGCCGAGATCGTCGCTGCGGCGCACCGAGGTGCCGAAGAAGAAGCTGCTGGCGCCGGCCAGGATGCGCTTGCGGCGGGGGTCATAGGCGACCGAGGGGACGGAGGTGCCATCGAGGAACGGGCCCTGGATGGTGTTGGTGTCGTCGATGGCGAAGAGGCCCTTGGTGGTGCCGACGAGGATCAAACGGTCGCGGCTCATCACGTTCGCGCTCCAATAGGTGACCATTTAGTCACACAGGGTGAAGGGCAGCATACGCCCTCGGTTTGGTGCCCGTCAATGCCCTGGCAGATGGTTGTTGTAAGCAAGTACGGTACAGAAAGTCAAGCCGATGCCGTTAGCTGTTAGCTGTTAGCTGTTAGCTGTCAGCCGTTAGCCGTCAGCAGTCAGCAGTCAGCAGTCAGCCGTCAGCCGTCAGCGGTCAGCCGTCTGCGGTCAGCCGTCAGCTTGTCAGCGGTCAGCGGTCAGCTGTTAGCTGTTAGCCGTCAGCCGTCAGCTTGTCAGCGGTCAGCTGTTAGCTGTTAGCCGTCAGCCGTCGGCCGTCAGCCGTCTGCGGTCCGCCGTCTGCGGTCCGCCGTCAGCCGTTAGC
>DASXRR010000221.1:0-2098 GCA_036506475.1 Chloroflexota bacterium
GCTCTTGTGGTCGCTGCTTACGAGAGCTTGCAGGCGGAGACGGATCGGCTCTTCCGCGCGGTGGTTCGCAGTGACGCCCCTGACTCGGTACGGATCGTCTTCACCCACTGCCAGGAACCGTACGGAAGCGACCGGGAACTCATCCACGCGGTCCGCGCTTGCCGCGTTCTCGAAATGACGACCGCGGCCATCAGTTCCGAGCCGATTCATCCGCTACTGGGCTGCGAGTACGGCGGAGCGTTCGACCGTTTTCGCGCAATGCACGACCTCTTCGGTCACGCCAGGACCGGCTTCGGATTCGACCTCCAAGACGAGCTTGCCGCGTGGCGAACCCAGGACCGACTGCACGGCGGGCTCGCGCGTCTGGCTCTGGCAACTGAGCTCCTCGCGATCAACAGCGCGCGATCGATCCTCGGCGAGGCACCCGAACACAAGGCAATGCTTCTCGAGCCCGAGCTGCTCCGACACTCGAGAACTCGAATCTCGCCGCCGCGGATTCGAGCTCCACTTGAGCCTCGGCGCGACAAGGCTCGCGACATTGCCAGTGCTCCTTGACGTGCAACGCATCAGTCGAGTGCGAGCTGGCGGAGGTTGGTCCGCGCGACGTCATGCACCACGTCACCGCCTCCGCTGAGCACGCTTCGCGAACGGCATCTCCATCTCGGACTCGACGCCGACACCGCCGCATACTCCAGCAGCGCTGTCTTCCCAATTCCGGCGTCGCCGCGCATGACCAGCGCGCGGCTCTCACCCGCGCGAACGGCGGCGATCAGCACGTCGAGCATGGCGCTCTCAGCTCGGCGCCCGCGCAGCATCACGAATCCTCGCTGGGCGGACCTGTCCCAGCGTTGCTCCACCGCCATCTGCCTCAATCTAAGAGGTGAAACGTCCTCCACGGCCGGCGGAGGAGCTACGTTGGCCCCGGAGGTCGTCGGGCACTCAGACTAGGCACGCATTGAATGGCCTGGCTAGGAGGACGCGAGCGTCGGAGCTTTGGTCAGTCGCTTGGCCGCTGGTGTGGCGCCGGCGCCTCAGGTTTGCTCAAAGGGTGCTTCGACGTCGTCGTAGACGCGGGCCGCGGCCAGCAGTCCGTCCGGACCGCGCTCGTAGACCCCGAGTCCCGCCTGGGGCGGCAGGTCGTGGCTGCCCCAGCGGACGCAGTTGTATTCCAGGGCGCAGCGCACGCCGTCGTCGGTCACGGTGCAGTGCTGGAGGCCGATGCCGCCGCCTTCGCCGAAGCATTTGGTGAAGAACGAACGCAGCTCCGGGGTGCCGCGGTGTGCGGAGTGCGGGCCGATGGGCTCGCGGTAGTACCCATCCGGCGCGAAGGTGTTCACGATCGCTTCGGCGTCGCCAGCGTCCAGCGCCGCCTGGTAGCGACCAACGACATCACCTGGGTGGGCGGGCCCGGGCTTGAGTACGGGCGGCCTGAGGTGGCGCCGTCCGTCCACCGGCCATTGGCTGCAGTAGGTGCGGAACACCACCGATGAATCGTTGGGGGATTCGGCGACGACCGCCACCGGCCAAGCCACTTCCCGCCCGTCGTCAACCAAGTGCGCCAGCAGCTCTACCACAGCGCGCCCGCCGACACATGTGGCGGCCACAGTCTCGATACGCGCGAGGCGCTCGGTCAGCCAGGTTTGATTCTTGCTGACGAATTGCCGCAGTTGCTTGTGGCCGCGGATCTCGCCTGCCCGGGCGTCGTAGATCACCACCTCGCCAGGCCACACAGCCTCCAGAGCGTGGGTGTCGCCCTTGTTCAGTGCGCTGAGGTACTGCGCGACCGGATCAGCCTGACCTGCGGCGCGAGTCTGCTCGCGCGCCAGCTCTGCGGCATTAGCGAAATCCGGAAACCACGGCATCTCAACTCCCATGTTCTGCTGCCAGTTCGGGCATTCTCGGCAGACTGTGGTGCTCCGGCGACCTACCCGACCCAAGCGCCGACCGACTGAAGGCCAACAACCCAAACAAGCTGTCGGTGGTCGTTGGTCAGATACTCCTCCAACTCGCCGCTCGAGGTGAACGCAGCTGGGACGGCTCGGGCCGAGCTGACCGCGGCCTGTCAGCCGCATGAGCGCACGTTTCGACGTTGACGCCC
>DASXRR010000222.1:0-8543 GCA_036506475.1 Chloroflexota bacterium
ACGCACCACTCGCACCGCGTGCGACAGCGACGGGTGCCTACCCGGAGCATCAGCGTGGTCGCCGCCTTCACCGCCTTGTGGCTAAACAGTCCGTCGGCGCGCGTGGCGTTGGGATGCTCATATCAATTCGTGTTGGGCTTCAGGCACGAGTACGCCAACAACGTCGACCCACTGTGCTGCACGATCTGGTCCGTAGCGGTCGCGCCGATGACGATCAGATCAGCGCGCAAGCTGGCGTCGTCACCCGGCCGATGTCGTCAGCGAAGCCGTGATGACTCGCCCTCAGGGTCGTTTTGCACTCGTGCTCTCGCGCAGGGGCGGCTGATGTAGCCGACCCTTCTACCGTCAGTCGGACATCAACACAGCAGGAGCGCCGCGTCTACGCTCTAACCGCGGCACCGGATCTGGATCGCCCGAAGCGTCTTGTAAACCTTCCCACGGGAACTCCAATGATCGCTTGCTTTGCGCCATTGCTTGGGCGGCATGATGGCATTGCGGCCCAGCGAACCGGTGAATTCCGGTTCTTTCGTGCAATCATTTCGTGGGCCACAGCTATGTTCGCACACCGCGGCACCGTCAACGCCAATGTGCATGCGACACTCTGCTAATGCCCTCCCTATCTCTCGGGACGATATCGGGTGACCTCGTTACTGCGGCGGTGACGACGCTGTGGGTGTGCTGCAAGTAGCCCCGGAATCAGTTCGTCTGGAGCCAGCAGATGCTCTGTAAGACTTATACGTATACGTCGATCTCGCAAAAACAGCCAAGAACATTTGCGAGGTTCAGAACGTTCGCATCGCCGAATCTGAGGCGCGTCGAATCTCTGTGTAGTCGAACTTGGCTTCCGGACAAGGCAACGATGCCGCTTCGCCTTGCTGCCGTTCGAGGGCTCCTGGACTGCCGGCGTCCAGCAGGAGAACAAGACAATGGCCGGAGTCGCGAATGCGCCATGCCAGGAGGGGCACTCAAAAAAGCAGTCAATGACCCCGACATAACACGCACACGTACGACACACAGAGGACGATGCTCTGATCTCAACACGACGATTTGAACTGGCCACAAGGGCGCCCGCCCTAGCCTGGCAGGCAAGGCGTCGGCGGTTCGAATCCGCCATGCTCCACCCGATCATCTCTGAACTCACTGTCGGCGCTCGGGAGCCACGAGCGCTAACGACGAGGCACGAATCTGAGCTCTTGCTTGCAGATATGTATGGCAAGGGGTCTGCTGGCAGCCTCACCTCACTTAATTGGCTGGCTGCGGTCAGATTCAGAGGGCACAACGATCGTGAACGACTCAGCGTCGCAGTGCCGTCAAAGGTGACCAAGCGGTTCGAGACGCCGCCTGGCCAGCAGGCGCAGGTGGCCACCACCGTCTATCCAGACGACGTCTATCGAGCTCATGCCGCGCGGCGGCGTTCTGCTCCTCCAGACGAAGGTACGTGTGCGCTGGGCTTACTCGGGCGGGGAGGCGCGACGGCCTGCGCGGGCAGCGCGCGCCTCGAGCCGCAAGTCGTGATGCATGGATTTCCTCGGAGGTTCAGTCTGGGGGATTCGACACTCCCGCGTTAAGGCCGTCCGCTGTATCGGCGTGCGTGTTGGCCACATGCAGTTGTTGTACCAGTGGTCGCCGCCCTGCCCCCGAGGTGCCGCTCGGCTGGGGCGACCAAGATCACCTACCAATCGAACGCACCGCGGGTGCGACGGCCGCGGCCAATAGGCACGTCAGCACCACACTCAGCACAAATGGACGCTCACTGCCCGACGCCTGCGGCAAGACCGGCAGCACCCACCACCAGGTGTTAACCGCCGCGTGTAGCAGCACGGTCAGCAGCACGCTCCGGCCGGACTGCGCGTACACCCATGCGAACAGAACTGACAACCCGGCCACCCATGCCAGGTACGTGAGTGCGGGGGTCGCGTACTGGATCGTGTTCTGGACCAGGAACAGGGGCAGGTGCCAGGCCGCCCAGATCACACCTACGACGAGGCTGGCGCGCAACAGCCCTACGTGGCGCTCAAGCAGCGGCAGAAGGTAGCCGCGCCAGCCCGGCTCCTCACCGAGCGGACCAAACAGCACCGCGGTGACTAGCAGGCGTGGCAGCTGCAACCATTCCCCAGCCGAGGCCCATGTGGCTGGTGCGCCACCCAGCAACCGGTCTATTGCCAGCGCAGTGAGCGGAATCGGAGCGGCGCCAAGCAAGACAATCGCACACCACAGTAGGCCCACCCGCCAGCGGGCCAACTTGGCGAGGGGAGTGGCCCTATCAGTCTCAACGGGCCAGCGCCGCGTAGCACACTCCGCTGCCACAAGCGGCGCGAAGCTGCCCAGTACGGACAGCGCTGCCCAGAAAGCGTTGCCGTCCTGACGAGCGCCCAGGACGAGCGGCAACCAGCACAACCAGGCAATCCCGAACGCGCCGCCGAGGTACACCAGCAGGCCGCGCAGCTCGTTCAGGGCACGCTCGCCCGACATCAGCGGCAACCACGCAAGGCATCACTCGTGCCAGCCGCATGTCGCGGCTGTCCGCACCTCAACCGAATCTCAACACAGGCTGCCACGGCGATGGCCAGCCATGGGCCTATAGTCGCTCACGCCCCAGCGTCGGGCGCACCCGTAAGGACAGGAGCATGGAGGCAGATGTCCGCGGTCTTCGGCACGGCTACCCGCAGCTCAATAAACGCACAGCCAGAGCGGGCACGCCATACCCGCTTACGGGTGCGGCCCAGGATGCGCGATGCATTCGTGGCCGGCTGTCTTGCCGCGGTAACGGCTGCCGAGATCATGTTGTTTCTGCGGGCGGCGATGCAGGTGCGAAGCGTGCCTGAACGGCTCGAAGAAGGGGTTTTGCTGCTCGTGCCGCTCGATCTGTTCACGGCCGGCCTACAGTGGTTCGGCTTCGACGCCAAGCGGTATGGCCTGTACGCGGCTTGCGCGGCGGTCGTGGCCGTCCTGGTTGGGGTAGGGACGCTGGCCGTGCGCTGGCGGTGGCGGCCGCTGAAGCTGGGCCTCGGACTATGGTTCGTGGCGATGGCGGCGCTGCTGCCGCTGACCGGCGCTGGCTTCTTTGCCAGTGACCTGTTCGACAACCGTTGGGCGGCTGTTGTTGGCTACCTTGGCATCGCGCTCGCGTACGCAGGCTGTATCGGCTGGTCGACTACCACACTGGCCGCAAAGTCCGCAGACGCAGGTCGCGGCACGGGGCGCCGAGCCGCCGTTCGCCTGCTCGGGGGCGCGGCCGTCGCCCTCGCGTTCGCACGTCTGGGCGCAGGGGCTAAGGCGGGGCCGCCGGTGCGGCGCCTCGAGGTCTCGGCGGTTCCCGAAATCAACGTCTCGGTAGTTTCGAACGTCGAAGCCGGCGCACTATTCGCCGAGTCTACCCGCTCGTCCGCGACCGTCTCCGAAGTCGTCTCCGAACCACGCCCCGTGCCAGCGTGGCCCGAGCCTCCGCCGCCGCGGCGGCTCAAGCGCGATATCAACGGTGCGACGCTGCCCGCGGGGCGTCGCCCGGGTGAGCTCACGGACCTCGTGACCAGCAACGATGATTTCTACGTTGTGAGCAAAAACGCAGCGGGTGATCCAGTACAGTCCGCGGAGCACTGGCGTCTGCGCATCCAGGGCGAAGTGGTCGAGGCGACGGAGCTGGATTACATCGGCCTGCGCAGCCTGCCTTCTGTGGAAGTCACCAAGACGCTGGAGTGCATCAGCAATCTCGCGGCCGAGTGTCAGCTTGCGCCGTTCGGGTGCGACTTGATTAGCTCGGCGCGCTGGACGGGTGTTCGGCTATCGGACGCGCTCAACCTCGCGGGCGGCGCGGGGCCGCGCGCAACATCGTTGATGGTCGTCTCCGCGGATGAATACACCACCTCGCTGCCGCTTGAGGTCGCGCTCGATCCGGACACGCTGCTCGTGTATCAGATGAACGGACAAGTGTTACCTCGCGAGCACGGCTACCCGGTTCGTCTGCTCGTGCCCGGTCGCTATGGCATGAAGAACCCGAAATGGGTCGTCGGGCTGCGCCTGGTGGCGGGCGACACTCCCGACTGGTATGGCCAGCGCAACTGGAGCCAGCAGGGTTTCGTGCGCACGATGACCCGCATTGACGTGCCAGCGCCTGGGGCGCTGCTCCCGCCCGGCGAATACAACGTCGCGGGGATCGCGTACGGCGGCGATCGCGGGATTCAACAAGTCGAGTTCAGCGTCGACGGCGGGAGTACGTGGGAGGTCGCCGAACTGCTCGAGCCGCCCGTTGGCCGCGACGTGTGGGTCCGCTGGCTGGGTACCTTCATGCTCGACGCGGATGGCCCAGTTAGCATCCTGGCGCGCGCCACCGACGGTGATGGAACGCTGCAGCCAGAGGCGTTCGACCTGCCCCAGCCGGATGGCAGCGCGGGCTGGCCGAGCGTCGAGGTGCACCCCCGGACCGCCTGACGCGCGAACTGCCAACGCTGGCGCCCTGAGCGCGAAGGCACGCGTCTTGCGGATGGCCTTGGCCGTTAACACCCACCGCGAGGCGGTGCGGCGCACATCCTGGGAGGTGGTCCCGCATGATCCTCCACAGGCGCGCCCGGCGCACCGGGTTAGCTCTCTGGGGGCTGATTACGATCAGCATCACGGCTGCCGCGGCGCCCACCGTGGCCGCGCAGCCGATCACCGTCTGTCACAGCACGGGGTCGCCGACGGCACCGTGGGTATACCTCACCGTCGACGAAAGCACGTGGCCTGAGCACCAGGCGCATGGCGATTTCCGGGCGAGTTCTGCCGCCGAATGCCGTATTGGGACACCAACGCCGGTAATCGCTCAGCCGGCGTTGGGTCCCGCGGTCCAGCAGCAGCCCACCGCGACGCTAGCGGCCACGGCGACGGTAGCGGCCACACCGAGTCCGGCCGCCACGGCGATTCCGGCCGCCACCGTCAGGCCGGCTGCCACCCTGGCCGCGACCGCGCGACCGACCGCGGCGGCGGTCGCGCCGACTCCCGAGGTGGCCGGCGCCACCGTGCTGCCGCCGAGCGGTGAGCCGCCCCAGCCAGCGGTACCTGAGCAGGTGCTGCTGGCCATATTGTTCGCCACAGGTGCCGTGGGCGTCGTGCTCCGCCTGTTCGGGTACCAACAGCGGTAGCAGACGCGCTTCTGCCTATGCGCCAGCCTGGAGGCCGACTCCGCAGCGCCAGTCGGGCGGTCGGAGGCGTCCTGATCGCAATTAGTCTGGGCGGTCTCGCGCTCACATTCGCGAGTCACGTGCTTCTCGCTCAAGGTGACGTGCTTGACGCGCCAACGGTTGCGCTAGACACCGAGCCAGCGCGGCTAGATGTGGCGCCCGCGGCGATAACAGCAGACTCAGCCATCGCGTCGGACGCGGACTCGTCGGAGGCGACCGTGTCTTCGTCGGACACCGCCGCCGTAATTGCGCCATCCCTGCCGCTTGTCTTGGACGAGCGTTTCGCGGATAACGCGCTGGGCTGGCCGGACAACCCCGCGTCGACGGCCTGGTTCGGCGGCGGTGGCTACCGCCTCGCGGCGCGGGAGCCGGATCGATTCGTTGCCGTTACCGCGCCGCTCCCGTTGAGGTTCGAAGACGTGGTCATGACCGCCACGTTCCGCAAGGTGCGTGGGCCGCCGGGCGGGGGTTATGGCTTGATCGTGGGCGACCAGGATGCCGGGCCACGAGACGGACTCAGCCAGGCCGGCGCGTACGACGTGCTGGAGGTCAGCGACCGCGGCGAGATCGGCATCTGGCGTCGCGTTCAGGACCACTGGCTCGAGCTGTTGCCGTGGACACCTTCGGAGGCGGTGCGGCAGGGTCAATTGTCCAATGTGCTCGAGGTGCGAGTCACTGGCCAGCGGCTCGACCTCGCGGTGAATGGCGTGCTCGTGGCCAGTCGCGAGGACCACGCGCTGCGGCCAGGTGGCGTCGGAGTCTTCGTCGGCGGCGACTTCAACGAGGTCGACCTTCAGCAAGTCGTCGTTCGCGGGAACGCCACCAAGGTGCCGATAGCCGCACCGACAGCGGCACCGACAGCCAGCGCGTCCCTGCCTATCACGCGCGTCGTCATTCCAGCCATCGGCGTCGATGCGGCCGTGGTCGCGGCGCAGCTGGTGCCTCGATACGGGGCCGTCACCTGGGAGGTGCCTGCGTTCAGGATCGGCCATGCGCAAGGGACAACGGGTGCGGGGGACCGTGGCAACGCAGTGCTCGTGGGTCACGTCAGCAGTCGCGCGTCTGGGAACGTGTTCCAGAACCTGCACCGGCTGCAGCCCGGCGAGCTTCTCGAGGTCTTCAGTAGTACTCGGCAGTTCGACTACGTTGTGCGCGACGTGCGCACGGTCTCCCGCACCGATATTTCCGTACTCCAGTCCACTAGTGAGCCGTCGATCACGTTGATCACGTGCACGGGACGCTGGTTACCGTTGGTCGCGGACTATACCCAGCGTGTCGTGGTGCGCGCGGCACTGCGCCAGACGATGCGCTGATCCTCGACCATGCACCCGCGCGGCGCCCGAGCTTGCCCGCGGTTACCAGAACAGGTCAACCGGATTGAGACACCAGACGCACGCACGGGCCCCCGGCACACGGCTACGAGCTGGGATACCGCTCAGCCTTGAGTTCGGCGACTGCATGCCTGGCAAGAGCGCGCCAATCGGGAGTTAGTCCGGTGCGGTCGACGCCGGGATCACCCGGCCCCGCATAGCCAAGAAACTCGGATCGTCCAGCGATAAGACCGCTCTAGCCTGCTTATCTTCGTCCACGACGACGCCGACGACGCGAGAAGAAGAAGATGTGCTGCCGGTGTCCTCGACCACGAGCGCCCATGCGACAAGCGGCAAGAACTCGGGAAGCGGCCCAACTGAGCGGTACGTTCCAACACTGGTAGGCCGAGACGGGCCGGTGTGCTCGCGAATAGCGCCACCTGTCCGAACGAACACGGCGTACCAGCCGTTTGCCGGAGTGATTTGTTGAATGCGCCAGGCCATAGGTGGATCCGCCGCACGCCTGCGCCCAATAGCCGGATGCAATCACACTTTGAACCGCCTACAGGTGCGGGCCGCCGGCTATGGCCCTTATATGCAGGTCCGATGCCATCCTGTTCGTCAACGCCCCCTGAACCACCTGGTGTGGTTAGTTGGGTCAGTGCCCATCCCACATCGCGGCGCAGTTGCGCCAGAGCCGCCAGCACATGTCCAGGGCAGCAGCAGCAGCAACGCGGTGCGGTCTCTACCGAGTGAGTTTGGGTAAGTCCAGCCGGAGTCCCGCTCCGAGTCGGACGCGACGGCAGATGGACATGGGGCTGCGACTTGGGCAGACGTTCAAGTCCGCTGGCCACGCGAGTACCGCATCACGCCGGTCGTGTTTCCGACGATCAGGTCTTTTACCAGCCGGGTGGCGGTCGGCGACCAGGTTGAGGGGGATGTTGTGCTCGAGGTATGCCTTGAGCCCGGCGAGAACGAGTGAGAACCCGCCCGTCGACGCGATGGCCTTGGTTGCGACCTCGTGGTCATCGCCGCTGAAGCCGGACTCCGTCACGCTCACGAACGTGGTGCTGCCTGGCTGGGGCGTGAAGCGCCACTCGACTTGCGTCGTCGAGCCGTAACCGGACCACTCGATGGCGATGCGCCGAAGAGGCACGTCTCGATGGAGCGACTGCTGTGCGAGAGTTGGGCGCTAGCTTGTCGAGCACGACAGACGCTGGCGCATACGTATGACACAGTAGCTCTTATCACCGGCGTCCGGGATTGAGATCGCCGCGTGTTGGAGCAACCCGCCACAGGTGCACTGGCGTTTACATATGTCCCCAGGCCTGGTATCTACGGCTTCGTGCAACCGGTCGCAACGCGGCAGCGACCGTGCGCCTGGCGGCTCGGTGTCCACTCCAAGCTGCCGCCGGTATCCGCGATTTAGATTCGACAGCCACAGATACAGAACACTGCCAGTCCGATCAGGATAAGCAGCGCTGACCGCAGCCGTCACGGACCAGCTCCGCCTATCAGGAGCCGACCACGGCGGAAGCCAGCCCGAAAATGCGGACTAAAACACCGTCTGCAGACGGTCAGCTGCCCGCACTTGATCGGTGTTCTCCTCAACTCGGGCGAATGAACCTCATGGCCCGGCGAGCTTGTTGCCGCGGACGATTCACGGCTTGGGATGTTCACGCTTCGGTGTGAGCGCTATGGACTGATTGGTCGACCAGACCAGCTGTTGCGTTACTCCTGGTGTTGGCTGGCGTCGCGCGTCAACAAATGCGTTTCACGCCGAATCTCGAACGCCAGCTTCTGCAGACCATGGCACGGATGCGCGAATTGCTCTCCGTCGACGCTGAACCTGGGCCGCGCTGGGTTGCGGCCAAATGCCGCGCATGTGGGTATTCGCAATACGTGTTGGGGCTAATGGGCTACGGTGCGCTGACAAAAAAAGACGCAAAGGGCTGGACTTGCATCTGGCCGGGCGCCCTACTCTGGCGGGCCTACATTCACTGTGACCCGGCATCGAGCAGTCCTCGCGTATCTCTACGAGGACGACGCCGCGCTCCGCTAGATCATTGTCGAGGCC
>DASXRR010000223.1:0-2513 GCA_036506475.1 Chloroflexota bacterium
TCGGGTCGACGAACTCACAGGTCACCGGCGCACCCATCCACGCGCCAAGACGCGCGCGTAGCTCGGCAAAGCCGCCGGAGAACGCTGGTACTTGATCCGCCGAACAGTGGGCATCCCTCTGCGCTGAGGTCGCAGGCACGCCCAGCAGCGAGGAGAGTACGAGAACCAATAGCGCTCTACGGAGCGGCCGCATGATCGTGTTCCTCCAACGACGAGCGCGGACGATATCAAGCCGCCGCCGGCCGGAACAAGGACCGCCGATCAGGCAACGAGACGCGCTTCAGGGAGCGCTGGGACAGGTCAGGCGGCGAGGCGTTCGGCTTCCGGGACTGGCAGCCAGATGCTGAAGGTACTGCCCAGGCCGGGCTGCGAGGTGAGCGTCAGGCGGCCGCCGTGGTGGGCGACGATGTCGCGACAGATAGTCAGGCCCAGGCCGGTGCCCTTCGGCTTGCCGGTCAACGTGTCGCCGACCTGCTGGAACTTCTCGAACACACGCTGCTGGTCCTGGCGCGCAATGCCGAGACCCGTGTCGGCGACAGCGATGCACACTTCGCCGCCGCGCTCGAACGCGCGCAGCGTGATGCCGCCGTGCCGCGTGAACTTGAGCGCGTTGTTGAGCAGGTTCTGGATCACCTGCTGGATGCGATCGCGATCGCCTCGGATCGACGGCAGCGCTCTGGCGATCTCGGCCTTGAACGTCAGCTCGGTCTTATCGAGTAACGGGCTGAAGCTGCGCGTGCAGTGCTCGAGCAGATCGGACAGCTCGATCGTGTCGTCTGACCAGTCCATCTGGCCGGCCTCGATCTTGGTCACGTCGAGGACGTCGTTGACCAGGCGCGTTAGACGCTCGCTTTCGGAGCTGATGATGCTGATGAACTCGTGTTGTACTTCGGTGTCCTCGTAGCTCAGCAGCATCTCGGAAAACGCGCGGATCGAGGTCAGTGGGGTACGCAGCTCGTGCGAGACGTTGGCCAGGAAGTTGGTCTTGGCCTCGTCCAGGCTGAGCAATTCCTGGTGGGCAATGGCCAGGTCCGAATAGAGCCGTTGGAGCTCGACCAGTCGATCGTGCAGCGCGTTTTCGGCCTTCTCGGCGAGGCGGCGCAGATAGCTCGCCAGAAACGCGGTGATCAGCAGGAAGCCCGACCTGAAGGCGAACGGCGCGTCTGGCGTCTGGCCGAAGACCAGCGACTCGAGCAGGTCGCCGCCGATGAACAGGCCAGTCATGGCCATCGACGGGCCGTAGCCGTAGCGCATGGCGACTGAGATGGTAATCGTGAACAACACGTACGACATCGACGTGTCGAAGCCACCGCCCACGAGCACCATGGCGATGCTCGCGAGTGAGTCGCACATGGTGGTGAAGTAGCCGCTGGCGAACCAGTGCGGCTGGCGTGGCAGCCAGAGACGCGTCGCGATGTTGTAGGCGATCGCTGCGACCAGGATGGCGTAGGCGACCATGAGTCGCGTCGGCGACAGGTGGAGCAGCGGCAGCGCCGGAGCGACGGCCACGATGCCCACCCAGCGGGCGGCAATGAGCCGCCACTCCATGGTCAGGCTGCGCGACAGGTCGGGTGGCCCGTGCCACTCGGCTGCGATGGCAGCGCGCAGCCAGGCCGTGAGCCGGCCCAAGCTAAACCGACGGCGAAGGTCGAACATGCTCCGATCCCAGAATCGGCCGGATGCCAAAGGTGCTGAAGGCTCGTCTGCGGACTGGCACCGAAGGCTGTGCCAGGCACGCCTCGGGCGCACCACCCTTGACTTCAAGAGCCACCACTCGCCGAGGACTACGCCGTAGCGGCCCATCGAGTTTGCGTAGATCAGCGGGTAGATCGATCAGCCGCGCTGGGCTAGCGGCGCATCGACGCTAAGGAAGGAATTCAGCACGGCATTCCTTGCAGGATGTACTGACTCGCGCATTGGCGCGGCCGCAGACGGGGGAGATGACCTTCCCATCTGGCGTCAAATCGGCGGCGCTAACGCTAATGGGTCCCATGGCCGACGGTGGGTTGACCAAAGCCTGATTCATCTTCTCGGCAGTGCGATACGCGTCAAAGATTCCTGACACCCACAGGGCGCCAACCAGAAACGGTCCGAGCACGACTAGCATGGGCTGGCGTCCGAGTGCCCCAGCGATGACGGTGAACCACGTGAACGCCCACGCGAGCGCATACACCACCAGCATGAGCGGCCCTTTGCCAATTTCGCCGTTGTAGATCTGGCCAAGCCCGCACCAGAAAAAACGACAAGACCGCGGCTGTGCCGGCGCTCTTCGTTGACTGCATCACGATGGCTCGGACAGGAATACTGCCGCTGCCGAGCGGATTGCCACAGTGTGGGCATGCCGCCGCTCTATCTGAGACCTTTCGCCCGCACTCGTCGCAGTCGATCAGGGCCATGCCGCCGATGATCCCACGTGTGACTAAATGGTCACCTGGTATGCTAGTGACCGATGAGTCACCTGTCAACGGTGTGGGGCTCGGCCCAGCCGGCGCAGGATGCCTCGTCCGACGATG
>DASXRR010000224.1:0-2293 GCA_036506475.1 Chloroflexota bacterium
CAGCTGCTGAACGACTTGCTCAAGGCCACCTTCCAACGCACGCGCCCGATACCCATCGTCGGCTTCATCGAGGCACAGCTGTATTCATTTCCGTCGGGTCACGCGATGATGTCGGCCGCGTTCTACTTCTTCCTGACGTATCTCGTGTGGCACCTGCTCGACGGCGTGTGGCGCTGGATAGTGGTCGTCGGGCTGCTGGCGCTGGTGATCCTGGTCGGCATCTCGCGCATCTACCTTCAGGCGCACTACTTGAGCGACGTGCTCGCGGGCTACGTGGCGGGATTCATCTGGGCAGATGCCGCGATCCTCGCCAGTCAGACGCTGGTACCGCGCCGTAGGCGTAGGCTGAACGCGTGAAGCCGCTCGTCCTGATCATTCGCGATGGTTGGGGTGTGTGCGACCAGGACCTGGCGTCGGCCAGACGATTCGGCAACGCCGTGCAGCTCGCGCGCCTGCCGGTGCTCGACCAGTTACTGGCAACGTATCCGCATTCGCTGCTGCAGGCCTCGGGCGAGGCCGTTGGTTTGCCGCCCGGGCAGATGGGCAACAGCGAGGTCGGCCATCAGAACCTGGGCGCCGGCCGCGTTACCTACCAGGACTTCATGCGCATCTCGGTCGCCATTCGCGATGGCTCGTTTTTCCGCAACCCGGTGCTGCTGAAGGCGATCGGCGAAGTCAAGCGCACCGGCCGGCGCGTCCATATGATGGGCTTGTTGTCGGATGGCGGCGTGCACAGCCACAACACGCACCTGTACGCCTTGCTCGAGCTGGCCAAGCGCCAGGGCCTAGCGCCCGATCAGGTCATGGTGCACGCGATCCTCGATGGACGCGACACACCGCCTCGTAGTGGCGCCAGCTACTTGGCGCAACTGGAGCAGCAGCTTGCCGCGATCGGCGTGGGGCGGATCGGGACGGTGATTGGGCGGTACTACAGCATGGATCGCGACAATCGCTGGGAGCGCACCAATCGCGCCTATCAGGCCTACGTCAGCGGCAGTGGCTCGACGACTACGTCGGTGTCGGACGCCGTCGCGGCGAGCTACGCCAGCGACATAACGGACGAGTTCGTGCAGCCGACGGTGGTCGTCAGTGAGGATGGCGCCCCGATTGGACGCGTTGAAAACGGTGATGCGGTCATCTTCTTCAATTTTCGACCTGACCGCGCGCGGCAGATCACCCGCGCCTTCACGCACTCGGCGCCCGAAGGCATGGCCCAGCCAACGGTCAACGTGCACTACGTGTGCATGACCGAGTACGACGCGACGATTCGGTGCCCGGTTGCGTTTCCGCCCGAACTGGTTTCACACCCACTCGGCGAGGTTGTGTCCGACGCGGGTTTGCGTCAGTTGCGGATCGCCGAGACCGAGAAGTACGCACACGTGACGTACTTCTTCAATGGTGGTCGCGAGGCGCCCTTTGCCAACGAGGATCGCGCGCTGATCCCATCGCCCAAGGTGGCGACGTATGACCTCCAGCCTGAGATGAGCGCGGTCGAGATTACCGACGAGCTGTTGCGGCGTTTGCCGTATGACCTGGTGGTGCTCAACTATGCCAACGCCGACATGGTTGGCCACACTGGAGTGCTGGACGCCACCATCACCGCGCTTGAAGTTATCGACCGCTGCGTCGGGCGCGTAGTGGAGCGCGTGCGCGAGCTCGGCGGCATGGTGTTGATCACGGCCGATCACGGCAATGCCGAGCAGATGATCGACACGGACGGCGGGCCATTTACGGCCCACACGACCAATCCCGTGCACCTGATTCTGGTCTCGGACGAGGTGCGCACTGCCCGGCTACGCGACGGCATCTTCGCCGACGTGGCGCCAACGATACTCGCGCTGCTCGGCTTGCGGCCTTCGGACGAGATGACGGGTTCTAGCCTCTTGTCATCCTGAGCGCAGCGAAGAGCCTGTCCTTGAGCGCAGCGAAGGAATCCGCTTGTCGAGACGTGTGTGCTCGCGGATTCCTCGGCTGCGGCCTCAGAATGACACAGTAACGTTAGAAGCGGCCTCGCGTGTGCGCTTTGTGGCCGATAATCGGGTCGACCGCGTGGGTTTCGCTCTGCTCGAGGTCGAGCCCGCGCAGGAAGCTGCAGGCGCTGGCCGCCATCTCGGGCGATAGGGCGTGCCGTTCACCACGGAACGCGACGAGGACCGACCGCGCGCCGAGCTGATGCAGCGCCGCCTGGAACGCGCGCGCCCGTTGCACGCGGTCCGTGCCCAGGTACTGGTCCCAGGCACGCGGCAGATCGTTCGGGTTGTTGTCATCGGTGCCGACGCCCAGCCAGAAGGTG
>DASXRR010000225.1:0-3024 GCA_036506475.1 Chloroflexota bacterium
GCCGAAAGCCCCATGCGGAGCTTCGGCGGCGGTTGAGCGCCTCGTTTGCGCCGACCACACCCAGGGCGGCCGCAAGGGCGCGCTCGCGATGGTCGGGCTGCTCTGCCCGGGCGCCGAATGTCGCCAGCAATCCGTCGCCCACAAACTTCTCGACAACGCCCCCGCAGCGCGTGACCGCCCGTACGGCGACTGCCAGATGCTCGTTCACGACCGCCAGCAGGGCCGCTGGATCCTCGGCGAACCGCTCCGCGAGATGTGTGAATCCGCGCAAATCGGTGAACAGCGCCGTCGCCTCGCGGACCGTAGCCGTCGGTTCCTCGCGGTCGACCGGCGCAGGTACCAGGCGCTCGTACGCGCGCCGCAGTGTGTTGAGCTTGGCCAGGTCACGCGCAAATAAGAGTGCCTGCGCGTTGCCGTCGGACTGCGCACCAGTACCAGTGCCGCTCACGCTGCCTCGACCGCCTGCTCGACCACGCGTAGTAGCTCCAATGGTGAAAATGGCTTGGTCAGGTACCGGTCAGCGCCGGCCGTCAAGCCGGCCTGTATATCGGCTTGCTGTGCTTTCGAGGTCAGGAGGATCACACACGTTCCGGCCAGCTCCGCATCCTCGCGAATCGCGCGCGTCAACTCGAGTCCGGTTTGACCCGGCATCTGCACGTCGAGCAGGCAGACACTCGGATGATGCTGTCGAATCAGACGCAGCGCCTCATCCCCGTCAGACGCCTCGATGACGTCGTATTCGTCGGACGCGATCGTGGCGTTGACCAGCAGCCGCAGACTTGGTTCGTCGTCGGCGATGAGTACCGTCGTCATGCGACGAGACCTTGCGCAGCGCGAACACCTGATCGGCTCAGCGTTGCTGTGATAATTTCGGCGGCGGTCGCGCCGACCGCGGGTTGTTTACGCAGCATAGCCACAACTCCGAGCTGCTCCATTGCGGAACGCTCCTCCTGGCTCAAGTCCTTTACGGTCACGACGAGGACCGGCACCTGAGCTCCATTGCCCTGCCGCAGGCGTCTCAGAAACGTCTCGCCTTGTAGGCGCGGCAGGAGCAAGTCCAATACGATCGCTTTCGGAGTCTCGACCTCGAGCTGATCGAGCGCTTCCTCCGCGCTCGGTACCCATACGGAGCTCAAACCGTGGCCGGTCAGCTCCGCCTCGAGCAGACGCGCAAAGCCGGCGTCGTCCTCGACGATCAGCACGTCACCGGAGGTGCTGCGTGCATCGGCCAACGGCAGACTGAACGAGAAGCAGCTGCCCTGCCCGAGTCCGGCGGACTCGGCCCAGATTCGCCCACCGTGCGCATCGACAATCTTGCGACTGATGGCCAGCCCCAGGCCGGTACCAGTGATCGACCGTCGATCGCTGTTGTCCACTCGATAGAACTTCTCGAAGAGCCTGGGCAGTGCCTCCGCCGGTAGTCCCAGCCCTTTGTCCTGCACATTGACGATGACCTGCCCGTTTGCTTCGTGCGCGGAGACCCGAATGGCGCCGCCGGCAGGCGAATATTTGCGCGCGTTGGACAGTAGATTCGTTATCACCTGCCGAATTCGGTCGGCGTCCGCGCGCACAGCAGGCAAATCGTCGGCAAGATCGAGCTCGATTGGACGGGCATCGTCCATGCCGGCCGCGGCCACGCACTGTTCGACAAATGCCGCCAGCTCGACTGGACGCGGGGCAATCTCCTGGTGGCCACTCTCCATCCGCTGCAGATCCAGGAAATCGTTGATCAGCGCCGTGAGGCGCCGACCTTCCTCCAGGATCACCGTCAGGAATTGCTGTCGCTGTGCCTCCTTCAGCTCGCGTGTCCGCAGTAGCTCCGCAAATCCAACCACCGAGGCCAACGGCGTGCGCAGCTCGTGGCTGACAACTGACACCAGCTCATCTTTGGTCCGCACCAGATCGCGCTCCGCCGTCACGTCCCTGAGCACGACGCCGACACTGCGCCGCCCAGTGGTCGAGTCGGCGACTGTGAAGACCTCCGCTTGAATAGACCTGGACGGCTGGGTGAGCTCGATCTCCAGCGTTGGACGATTCTCAGGACTGCGTAACGCCCGCTTCCATTGAGCCAGGACCGAATCCGGCGCGACCATGCGCGACCGGACCTGCGCGAGCACGGATCTCGCGCCAGCGCCGAGCAGTAATCTCTGTTCGACTCCCAACAACTCCGCGGTTCGTACACTGCAGTACTGCACTACCTCGTCTTGATCCATCACCAGCAAACCCTCGTGCATGCTGGACATCACCGCGCCAAGCGTCGAGCGCTCGCGCGCGCCCTCCTCGACCAATTGGCGGGCTTCGATGGCCAGCGCCGCCTGTTCAGCGAGCATGCCCAACACGCTCAGGTCGTCGGCAGCAAACAACGAAGCGCGATCGACAAAGACGATGAACAACCCATACGTCCGCCGACTGGTGGCGAGCGGAGCAATCAGCGCTCCGCTGGCAGTCAGCGCTTCGGCCAGGCGGCGCAGGTCCGAGTCCGACTCATCATGCGCGCCAATCGCGAGACAGTGCTTCGTGCGCCACACCGATTCGAGGATTGGCGAACGCGCGTCAATGACCAGCGTCGTGAGCTGCGACTGCCGCAGAACTGTTGCGGTTGCCGGATCCGCGTGCACATCGAGTACCAGCCGGCCATCCGTGGGCGCCAGACAAATGACCGCCGCCTTGCCGCCCGTCGCACGCGCGGCGGCCGGACCGAGGTATTCCAGAACCGCGGCCACGCGCTCGCCCCCGGACTGCCCGGTCAGGCCAATCAGGAACCGCTGAATCTCCTCACCCTGCCAGATGCGCCGCAGCCACCTCGGCGGTGCCAGTCCAATCCAATAGGCGAGTCCCGAACCAAGCGCTGCAAGGTCCATCATTGGCCTGAGCACGCCAGCCGCGCTCGAGATGGTGGCCGCGGCACCAGCCGTTCCGATCACCGCGGCCAGACAGCCGGATCCGAGGGCGACGGCGATCAACCGCCGTTGGCTGATGCCACGGTGCACGAGCGCGGTGCGCACGAATTCGAGCGTGGCGTAC
>DASXRR010000226.1:0-33852 GCA_036506475.1 Chloroflexota bacterium
TCACCGCACGCTCGGAGGATGGCCGGGATGTTGGCGATGCCACGACTGCCGCCGGTAATTGCCACCCGGCCACCGCGCGAGATGCGTCCGATTAGCGGCTGAAGCTGCTGCCTGACCGCTTGTTCCAACTCGTCGAGCGGCAGTTCGGGCACCTCGCCGCGACCGTAGACGCGCTGGCCCGAATACATCGTTGGAAATTCGAGCCCGATGTCAGCGCCGAGATCGGGCGGCGACAGCACGGCCATCCCCTCTATCGTAGTCCAGTGACCCGTCTGAAGGTTGGCGTCATCGGCTGCGGCGCGATCGCCCAGATCCAGCATCTGCCTCATTTGCGCGAGCTCGACGATCTGTTCGAGATCGCTGGCCTCGCCGACCTGTCGCCGAAGCTGCTAGAGGTGATCGGCGACGAGTACCGCGTGCCACCCGAACGACGCTTCCTCGACTATCACGACCTGGTGCAGTCCGACATCGACGCCGTGATCGTGTGCCCGTCGAGCTCACACGCGGCGCCGAGCATCGCCGCGGCCGAAGCGGGCAAGCACATCCTGGTCGAAAAACCAATGTGCACCACGGTGCGCGAGGCCGAGGCGATGGTCGGGGCTGCCGAGCGGGCCAGCGTGCTGCTCATGGTCGCGTACATGAAGCGCTACGAGCCGGCCTATTGCTTCGCCCAGCAACGGGTGCAGGAGATGTCAGACGTGCGCTTCATCCAGGTCAACCACCTGCATCCGGACAACAGCCTGCACACTTCGGAGTTCAAAGTACATCGGTTCGACGATGTGCCGGCGGATGCGATCGCAAGGTCCAGGGCTGAACAGCACGCGCTGCTCGCCGAGGCACTCGGCAACCCTACCCCTTCGGCAGCCGAGGCGCGCGCGTACAACCTCATTCTGGGCAGCATGATCCACGACATCGGCAACCTGCACGGGCTGTTCGGTCCGCCGCGGCGCGTTCTGAGCGCCGAAATATGGCTCGACGGCAGCGCGCTAAATACCGTGCTCGACTTCGGCCTTCAGCGGCGGGCGGTCGTGTCGTGGGTCGACCTACCTGAGCTGTGGGACTTCAAAGAAACACTCGAGGTATACGGCTCGCGCGAACGCGTCCTGGTATCGTTCCCGACCGGCTTCTCGCGCGGGTTGCCGTCATACGTCACACTGCACGGCATGGACGCTGACGATACGCCGTGGCGGCGCGAGTACAGTTGGCATGACAATCCATTCAAGCTCGAGCTGCGCCACTTTGGCGAATGCATCCGGAGTGGCCAGGCACCACGCACGCCAGGGCGCGACGCCATCGAAGATATCCGGCTCGTCGGAGAGATTGTGAGGACCGCCCGTGCCGCTCGAAGTATTTGACGCGCGAACAGACATCCGCAATCTGTTCATCACGCCTGAGATCCGCGCGCGCATTATGCGCTTCGACGCCGGCCAGGTAAGCGAGGGTCACACGCACGATCTCGGCCACGAGATGTTCCTGGTGCTCGAGGGCCAAGCGGAGTTCACGATTGCCGGTGAGTCGGCCATTCTCGGGCCGGGTCAGCTGTGCGTTGCGCGAGCGGGCGAGTGGCACGAGATTCGCACGCTGCCCGACGCGCCAATGACGCTGTATTTGTCGGTGACACCGCACCTGGAGCCAACGCATACGCAGTGGGACCGCGAAGGCGGCTCGCGCTTGCCCTATCGGTATGGCCTCAACACTCAGGAGAAGGCTGCGGAGTCAGTGGAGGTGTTGCTGGAGCGGCATCTGGCGGCGAGCGATGAATTGGCCGAGGCGGCACACGAGTATGCGGCGTCGCAGCGGCGTCTCGCGGGGGGTATGGAGCTCGAGGAGATGACCGGGTCGTTGCAGGCGTTGTACGCGCGTTTCCAGGACGTGGAGCGTGCCTGGAATGAGCTCGCCCCCGCGGCGGCGCGGCTACGTGACCCCGCGTAGCTTCGGATCGAGGAAGTCGCGCATGGCGTCGCCGAACAGGTTGGCCGCGAGCACGGTCACAGTCAGGAACACGCCCGGATAGACGACCAGCCACCACGGCGGCTTGAACGACTCGGCCAAGACGCCGCCAAGCATGTTGCCCCAGGTCGGGGTTGGCGGCGGTACACCAATGCCCAGGAAGCTGAGCGCCGCCTCGGTTGTGATCGCGACACCGATGTTGGCGGACACGATGACCAGGAACGGTGCGATGCACTGCGGCAGGATGTGCAGCACCATGATGCGCAGGTTCGAGGAGCCCAGCCCGCGCGCCGCCTCGACGAAGGCCAGGTTGCGCACCCCTAACACGACCGATCGGATCACGCGTGTGGCCAGCGGGATACGCGTCACCGCGATCGCGATGATCACGGTTTGCAGTCCGGCACCCATGCCGACCAGCAACAGCATCGCCAGGATCAAGCCGGGGAAGGAGAGCAGCGTATCGAGCACGCGCTGGCTCACGAGGTCGAATCTGCCACCCAGAAAGCCGCTGGCAATACCCCAGACGAGACCGACGCTGTCGCCGAGCAGCACCGACACCAGCGCGACAAACAGCGAAACCCGTGCGCCATGGATGATCCGGCTCAGGGTGTCGCGCCCCAGTTGATCCGCCCCGAACGGATGCGCGGCGGTGGGTGCCGAGCGCGAGACGCTGTAGTCGGACACCAGGGGATCGAAGGGCGCGAACTGCTCGGCGAAGACCGCGACCACGATCAGCCCGATCAGCCCTATGGCCGCGACTGTCCCCAACGGTGACGAGCGAACGAAGCGGCCAAGCCCTTGTGCGCGCGGCGTCTTCGCTTCGACCTTGTGCGGCCAGGTGGTGCGCTTGTCAACTGCCGCAACGTCCATCAGTTAGCTGTACCCGATGCGCGGGTCGAACAGCGCGTAGGTCAGATCGATCAGCAGATTGATCATCGTGAAGACCACGCCGTACAGCAGCACCAGGTTCTGGATGAGCATCCAATCACGCTCGCCAAAGCCCATCACCAGCAGCTGCCCCAGCCCCGGCACACCAAACGCCCGCTCGACGGCCACCGATCCGCCGAGCAGCCCACCCAGTGCCAGGCCGGAGATCGTCACCACCGGCAACAATGCGTTGCGCAGAACATGCCGCACGATCACCAGCTTCTCGCGCAGACCTTTGGCCCGAGCCGTCCGAACGTAGTCCTCATGCAGCACCTCGAGTGTTGCCGAGCGGGTCATGCGGGCAGTGAGCGCCGCGACGCCCAAGCCGAGCACGATCGCCGGTCCGAGCGTCATCTGCAGGTTCCGCCAGGGATCCTCCCAGAAGTAGATGATGGTCAACGACGGTCGCCAGTTGAAGATCAGGACTTCGGCCAGAACGATCAACAGTCCGACCCAGAAGGCGGGCACCGCGACGAAGAAGATGACGAAGACGCGCGAAACGTAGTCTGGCCAGGCGTTGCGCTTGACGGCGCTCAGAATGCCAATGGGCAGGCCGATGATCCACGAGAGCGCGATAGCCATGAGACCGATCTCGGCGGTAATCGGCGCCCGCCGCAAAATCTGATCGCGAATCGGCTCCTGGCGCCAGAACGAGCGTCCCAGCTCACCGGACAGGACGTCGCCCATCCAGCTCAGGTATTGCTCGTGATACGGCCGGTCGAAGCCCAGGCTGTGCCGGACCGCATTGATTTCTTCATCGCTGAGCGCGTAATTCATGCCCCCTTCGGAGGTGATCAGCGAGATCGGATCGCCCGGAATTACGCGCATAGCGACAAAGATGAGCACAGTCACACCGAACAGCGTAGGCACGCTGGCCAGCAGTCGGCGCAGCACGTACGTATGCATTGTCAGCAGTCAGCCATCAGCCATCAGCAATCAGCACGTCTCGCGGACTGCCCGCACACCGCCGACCGGACGCGCATCCTGACTGCTGACTGTTGACAGCTGACAGCTCCGTTCCTACTTGTCCAGCCAGGCGGTCTCGTTGCGGCCCCATTCGACGTGTACGCGCTTGTCGAGTGACAGACCCTTCACATAGTTCCGCCACATCGGCGAGTGCGCGGTGAAGCCAGTCAGGTAGAACGGCGCATCCTCGTCGAGGATGTCCATTCCCTTTTTGAACAACCCGTCCAACTTGGACTCGTCCACCGTGTTGTTGATCTCGTCCAGCTGCTTGTCGAATTCCGGGTTGCTGTAGCGCGACCAGTTCTGCGACGCGCCCGTCTTGAAGTACAGATTCCAGGCCGGCGTGTAATCCATCACTGGCGAGAAGAACTGCGTCTCGACCAGCAGGTCGAACGTGCCGTTCTTATATTCCTCGATCAGCAGACCGCGCTCGATGAGACGAATTTTGGTGGTAATGTTGAGATTGCGCTTCATCTCTTCGGCGAGCGCGGGCGCCATGATTTCGGCTGCCCAGGGTACGGTTGCCGAGACGAGCTCGAGTGGTCCGGCGCCGTCGGCGTACCCTGCGTCGGCCATCAGCTTCTTGGCCTCGGCCACATCCTGCGCCTTCTCCGCGCGGTAGCCGGGCAGCTTTGCGATCTCCTCGGGCGGCGGCGAGTGGGGCGAGACACCGTTCATCCAGCGGCCTAAGAAGAGCGGCTCGGTGTCCCGAAAGGCGGTGAAGATGTTGGGTCGACTAATGGCCAGGGTGATGGCCCGGCGGACCCGCTTGTCGTCGAGCGGCTTCTTGGTGTTGTTCATGTGCATGGTGTGCGCGCCCGGGTTGGGGATGAGCGCCACCGCAAGCTCGTTCTTGCGCGTTTCGCCCTCGCGCCACGTATCGACCGAGGCGTTCCACGTCATGTCGGCCTGGCCGGTGAGCACCGCGGTGCCGCGATCGGTGAGCTGCGGCGTGTGCAGCATTTCGATCCCATCGAGGTACGGCAGCTCGGGGTCCCAGTAGTTCGGGTTCTTGACGAACGTCCACTTCTCGCCGGCTTTGTGGTCCTGGAACATGAACGCCCCGGTGCCCGGCGCAATCACTTTGCGCAAGTCACCGTTGTTCTCGTCGAGCGCCTTCTTGGGATAGATGATCATCGCGGGCGTGGTCAGGACTTCGAGAAAGTACCCGGTTGGTCGCGCCAGCGTCATGCGGACGGTCTGCGGGTCGACCTTCTCGACCTTCTGGAGCATGTCGACCTGGCTGCGCAGCGTGATCGTGGTGCCCGCCGGCGGGGTGATGAAGCGCTGAAATGTGGCGACGACGTCGTCAGCCGTAAATGGGCTGCCATCGTGCCACTTGACGCCGTTACGCAGAAAGAACGTGTACGTCTTGCCGTCGCTCGAGACTTCCCAGCGTTCGGCCAGGTCGGGAATGAGCTGCTTGAAGCCGCTCGGGATGTCCTTGCGCACCAGGTTGTTGTAGATCTGCGTCAGCGGGTGCGCGGTCGCGCCCTGGTGCAGGTCGAAGTGGGCGGTGGTCACCGTGCCACCCGCGATTTTGAGGATGCCGCCGCGCTTTGGCGGGCCCTCGACCGGGCGCATGAAGCCGGGTCGTGCAGCGGTCGAAGCCGCCGTCGGCGCTGCCGCCGCGGCGGCAGCCGTTGGCTTTGCGGCCGCGGGCGCGGCGGTGGCGGCCGCCGGTGCCGTCGTCGGCTGGGCTGCTGGCGCCTGCTGCGCCGGGGCTGGCGTTGCCTGGAGCTTGGGTGCTGCCTGCGGGGCCGCCGTGGGTGTCGCAGGTGTGGCCGTGCATGCCTGAAGGAGCGCCCCGCCCATCGCCAGCATGCCTGGCATGAGCCTCAACAGGAAGCGGCGACTGACGGTCTGACTGGGCCTGGGATCTCGCATCGCTCATCCCCTCCGTGCTCGTGTCCGGGCTCTGTGCGTGCGTACGGTAGCAGTCCTTCAACAGGACCGTAAACGTCGGCGTCCTACGGCAGCGGGCGGCCCGACGCGGCCCACGCTCGCGAGCCGCGGTGGCGGGTGCTATTCGGCGGCCAGCCAGTCGAGGGTGACGGCGGCGGTCCAGGACTGATCGAGCGAGCCGAGTGGCTCGGCGGTGAACGGGTCGAAGTATTCAGCGAAGCGAGCTTCCTCGCGGCTCAGCAGGGCCAGGTTGGCTGCGCGCAGCGCATGCGCGGCGTCGGGCCGATTATGTCGGACCAGCGCTCGCCACAGCAGCCAGTTCATGATCGGCCAACTTGGGCCGCGCCAGTACGAACGCTGCTGGAAGCCATGTGTTCCTGGCGCCGTGCTTGGGACGACTGCGAACGCCATGCCTGGTGCGCCGGCAAACGACGGACCGCACACCAGCTCATACGCCGACTGGACCTGCTCCTCGGTCAACTCGGGGAGTAACAGCGGCGACAAGCCGGCACACGTGCAGACGTTGATTGGCTGGCCCGTGCGGAGGTCCAGATCGAGCGCCAGCCCCGCGGCGTTGCGCGCCGCGAGCACGCCCTTGGCCGCGCGATGGCCCCATTGGGCTACTTCGTCTGAGCCGGTCAAGCGCGCCAGCGACTCGGAGGCGAGTGCGAAAATCGCCGTCATGAGCATGTCCTTGATCAAGAACGGATGACCCTCGTGCACCCGCGCATCGTCGTAGCCGACGTCCTTGAGCAGGTCGACCAGCCACAAGTAGCGGTCGTACTCTGCTTGCGTCGGACGCTCGGACGGATCGGCGACGTGCTTCAGATCGTGCCGCGTGTACGGCGTGGTCTCGCCCACCTCGAGCCGCGCGAACGACTCGTCCCAGCGTGGCGAGTTGTCCGTACCGGACTCCCAGGGATGATAGATGCTGATCAATCCCGACCCATCAGGATCGCGCCGCGTGGCGAGGTAGCGGTGCCAGGCGATGGCCTTCGGGAGTAACTCCGAGATTCGAGCCCGAACGCCAGCATCCGACGTGGCGTCCCAGATGCGCTCCAATGCCAGGGCGTGCACGGGCGGTTGAATGAGCCCACTGGTCTGCGGTGCGCGCGGCGCACCGGCGTTGAGCTCGGCCGTGGCCCAGCGGTCCGGACCCGGAAAGTAGTCCGCGGCAGCCGGATTGAACACGATGTGTGGCACACGGCCATCGGCCCACTGCGCACGAAACAAACTCTCCAGCTCGCGCAGCGCGCGATCGGCATCGATGCGCGCCAGGCCGATCGCAATGAACGCGCTGTCCCAGCTCCACTGGTGTGGATACAGCCGCGGCGCCGGTTTGGTCCAATCGCCCAGGTCGTTCTCGCGCAGCACTCTGAGTGCAGCCGCGCGCACGTCGTCAGGGCTCAATAGAGGCTCCATCGCTGGCGCGTAACCAGCGCAGCTTGTCCGCTTCGGGCTGGAGCCAGATCGCGTCACCTGGCCGGGCTGGAAAATCCGTCCTGGTCACTATCTTCAGGACCTGGCCCTCGATCGTGGCTGTGATCAGCAGATGTGAGCCGAGCGGCTCCACGACGACGGTCTCAGCTTGCAATGCACTGGCGCCAGCGGGCTGGACTGAGGTGGCCAGGATGTTCTCGGCGCGGATGCCGATCAGCACGTTGTCGGCCTGGCCCACCGCGGCCGGCGCAGGCAGCACCTGCGAGCCAATCGCCACGCGCGTGTGCCCGTTGTCCGAATGTGCAATACCGCGCAGGAAGTTCATCGGCGGACTGCCGATGAAGCTGCCCACGAACTCCGTTGCGGGTCGGTCGTACACGACCATCGGCTCCGCGACCTGAACGATCTGCCCGTCGCGCATCACCGCGATGCGGTCGCCCAGACTCAGCGCCTCGACTTGATCGTGAGTTACATAGACGGTTGTGGTCTTGACCTCGCTGACCAGCTTCTTCAGCTCGGCCCGAAACTGGAGTCGCAGCAGCGCATCCAGATTGGAGAGTGGCTCGTCCATGAGCAGCACTGCTGGTTCCATGATGATTGCCCGCGCCACGGCTACACGCTGCCGCTGACCACCGGAGAGCTGAGCTGGGTAGCGCCCGACGTACGGCTCCAATTGGAGTAAGCCGGCCGCGTTCTCGACTCTGCGCGTGACTTCCTCGTTGGGCCGCTTCTGCATACGCAGTCCGAACGCAATGTTCTCGAACACCGTCAAATGCGGAAAGACCGCGTAGCTCTGGAAGACCATCGCAATGCCGCGTCTGCGCGGCGGTAGGTCCGTCACATCGCGGTCGCCGATCATGATGCGTCCGGAGTCCGGATATTCGAGGCCGGCCAGCATGCGCAGCAGCGTCGTCTTGCCACACCCGCTCGGTCCAAGGAGGACCATGAATTCACTGTCGCCGACGGTCAGGCTCACGTCGCGGACGGCTGGCGCCTTACCACCGGGATAGGTCTTGGTAATGCGTTCGATGCGGATCTCGCTCACCTGACGACCCTCCCCCACATGTTGAACAGGTAGCGGCGTATGAAGAAAATGAAGATGAGCGCGGGCAGGATCAGTGCGAAGCCGCCCGCGAAACGATAGGGCAATGGCGAATCGCCCAATGACGCCAGCACTTGAGCCGGCAGCGTGCGATTGCTGACGGTCAGGATGACCGAGGCGAACACCTCGTTCCACGACAGGACAAACGTGAAAATACTGGCCGCGGCGAGACCCGGCAGTGCCAGCGGCATCGCCACGCGGGTGAACGCGCCCAGGGGCGTGCAGCCCAATGTCAGCGCCGCCTCCTCCAGATCCACGGGTACCGAGATGAAAATGCTGGCCGTGATCAACACCGTCGTCGGCAGTGCCAAGGCGGTGTGCACGATGGCCACCGCCGGCAGCGTGTCGTACAGACCCCAGGTGATGAACGTGACGGTCAGTGGCACCGCCAGGATGGCGATCGGAAATGCCCGCGTCAGCAGAATGAGCAATTGGAAGGAGTCGCGCCCTCTGAAGGCAAAACGGGCCAGGGCATAGCCAGCCGGCGTGCCCAATACAAGCGACATGACCAGTGTCATGGCGCCGACGATCAGGCTGTTGAACACGGACTGGCCAACACCACGCGTGGCGAGAAACGCTTGCATGGTGTCAGTCGAGACCGTGATTGGTACCAGCGGCTTGGGAAAGCCGTTGAGCACCGTGCGCGGCGTGAAGGCGGCGACGGCAATCACGTAAATAGGGACGAGGATGAACAGACTGATTGCGATCGCCGCGACATAGAGGTGCCAGCGCGCGGGGCGCGTTCGGCGCGATGAAAGTGCAGCTGTGGCCATCTCAGCGCCCCAATTCCGCGTCGCGCACACGCAGCAAGCGCAGGTACACGACGGTGAACCCCAAGGACAGGAACATGATCAGCAGCGCATACGCCGCGGCGGTATTGGGGCTGCGAATCGTGTAGTAGAACTGATACGCCTCCTCGGCCAGCACGGGCAGCTGACGACCGGCCAGCGCAATCACGACGGCAAAGACCTGGAACGCGAGGATCGTGCGCAGGATGAGTGCAACCTGCAGACTCGGCCGCAACAAGGGGAGCGTGACGTGTCGGAAGCGCTGCCAGGCGGTCGCGCCAAACACTTCGGCCGCCTCGCCGTAGTCCTTGGGAATAACCTGCAGACCGGAAAGGATGATGACCATGACAATGGATGTCGCCCGCCACAACTCGGCGATTGCCGCGCACAGAAACAGGCTGACCGGATTTTCGTAGCTCAGGAATGGAATGCCCGAGTCGCTCAGGCCGAGACCGACCAGGATCGAATTGATGTACCCGCGGTCGGTGAAGATGCTCAACCACACCACGCCCGAGGCGAGGTCCGAAACGCCGAGCGGAATCGCCCACAAATAGAGGAAGGCACCCGCGCCGCGCAAGCCGGCCATCAGCAGCAGCGCCATCGCCAGCGCCAGTATCGTCTGCAGTGGGATCACGACCGCGGCGAACAACAGCGTGTTCTTGATCGCCTCGCCGAAGCGCAGGTCGTTGACCATGCGCTCGACGGGCGCCAGGCTCCATGCGCCTGTGCTGTCCTGCACGGCCAGGATCAGCGCCTGGACCATCGGCCAGGCAAAGAACACGAGCAGGAACAGCACCGACGGTGCGAGCAGCGCGTACGGGACTACCTGGCGGCGCCGCGCATGCGAGATTGGCGGCGCCGTCAGCTGCTGCTCGCGTGCCGCCGGCGGAGCGGCGGCTATTTCACCTTGCATGGGCCATCACTTGGCGGATCGGGCGCCCAGCAGCCGGCCTTGCTCTCATCCATGATGCCCTGCAGGGTCTTGGCCTGCGCCTCGAGCACCGTCTGCACGTCCTCGTTCTTGACGACGACGCGCTGGAACGTGTCCAGGAACACGTTGTTGAAGTCGCCGCCTTTGGCGCCCAGGCCGATCGGCAGCAGCGATACCAGCGCGTCCTTGGATGCGGACTGCTTCTGAACGGCCTCGGACTCCAGCTTGATGCCCGGATTCAGCTCGGAAGGAATCGGTGCGTTCGTCACCGGGAAGAACGCCAACTGCGCCGCGGTAGTGGACTGCTGCTTGGGCTGGGTCAAGTAGTCGATCAACTGCTCGGCCCCGGCTCGATTGGGGGCACCCTTGGGAATACCCAGTCCGGCCAACACCGGCATGAAGCCACGTCCCTTGGCACCGGCCGGTGCCGGCACCAGCACGAAGTCGTTTGGTTTGTCCTTGGCCACGTTGATCAGCCGTGCGACGTGGTCCCAGGCGATCCACACCTCCTCGGAGGCGAGTGGCTCCTGCATGAACTCGTAGTTCGTCGACTGCGGGTTCACGTACTGCCACATGTCCTTGAAGTCTTTCCACATCGCCACCGCTTCCGGCGACTTGAAGGCCACGACGCCGGAGGATCCGGTGTACGACGGGTACAAGTAGCCCTGGAAGAAGCGATGCAGTAGCCCCTTCGGTCCAGCCGGGAAGCCGAGCATGCGCTTGTTGGTCGCCTTCTGAATCGCTCCTGACCAGTCCTTGAGCTGGGCGTAGGTCAGCGCATTCACGTCGGCGCCCTGCGGCAAGTACTGGAGCGCCTTCTTGTTGATGGCCAGGACGTATGTGGCCTGCATCCACGGAATGTAATACGTCTTGTCCTTGGTACCCATGCGCGCGAGCTCCATGAACGCCGGTGCCAGGCCGCGGTCGTTGAGCTTCTGGGTCAGCGGCGTCAGATCCTCCAGGTAGCCAGCGCGCACGAACGGCTCCATATCGCCGTGGAGTCCGCCAACCAGGCTGACGGTGACTTTGCCAGCCTTCTCCTCGGCGTTGAGCCGGTCGTTGAACGGGCCCGGATCCTCAGGGATGTAGTCCGCCTTGACGGGCGCGTCTTTGAGGATGATGTCCTGCATCTTGCCCTGCTCCTCGACCGGTTTGAACTGGTTCGAGAAGAACACCAGGTTGCCACCCGCGCTTGCCGCCGGCTGCGCCGCGGCCGGGGCCGAGGTCGCCTGCGGCTGACTGGCCGGCGGCTGGGCCGGCTGCGTACAGGCGGCCAGAAACACCGAACCTACAACCAGTGCGCGGATGCCGAATTGAAAGGCGACGTATCGCATCATGGGCTCCCCTCTGAGTTGGTGGTACTAACGCACGCCTGAAACCACAGGTAACGGACGGTCAGACCGGGTAGCTGCTGGCGGGCCCTGGCCCGACGAACGGCGCACGATCAGCCGCGTGGCTACCACCACACGGCCCAGACGCGTGCGTCGACCGGCGATGCGCTCCAGCAGCAGCGTCGCTGCTGTGGCACCGATCTCATGCCGCTGCTGCTCGACCGTGGTCAGCGGCACCCCGAAGTAGTCGGTGTACGCGACGTTGTCGAAGGCGGCGATGGCCAGGTCATCCGGAATGCGCAGGCCGAGCGATTCGGCGACCTGCACGACCTGAAAAGCGACGTAGTCGTTGCACACAAAGACCGCCTCGGGCCGATCGGATCGATCGAGGTAGGCACGCACAACGAGATTGTTGCCGTGCTCCTTGTCCGGTTCGCGCGGCGGCCACGACTGCAGTCGCCGAACCCGAGTGCAGACCAGATCCGGTTCGTACTGCAGTCCATACTGCTCGAGCGCCCAGCGATAACCAGCCATGCGCTCGACGATGCTCGAGGTGCCCACGTTATCTGTGCCGATGTAGCCAATGCGCTGGTAGCCCAGCAGCGCCAGATGCTGCACCGCCTGGAAGCCGCCGCTGACGTTGTCCATGGTCACCGTGTCCACGGCCAGGTCGGGGATGTAGCGGTCGATGAGCACCAGCGGAAAGCCGCGGTCGACGAGGCGGCGCAGAGTGGGCACGTCGAGTGGGCCGTCGACGGTGTACACAATGAGACCGCTCGCGCCCTGGCTGACGATGCGCTCGATTTGTTCTGTCTCCAGCCAGCGTTCGTCACCTGAGATGCCCAACACCAGCGAATGGCCCGCCTGCCGAATCATCTCTTCGGCACCGCTGATCAACTCTGGATTGCGCGCGCGGACGACGGACGGCAGGATCATGCCGATCAGCCCGCCGGGGCGCCGGATGTTGCCTTCGGGTACGTAGCTGCCGCGGCCCGACAGCGTATAGATCAGGCCGTCCTCGACGAGCACACGCAGCGCATGGCGCAAAGTGCCACGGCTGGCGTTCAGCTCACGTGCCAGGGCGACTTCGGACGGCAGGCGCTGGCCGGGCGGATAGACGCCACTCCGAATAGCGCGCCGCAACTGCCTGGCGATACGCGCGTGGAGCGGCGGTTCGGACTCGTCGTCGTTGCGGTACATACCGCGAAAGCCTGGCCACACTACTGCTGACTGAACCGCGTGTCAAGCGCCGGCTTCGGTGCGCTACGCTGCGGTCTGTACCGCCATGTCGCCAGTTGTGGTTGCCTTGCGCGCGCCGCGTCAGGTCGAGCTCGTCGACGAGCCGAGCCGCCAGCTCGCCCCCGATGAGGTGCGCGTGCGCACGCTGTACTCCGGCGTGAGCGCCGGCACCGAGATGGCCTTTTATCGCGGCACCAACCCGTATCTGCACAAGCGCTGGGATCCCGAGTTGCGTCTGTTCGTGAGCAGCGAGGCGCAGACCGTTGAGTACCCGCTGCTGACGTGGGGCTACGAGGAAGTTGGCGAGGTGGTCGAAGTCGGCGGCAACGTCGACGTCAAGCGCGGGACGCGCGTATTCGGCACATGGGGCCATCGCGCGGAGTACGTGGCGCCGGCGAGCTCGCTGTCAGGACGCGTGTTGCCGGCAGACGCCGAGCCACTGTTGGGCATCTTCTCGCACATCGGCGCCATCGCCCTGAACGGCGTCCTCGACACCTCCGTTCGGCTGGGCGAAACGGTCGCCGTGTTCGGTCTTGGCGTCGTCGGCCAGCTCGTCGCTCAACTGCTGCGTCTGGCCGGCGCACGCGTCATCGGGGTCGACCTGCTCGCCGAGCGCCGCCGAACCGCACAGGAGCTCGGCATCCACGTGGTGCTCGACGCGGCTGACAGGGACATCGGACAACAGGTCAGAGCGCTCACGGACGCTCGCGGCGCGGATGTGTGCGTCGAAGCATCCGGTTTTCCGAAGGCGTTGCACGAAGCAATCAGATCGTGCGCCTACGCGTCACGCGTCGTCGCGCTCGGCTTCTATCAAGGTGAGGGTCTGGGCGTCTTCATGGGCGAAGAGTTCCACCACAATCGCATCAACCTGGTCAGCTCGCAGATTGGCGGCCTGGCGCCCGAGCTGCAGCATCGCTGGGATCGCGCTCGACTGGTCGACACGTTCATGCAGCTGGCCATCAGCGGCGCGGTGCGCTGCACAGAGCTGATCACGCATCGTGCACCCGCGACCGAAGCCGCGGAGCTGTTCCGACTGATCGACGAGCAGCCGCGGTCCGTACTGCAGGCGGTGCTCGACTTTCGCGATGCACGCTGACATCCAGCACGGGCGGCTCACGTTGGGCGACTCCATTGCTGCCGTCGGCGAAGTGCTGTTCAGCGACGGCCACACCATCTCAACGCTCGACACTGGCGGACCGCTGCGCTGGCACATCGACGGCGAGACGATCCAGCTTGTGTACCGCAACGACACGCACAGTCCAGTCCGCATCGAACAGATGCGGCCGCTCGTGGTACCGACTACGAAGTTGCGCGACCTGCGTATAAGCAGCACCGGCTGGCAGTCGTGGAGTCGCTCCAACCCGCCCATCCCGTTTGCGCCGAACGCGCAGACCGCGGGACCGCCGATTCGGGGTCCGTACCTGCCGCATCGCGCCGCCGACAGCCAGGTCGAGCCGTGGATGACGATCATCTGCTCGGCCGGCCGCGAGCCGGTGCTGTTCGGCTTCACCAGCGCCGAGCACCAATTGGGCACCATCGAGCTCATTCCGTCTGTCGACGGAGCCTACGCCCTGGTGGCGGCCACCGAATTGGAGGGCATCGCCGTCTCGCCTGGCGCCGAAGTCAGGTCCGCGCCACTGCTGGTCACCAGCGGCGACGAAACGGCGCTCCAGGCGCGCTATGCGCAGGCCGTCGCCGAGGCGATGCAGCCACGCCCGATGGGCGAGGTACTGACGGGCTGGTGCTCGTGGTACCAGCTGTACACGACCGTCAGCGAGGCAGCCGTGCAGCGCAATCTCGCGATTCTGAGCGATCGGCGTGCACAGTTGCCGCTGCGCCTGATTCAACTGGACGATGGGTTTCAGCACGCCGTTGGCGACTGGCTCGAGCTGAACGAGAAATTCCCTAGCGGTATGCCTGCGCTTGTGGACGAGATTCGGAAGGGCGGGTTCATGCCCGGCGTGTGGCTCGCCCCGTTCCTGCTCAACGAGCAGTCGCACACCTACGAAGCCCATGCCGATTGGGTCATCCGCGACGACGCGGGTGTGCCGCTCAATGCCTTGCACAACTGGGGCGGCGCCAATTACGCGCTCGACACCACCAACCCGGCCGCGATGGACTACGTGCGGCACGCGGTACATACCGCGGCGCACGAGTGGGGCTACGACTACTTGAAGCTCGATTTCCTGTACGCGGCGGCTTTGCGTGGCCGACGGCATGAGCCGAACGTGACGTCCGTCGAGGCGTACCGGGCCGCCATGCGTCAGATTCGCGAGGTCGTCGGCGGGCGGTTCATTCTGGCTTCGGGTGCTCCGCTGCTGCCATCGGTCGGCCTGGTCGATGCGCTGCGCATCGGGTCCGACGTCGCTGCGTCGTGGGGCCGCGAGGGCAACTCGGATGGGCCGGCGTTGAGCAATGCGATGCGCGCGACATTGGCGCGCGGCTGGTTCCACGGTCGCTGGTGGACGAACGATCCCGACTGCGTCATCGTGCGCGACCACGACACCGAGCTCAGCCTGGACGAGGTGCAAGCCTGGGCCGCGGTCGTCGCGCTGAGTGGCGGGATGCTGTTCGTCGGCGACGACGTGGCCGAGGTGGAGCCGCAGCGACTTGGTCTATTGGCGCGCTTGATCCCGCCCTCCGGGCAGGCGGCCGAGGTTATGCCGCCGATGCTGGATCGAATGCCCGAGCGGCTCCATTTGCGCGTGCAGCGACCCTTTGGGGAGTGGTCCGTCATCGGCGTCGGCAACTGGTCTGAGGCACCAGTGTCAATCGCCTTCGATCCTCAGGAGTGGGGCCTTCCGCCAGGCCAGTATCACGCCTTTGACCTCTGGAGGGGCGATTACCTCGGCTGCCATGAGACGCTTGAGCTGGGCACGCTGGCGTCGCACGCTGTGCGGCTCCTGTCAGTCCACCCCAATCTGGGCCGGCCACAGACCGTCGGCTCCACGGGCCATCTGCTCGGCCCAGCAATGGACCTGGCTTTCGAACACTGGGACGCGGCCACGCACGAGTTAGTGCTGACACCCAGCCGTGACGGTCCTGCGGCCCGGCGAGTCGAATTCGTTATCGTCGACGATGGGCGGGTGCAACGGGTCGCCGCCAAAGGCCAGATGCGCATCAGCTTCGCATGAAAGTCGCGATGGTCGGCACGGGCGGCGTCGCCCTGCGCCACCTGGGCGTTTTGGCGCCACTGCGTGAAGTAGACATCGTCGGCCATGTCTCTGCAGACCGCACGCGCGCGGCGGCTCAGGCGTCCCAGTGGGGCGGCCGGGCCTACGTCGACGTAGCGACCATGCTCGACGCCGAACAGCCGGCGGCCGTGTGGCTGTGCGTGACGCCTGACCGCCACGGTCCGCCCGAGCGCGCACTGATCGAGCGCGCCCTTCCGTTCTTCGTCGAGAAACCGCTGGCGGTAGATCTCGAGCCTGCTGAGGAGATCGCGCGGCGTCTGCAGCAGGCACGTCTCGTAGTGGCGGTCGGGTACAAGTTCCGGGCACTGGATACGCTGGCGCGCGTACGCGAGCTACTCGCGGAGGCGCCGGCGCGCATGGCGATCGGCGCCTGGCATGGCTCGTTGCCGTCGCCGCCGTGGTGGCGCCACGCAGCCTTCAGTGGCGGGCAATTCGTCGAGCAGGCGACGCACCTGGTCGACCTGGCACGACTGCTCCTGGGCGAGGGCACACTCGTCTCGGCTACAGGCGGACGCTGGGCGCGCACCGACCATCCCGATTCTGACGTGTCCGGCGTCAGCGCCGCGTTGCTGCGTTTCGGCGACGTGCCAGGTGTCTTTTCGGCAAGCTGCATTCTGCCCGCCTCGGCGGCGATTCACCTGCAGCTGATCTGTGACGGTCGGATGGTGACGATTTCGGAGCAGCAGGTGCGGGTCGAAACAGGCCCGGAAGTCAGCACGATCACCACTGGCGTGGATCCCTTCCTCGCGGAGGACGTCGCGTTCATGGAGGCCGTTCGGACAGCCGATCCAGGACGTGTGCTCAGCAGCTACGCCGATGCGCTCGAGTCGCACCGCCTGTGCTGCGCCATCCGCGACGCGATGACCGCGTCACCAGGCGGTCCAACCGCCGTCGACCGGTAGCGTCACACCGGTAATCATGTCCGCGCCGGGCGAGGCCAGGAACGCCACCGCGTCGGCGATCGAATCCGGCGTGGCCAACTGCTTGTTCGGCGTCCGCTCCAGGATCGCATCCACGACGGACTGGTCCTGAAAGATGCCTTCGGTCAGCGGCGTTCGGGCATAGGTCGGCGCGACCGCGTTCACCTGGATGCCGTGCTCGGCCCACTCCACGGCCAGCGCACGCGTCAGATTGACCACGCCGCCCTTGCTGGCGCAGTAGGCGGCCGCGGATCGCGGTGAGGCGACCAGGCCCATGATCGACGCGATGCTCACGATCTTGCCGCCCCGACCCTGACGCACCATCTGCGCTGCGCCCGCCTGAGCCGAGAAGAAGACTCCGCGCAGATTGACGTCGACGACGGCGTCCCAGTCCTCCTCGCGCAGCTCGAGCGCGGGCTTGCGGATATTCAGACCGGCGTTGCACACCATCACGTCGATGCTGCCGAGCCGCGTGGCGGCCTCGGCGACGGCTCGTTGGATCGTGGCCGGCTCGCGCACGTCGCAGCCGACGCCGATGGCGGCCTCGCCAAAGCCGGCCACGACCTCGTCAATCTGGCCCTGACGGATCGGCAGATCGGCAACGACGATGCGCGCGCCGCGACTCGCCAGCACCGCTGCTATGGCGCGGCCAAATCCACCGGTGCCACCGGTCACGAACGCGACTTTGCCCGAGAGGTCCTGGGGCGCCCGAAGCGAGCCGCCAGGCTCGCGAAGTGGGTCATGCGTCATGCGCCGCCCATGTTAAGCACTGCTGCGCCCTCGATCTTGCCCTGGCGCAGTCGGTCCAGAGCGTCGTTTGCTTCCTCCAGTGAAAATGGCTCGACCGACACCTCCAGGGGCACCCGCGCCGCAACCTCCATGAACGCGCGGCCGTCGTCGCGCGTCAAATTGGCCACCGAGCGGACCATGCGCTCTTGCCACAGCAACCGGTAGGCAAACGATGGAATGTCGCTCATATGGATGCCCCCGCTGACGACCGTGCCGCCTTTGGCCGTGGCTTCGAGCGCGGCGACGATCAGGCCCCCCACCGGGGCGAAGATCAACGCCGCGTCGAGGGCGTGCGGCGGCGCTTCGTCGGACCCGCCGGCCCAGACCGCGCCAAGGCGACGCGCGAATGCTTGCCCGTCGGCATCGCCCGGCCGAGTAAATGCGTATACCGTCCGGCCCTCGGCAACGGCCACCTGACACACCAGATGCGCCGCTGCGCCAAAGCCGTAGATCCCGACGTGCTCCGCGTCGGGGCCGGCCAGACGGTAGGTGCGGTAGCCGATCAGGCCTGCGCACAAGAGCGGCGCGGCCGCGAGGTCTGAGTAGCCGGCCGGCAGCGCGAGGCAGAAGCGCTCGTCGGCGACGACGTACTCGGCGTAGCCACCGTCCAGCGTGTAGCCCGTGAAGCGCGCTCGATCGCACAGGTTCTCGCGCCCACTCTGACAGTAGCGGCAGGTGCCATCGGTCCAGCCCAGCCATGGCACGCCGACCCGCTGCCCGACGTCGAAGTGCCGGGCATCCGCGCCGCGCTCGACGACGCGGCCGACGATCTCATGGCCCAGGATCAGCGGCAGCTTCGGCCGATCGAGCTCGCCGTCGACGATGTGTAGATCGGTGCGGCACACGCCGCAGGCAGCGACCTCGATCAGGACCTCCGTGCCCGTTGGTTTCGGCCTGGAAACTGCGCGTAGCTGGAGCGGCGTTCGCGGCGCGCCCAGCACCATCGCCCGCATTTGAGCTAGCCTCACTGGCGCCATCGTATGGTTGAGCAGGTCTTGCGCATCGCGGTCATTGCCGGGGACGGCATCGGTCAGGAGGTTGTGCCCGAGGGGCTGCGCGTGCTCGACACCGTAGCGCCGGGTTGCTTCGCGTACCAGCACTTTCCCTGGGGCTGCCAGTACTACCTCGACACAGGCCAGATGATGGCCGCCGACGGCCTCGACCAGTTGCGCTCCATGGACGCCATCTACTTTGGTGCGGTCGGCTGGCCTGGCGTGCCCGATCACGTCAGCCTGTGGGGTTTGCGCCTGGCGATCTGCCAGGGCTTCGACCAGTACGCCAACGTGCGCCCGGTGCGTCTGCTGCCCGGTGTGCCGAGCCCACTCCGTGAAGCAACTCCGGAGCGCATGAATTGGGTTGTCGTGCGCGAGAACACCGAGGGCGAGTACGCCGGCATCGGCGGGCGCAATCTTGCCGCCCGTGGTCCGGGCAAAGCTATCGCCATTCAGGCCGGCTTGTTTACCGAGGAGGGCTGCGAGCGCATCATGCGCTACGCGTTCGACATGGCCGTCGGCCGTCGACGTAAGGTGACCAGCGTCACCAAATCGAATGCGCAGCAATACGGCATGACGCTCTGGGACGACGTCTTCGCCTCCGTGTCACGCGACTATCCGGAGGTCGAGACCGAGCACTGGCTGGTCGACGCCATGGCAGCGCGCTTCGTGCTCAAGCCCGAGACGCTGGACGTGGTGGTGGCCTCCAATTTGTTTGCCGACATCCTCTCGGACCTGGGCTCCGCCCTGGCTGGCAGTCTGGGCATTGCCGCAAGCGCGAACCTGGATCCGGAGCGACGCTTCCCAAGCATGTTCGAGCCCGTCCACGGCTCCGCTCCGGACATCGCCGGCCAGGGCATCGCCAATCCCATCGGCGCTATCTGGAGCGCCGCGCTCATGCTCGATCACCTGGGCTTGAGCGCCGAAGCCGCGCGCGTGATGCGTGCCATCGAAGCCACCACGGCGCAAGGCACGCTCACGCCCGACCTGGGCGGCCAGGCCACCACGAGCCAGGTGACTGACGCGATCGTGCAACACCTGTAAACAGGCGCTATTCAACCGGAGCGTGCGCCGAAAGCCTCCGCGGCGGCGCGGACAACTTCGTCGGGCGACACATCGCGCACATGTTGGGCGATGCCCCAGCGATGACCGAACGGATCGACGAACTGGCCATGCCGGTCGCCCCAGAACGTATCCTGCAACGCTTGGAAGACGGTTGCACCAGCGTCGATGGCGCGCTGCCACAGTGCGTCGGCGTCATCGGTCGCGATGGTGAGCGCGCCGTAGGTCCCGCCGAGCGTGACGGGCGAGACGACACCGAGTTCGAGGAACTCATCGGCGATCATGACGATGGAGTCGCCAAAGCGCAGCTCGATCTGCATGAAGCGGCCGTCCGGCACGGGCACCTGACGCCCGATCTGGGCGCCCAGCGCCTGGGCATACCAGTTCGCCGCGTGGCTCGCGCCACGGACGACAATGTGAGGCGTGATCGTCTGCGTCATCCGTCCACGATGAGCGGCATGGTGCGCATTCGTCCAACACCGATCGACGACCGACTAACATCCGGAGTGCGTGAATCAGCGGCCGGGCGCGAGCACCGAACTGGACTTGCGCGCGCTGCGACGCTTCATCGTCGTCGCCGACGAGCTGCACTTCACACGCGCCGCGGCGCGGCTGGCGATCGCTCAACAGGCGCTCAGCCGCGAGATCGCGCGTCTCGAGCGCGATCTGGGCCTCACACTCTTCGTTCGCTCCACCCGCCGAGTCAGCCTCACACCAGCTGGGGAACGACTGCTCGAACGCGCACGGGCGCTGCTCGCGCTGCACGATCGAACTATCGACGAGCTCAACCGCGGGCCGCAGCCGGTCGTGGTCAACCTGAACAGTCCTGGCCGCCGGACTGCGCGGCGCGTTCTCGAACGAGCGCGTCAGGCGGCGCCGGCGGTCGAGTTTCGCGGTCGCGATAGTTCGGGATTCGGCGAAGCCGTGGCCGAGCTTGTGGCGGGTGAGGTGGACGTTGCGTTCGGTCGCATGGGTGTTAGCCAGCGCGGAACAATCGCGGGACTTGACCAGCAACTGATCCGTTACGAGCCGCTGGCACTCCTGTTGCCGCGTGGCCACTCACTTGCGCGCCGGCCGTCAGTGCCTACAGTCGCGCTGCGTGATGTCGAGATCGACGCCGGTCTGGGCAATCCGAAGGCACCGGAGTGGGTCGACCTCGCAACACAATGGCTGGCCTTCTCGGGTGCGCGGCCGACCTCGCCCCACCTGCCGGCCGAGGGCGGCGAGGAGCAGGCTCACCACCTGGCACGCCAGGGACTGCCAATCTTGACCAGCCTCGACCACGTCGCAGTGCCAGGCGGCGAGCTGCGCGCGATCGTCGATCCGGCGCCGCTTTATGCGTGGTCAATGGTGTGGCGGACTGATGCCGACGAGCTCAGTATCCGTGCCCTGCTCGAGGCGGCGACACACCTGGCTGGGCACGAAGGCTGGTTAGAGCAGCCCCGCGACAGCTGGCTACCCCAACCGGAGTCGCTGTTGCACGACTACTTGTTGTAGACCGCTACCTAAGCCACCTACCGTGCCCGACGTGACGACTTGCGGGAACGGCGTCGAGCCGCTGCAGCTGCCAGCGCGCGGGAAGAAATTGCACTCCGCCCACGGAAACGCACCGCCGAATGGTGTCGACCACGATTACGTGACGCTGTTGCACAAGGGTGATCGCCAGGTGAGTGCCGAGGCGCCGCTCGTGGTGAGCCTTGGCTACAAGCAGATTCTGGTAGGCGTGCGCAGCGGCTGGACCGACTATGCGCTCAACGACCGCCTGGCTCCGGGTGTCATGGATCCGGCCCAGTGGCACCACCTCGCGGCGTCATTCGACCGGAGTACGCGCATGCTCACGCTGTACCTGGATGGCAGCCCGGCGACGCAGGGCAAGCTGGGTGCCCCTAGCGTGGGTAACACCCTACCGCTGCAGATCGGACGCAATGGTCCACAAGCCGGGCGCTACTTCCACGGCAAGCTCGACGACGTGCGCATATGGAAGGCGCAGGCTCCGGGTGCGGTCTGGGCCAGGCCGGGCGGGGCGATCGCGGCGGTCAGCGCGAGGGTGCCAACAGACTCGCGCAGAGTCGCCAGACGCGTCAGGCCTCCCGTTTGTGAGGTCGCACAGTTCGCTCCCTCCTCGGAACGATGCGCGGCCAGCGTAGCCGCCGGGCGACTTAGGCGGAGCCTGCTCGTGGACCGGGCACGAGTATTGCGGATGCGGGTCGGTTGCGCTTTCTGGGGGCGGGATGGTCGGGCACGGGCAAGGCTGTAACGCATGAGCGCCGGCAACGCACCTCGCGTGCTTGTCGTCGAGCACGACGTCGGCGTCGCCGAAGAACTGTTCTGGGTTCTGAGTCGGCAGGGCTACGAGACCGTCGTCGCGGCTGAGGCCGACGAGGCCCTGCGCCTGCTCAACGTCGGCTCGTACGACTGCGTGCTGGTCAGCGCCGGCGACGATGCGACTGCACGCCCGGTGCTCGACGAGCTGCGCCGCTATCCGCCCGAGACAGTGGCGTTCATCCTGATCGGCTCGGGCGAGGATATTTCGGCAGTCGACGCATTGCGCGAGGGCGCGTTCGACTACCTCACGAGCGCCAGCGCCACCGACGAGCTCAAGGCGACGGTTGCGCGCGCCATCGAGCGCGCCAGCCTCGGCCGCGCCATGCGCGAGCTCGTCGAAGATTTCGACAGCTCGAATGCTCGTTTGCGCGCTTTCGCTGGCGAGTTGCAACGGCGCTTGGATCGGATGACGGCCCAGTTGCGGCGCAAGGTTGGCGAACTGGACGAGGCAAATCGAAAGCTGGCCGACGAGCGCCGCAAACGCGAGGACTTCATCGCGATGGTCGTGCACGACCTGGCCGCGCCGCTGACCACAATCGACGGCTACGTCAAGCTGCTCGCCAAGCCCGATCTGCCGGCGCAGCTCGAAGACCGTGCGCGCTCGGCGGTCGGTTCGGAGACGAAGCGGATGGCGCGTCTCTTGCACGACCTGACCGACCATTTACCCAGCACCAACAACCATTTCGACGTCCGCGCTGCGAGCTGCGACCTGGCCGAGGTCGTCCATCAGCAAGTCGCACTGGCACGCTTGCGCACTGAGCGACACGAGATCAGCCTCGAGTCACCACCGTCGCTGTTGGTGGTGGGCGACGCCGATCGTCTGGCGCAGGTGGTCGGGAATCTGTTGGGCAACGCCATCAAGCACACACTCCAGGGCACCATCGCCGTGCGCGTGTGGTGCGCTGGGACCGCCGGCCGGGTGGACATTCAGGACCAGGGGCCGGGTATCCCGCCGCACCTGCTGGAAACCATTTTTGGTCCCCGTGTACGCGTGGAACGCGACGGCCTCGCACCCACCGGCTCGGGTCTTGGCCTGTACATCGCGCGCGGCATCGTCGACGCGCTGGACGGACGCCTCTGGGCCGAGAGCGACGGGCACAACGGCGCGTGCTTCCATGTCACGCTGCCGCGGCCCAACTGACGCCCGTACCTCGCTTGATATGTGCATGACTCATGCATTTAATCTCCCTGGGTGGAGGGGTGCATGAAGCTAACAGCAACATTCGCAGTCACCAACTGGGACGAGCGGCCGTATCAGGAGCTGGCGGGCGGCACCAAGCTCACCCGCGCCGCGGTCACCAAGAAGTATTCCGGCCAGCTCGACGCTGAGGGCACCAGCGAATCGCTGATGTACTACGGATCCGACGGCTCGGCAACGATCGTCGGACTCGAACGTGTGGTCGGCAAGATTGGCGGGCGATCGGGCAGCTTCGTCGTGGAATCGCGCGCCACCTTCGCGGGCGATACCGCAAAGGGCACCTGGTCGGTCGTCGCCGGGTCGGGCACCGACCAATTCAAAGAGTTGAGCGGGAAGGGCCGGTTCACCGCCAAGAGCGGCCCGAAGGGCTCGATCACGCTCAACTACGAGCTTGGGTGAGCGACGATCTCGACCACGACGCTAACGTATTCGGCGCGCTGGCCCTGTTCGTCGCCGATCGCATGGCCGATGCGTTCGCCGCAACGGGCGAGGCCGTCTCGCCCGCCGCGGCGCTGTCGGCGCTGAATCAGCTGCTCGATCGCCCCTCGATCGACATCATCGCGCGCGCGATTGGCCTGACCTCGTCCGGCACAGTCCGCCTCGTCGACAAGCTCGAGGCCGCCGGGTTCGTGACCCGCGGCCCGGGCGCCAATGACAAACGTGCCACGACGATCGCCTTGACCAGATCCGGCCGCGAGGCGGCGGAGCGCATCGCCGCCGCCCGCCTCGACGTTGTACGCGACGCGCTGGCCACGCTCGACCCGGCCGATCGCGACGCATTCGAACGGATCGGCGCGCGCCTGTTGGTGGCGCTGATGCGCGGGCCGGGCGCGACGCGCTGGATGTGCCGTCTGTGCGACACCGATGCGTGTGGCCGCTCGCGCGGTCTGTGTCCGGTCTACAACGAGAGCCTGGCGCGCTTCGGTCCGAACGCGCGTCCCTGGGGCTCCCAAGGGGGCGCCAGCCCGCGCCGTGGGTCTTAGCGTGCGATCGAGACTACGTCAGGCAGGCGCCATGTTGCGGCGCAGCGTCACCGACGTCAGCAGGAACAGCACGATCCCGATGGCCGCGAGCGCGCCGAGCTCCCAGCTGTGATTGGTTTGGCCACGCAGCATGAAGTCCTGCAACAACTGAATGCCGTGTGTAACCGGCAGTGCGTAGGCTGCGATGCGCAGCGGCTCGATGAACTGATCCAGCGGCAGCACGAAGCCGCTGAAGAACACCGAAGCCAGCAGCACCAGCATCGACAGTTGCACGGCTTGTCGTTCGGAGTCGACGATCGTCGAGATCAGCAGGCCCAGACCGAGCGAGGCAAAGCTGAGCAGCGCGACGACCGTCGCGACCTGGCCCGGCGGACTGAGCAGCGGGACGTTCAGCACCCCGACCAGCAGAAAGCAGATCGCCGAGGCGATCGACAGGTTGAAGAATGCGTAGGCCAGGTATTTGCCGACCAGGATTTCGAGCGAGCGCAAAGGCGCCACGCGAAACAGGTCCATGGCGCCACTCAAGCGCTCGCGGACCATCGACAGCGCGGTGAGCGTCACGCCCATATGCTGCAGAACCAGCGCGAGCACCGCCGGCGCGAAATATGCCACCACATTCGGTTCGACCGGCGCGAGGTTGTGCAACTCGGCGCGCGTTGGTGCCGCGACAACTTGCGGCGAAAGCTGTACCGGCGGCTGCACGCCCGTTGTCTGGACCAGGTATTGCTGACCCTGGGCCACGGTGTTTTCGACGATCGCGCGGTTCAGCTCCTGGACTTGACGGTAGGCGATGAAGCGCGCGTAGTTGTCGCGCACCGGATCGAGCTCGTTGTATTCGATCTGGATCGCGGACTGTTGTCCGTTCCGAAAGTGCTCCTCGACGTCGGTCGGCGCGATGACCAGCAGGTCGACCTGCTGATGGTGCAGACGATCGCGCGCGGCGCTGGCATCCTCGGTGACCTCGACGACGTTCACGGACTGACCGACGTACTGCTGATAGAAACTCAGTTCGCGCGGCAGCCCCGCGCTCGCCGGCACGACCAGGATCGTATTGAGCGGTTTGTACTGGCCGCTGTAGCCAAGTCCGAAGGCGCCCATGATCAGGAACGGTCCGAAGATCAGGCTCAAGAGCGCACCGGGGCGGCGCACGACTTCGAGCACCTCTTTGCCGATGAACGACGTGGTGCGCGTCCAGCTTTTAAGCAGCCCGATCAACATCGCGCTCGACCAACTTGGCGAACACTTCGTCGAAGGACGGTCGATACTCGCTGCTGGAGACCACCTCGCCGCCAGTCCGGCTCACTTCGAGCAGTAGCCGCGGAATCGCCTCGCCGGCGTCGTCCGTCACGACCAGCATGTGCCGCGGAGCAGACTGCGCCACATCGCGCACGCCGCTCACTCGGCGCAGCACGGCGCCGTCGAATGGCTGCGCTGTTTCCACTTCGACTACTTCGCCGCCCAACGCTTGACGGCGCAGCTGTTCCGGACTGGCTAACGCGATGAGCTGGCCATTGGCCAGGACCGCGACCTGATCGCAGTACTCGGCTTCCCCGACGTACTGCGTCGTAACCACCAGCGTGCGGCCCGCGTCGCGCAGTCGACGAAACTCGGTCCAGATCGTCAGGCGCAGCATCGGGTCGAGGCCGGCGGTCGGCTCGTCGACAAAGAGCAGCGTCGGTTCGTGGACCAGCGCGCACGCGAGCTCGAGCCGACGCTGCATGCCGCCCGATAGCTGGCGCGCGCGTCGCCCACGCGCCTCCCACAGCTCGACCAGCTGCAGCACTTCGCGCACGCGCCGACCGCGGCGTGGCCACAACAATCCGAACAGCGAGGCGACGAACGACACGTTCTCGCGCGCGGTCAGCTCCTCAGAAAGCACGAATTGCTGGGGCATATAGCCGATGCGCTCGCGCACGTGGCGCGTGAACTTACGCGGCACCTGCCCGAGGACACGGAGCTCGCCTCTGGTCGGCGTGAGCGTGCCGGTCAGCATGCGCACGAGTGTTGTCTTGCCTGAGCCGCTCGGGCCGATGACGCCCAGGATCGCCCCGCGCGCGACCTCGAACGTCACATCGTCGACCGCGACGAGGTCACCGTAGTGCCGGCTTACGCCGCGAACGGCGACGACAACAGACTCCGTGTGGTCGGGCACGGCCCGCGTTTGGCACGTTCCGTGCCGATGCATGTCATCCGAACTGGCACATCACGCGCTGAGGGAGTAGCATCCTAGCCCCGTGGCAAAACTGACGGTACGTTTGACTGCGGAGGGCCGCCGGGAGCTTGAGCAGGAGCTTGCGCGACTCGAAGCCGAGTTGCCGACCGTCTCCGCTCGGCTGGGCGATGCCCGTGCGGGTGGCAACGATCCCGCCGAAAATCTCGACCTGCGTGACGCGATGGATGCCCTCGCGCTGCTGGAGGGTCGCATCGGCGAGCTGCGCGCGCTGTTGGCGGCAGCCGAGCCCATCGATGCCAACGCCTCGCGCGATGGCGTGGTTCGCCTCGGCGCCAAAGTGAAAATCCGACACGAGGACGGCGAGGAGGCCTCGTACCTGCTCGTGTCGCCGGCCGAGGCTGACCCCCGGCGTGGGCGCATCTCCGAGGAGTCGCCGATTGGGCGCGTTCTGCTCGGACGAAAGAAGAACGAAGAAGTAACGGCTGACACGCCAAGCGGGCCCGAAAAGCTCGTCGTGCTCGACGTCCGCTGATGGGCTCACCCGCGGCGCGCGGGTTCAGCCCGAGCAAGCGCGCACTGGGCATTGCCGCGTCGGCGACGATGGCGCTTGACGCGCGTACCAAGGCGCTCAAGGCCCAGGGCCAACCCATCATCTCCTTCGGCGTCGGCGAGCCTGACTTCCCCACGCCTGAGCCGATCAAACAGGCCGCGACGCGGGCTATGGGTGAAAACGCCACGCACTACACCACCGTAGGCGGGGAGCCCGCCCTGCGCGATGCCATCGCCGAACGCACCGCGGAGCTCAGCGGCGTCTCGTTCACGCGCGATCAAGTCATCGCTACCACGGGTGCCAAGGAAGCCCTGTACATCGCCCTGCAGGCGGTCTGTGACGTGGGCGACGAGGTCATGCTGCCCGCGCCATACTGGGTCACGTACGCCGAGCAGGCCCGCCTCGCGGGCGCGGAGGTCGTGCCGATCAACACACAGCCGCCGCATTGGAAGGTCACCCCCGAGGTCTTGCGGCAGCATCTCAGCGCGCGCAGCAAGCTGCTCATGCTGTGCACGCCATGCAATCCAACGGGCGCGGTGTACAGCGACCGCGAGCTAGCCGCGCTGGCTGAGGTCGTGGCCGGCACCGAGATGGCGGTCGTCGTCGACGAGATTTACGCGCGCATCAGCTATGTACCGGTCGGCCGCTGGCTGCGCGCCGCGCCGCATCTGGCCGACCGCAGCTTGATCGTCGATGGCGTCTCCAAGGCGTACGCGATGACCGGCTGGCGCCTGGGCTGGCTGGCCGGGCCGCAGCCCATCGTCGAAGCGGCAACGGCACTCCAGAGTCATTTGAGCAGCCACCCGTCGAGCATTACCCAGCGCGCCGCGCTGTTCGCGCTGCACCAAAACAACGAGGTTGAGCGCGAAGTCGAGGCGATGGTGAACGTGTTCCGCCAGCGGCGTGACGCGATTGTCGCCGGGCTGTCGGCAATTGACGGCATGGTGTGCTCCAATCCCGATGGCGCGTTCTACGTCTTCCCGGATGTCCGTGGCCTGTTTGGACTGCGCCTGGGTCCGAAGGGGCGCGTGGTACAAACCGCGGCCGAGCTGTGCGAGTACCTGCTCGACGATGCGCTCGTGACGGTCGTGCCCGGCGAAGCTTTCGGTACGCCTGGTTTTGTGCGCCTGTCCTACGCGCTGGCGATGGACCAGCTGCAGGAAGGCGTCAAGCGGATCCAGACAGCGCTGAAGAGCGCGTAACCGCGGTTACCGCGGCGAGACGTTCTTCGAGCCGCGCCGGCGAGATGCGGCCCTTGGTCAGGAATTCTGTGCGGCCGAGGCGTAGACGGTCGCGCTCGTGCGCATCGAGATCGCGCGCGGTATAGACCACGACCGGGACCTGGCGCAGGCGTTCCTCGTCACGCAGGCGTTCAACCACGGCAAAGCCGTCGCATTCGGGCAGCATCAAATCCAGCAACAGCAAGTCGAAATCGTGCCGCCGTCCAAGATCGATGGCGGCTTGCCCGGTCGGCGCGTACAGCGTGTCGATCTCCTGGCGTTCGCACATCGTGAGCAGCACCCGCGCCAGGTCGGCATCGTCCTCGACGACGAGCGCGCGTGGTCGGCGAATGCGGCCGGTGACCTTGTCGAGCGCCCGCACCAGGTGACTGCCGTCGAGAGGCTTGGCCAGCCAGTCCATGACGCCGGTGAGGGTGATTTCGTGGCCGATCGGCGGCACGGCGCTGAAGATGATCACGGGTACGTCGCGCGTCTCTGGGCGCCGCTGTAGCTCGGCCAGCGTTGCCCAGCCGCTCATCCCGGGCATGACCAGGTCGAGCACGATGGCCGCGGGCGCCTCTTCGGACGCGCTGTCGATTGCCTCCTGGCCGGAGCGTACGGGGCGCACTCGGTAGCCGCGCTGCTGGAGTATCGTGCCGACGACTTCCAAGATGGCCGGTTCGTCGTCGCACAGCAGCACCAGCGGCAGCGTTTCGTCGAGAACCTCCGGCTGTTCGAGGCTCTTCAGAATGGGCAGCTCGACAAAGAACGTACTGCCCGCGCCGACACTGCTCTCGACCCAGATTCGGCCGTCGTGCTGTTCCACGATCGTCCGACAGATCGCCAGACCTAGCCCGGTGCCGCCCTTCTCGCGCGAATCAGTGGCGTCGACCTGATGGAAGCGCTCGAAGACCGCGTCCAGCTTGTCCGCGGGAATGCCACGCCCCTGGTCGACAACGGAGATCAGGACGGTATCGCCACGGTCGACCGCCTCGAGCACTACTTTGGTCCCGGCCTCCGAGAACTTGATGGCGTTGCTGGCCAGGTTGGACAACATCTGCAGCAGTCGGTCAGGATCAGCCCACAGGCGCGCCGCTGTCGAGCGCAGGACCAGCTCGACGCCAGCGTCTTCGGCCATCGCCCGCATCAGGTCGACGGTCTGTGTGAGCAGCTCGTCGATGTCGCACGCGCGCTTATCCATCTGCACGACGCCCGAGTCCATGCGTTCGATGTCGAGGATGTCGTTGATCAGCCGGATCAGGCGATCCGTGTTCGAGACTGCGATATCGAGCAGGCGCTGGCCCTTGGCCGGCAGCTCGCCGAGCAGACCGCCCGCCAGTAGGCCAAGTGAGCCGCGGATACTGGTCAGCGGTGTGCGCAGCTCGTGGCTGACAATCGAGACGAACTCGTCCTTCAGCTTGGTCACCGCGTGCCGCTCGGTGATGTCGGTATTGATGATCAGGGTCGCCAGGAGGTCGCCGTTGTCGTCGGCGTGGCGCGCCCAGCGGGTCGCGACCGCGATCTCGCTGCCGTCGCGCCGAGATTCGATCAGCTCACCCTGCCAGTGGCCACGCGCCTCGAACGCCTGCGTGACCTCGGCCTGATCGACGGCGAATTGCGATTTCAGGATCGCCTCGAGGTCCTGGCCCATGACTTCGTCCCGGCTCCAGCCGTACATCTGCTCGGCGCCACGATTCCAGTACAGGATCGCGCCAGTCGGACCGTCGCGCACGATGATCGCGTCGTGCGCCAGGTCGAGCAGCAGCGCTTGCGCGGTGAGCTGGTCGACAGTCTCCTTGAGCTCGGCAGCCATGCGATTGAAGTCCGCGCCGAGATGGGCCAGCTCATCGCCGTCACTTGTTTCGGCGCGATAGTCGAGCTCGCCGCGGCTCCACGCCCTGGCCGCGGTCTGCAGTCGGTCGACGCCGCGCGACAGCCTGCGCCAGACGCTGAACAGCAGCAGTAGGGCGCCCACCCCGGTTAATAAGGTGATGCCAGTCGTGCTGGCGGCGTCGCGGTAGATTGGGGCGAACATCTCTTCACTCGAAGCGGCGACGACGATCGACCACGGGGACCCGACCAGCTGGCGCTCGGTCATCAACAGCTCGCGCCCGCCAACGACACTGCGTTGGGGCTCCGACTCGATCGGCGGCAAGACCATTCCCAGCATGTCGAGCGCGCTGATCGAGGCGCCCACGACGACATTGCCGCGGCGGTCCACCAGGAGCACCCCGCCGCTGGTGGGCAGGCCGACTGAGTCGGTCACACCGGGCAGCTCGAGCAGCTTGAGCGGCACCAGCAACACGCCCTGTCGGGCGCCATCGCGCACGTCGCGGACCGGCACACCCATGGGCAGCACCATGGCGCCGTTAGCCATCGAGGAGCGCGCCTCCGGGGCGAAGGTCACCACGTGCTCGTCGAGCGCCTGCTTGAGGTACGGCTGGACTATCCGCCGCCGCTGTTCGAGGCCGAGGGCCGACGAACCATGGACCATGAGCGTGTCGTCGAGATAGGTCAAGCCGTTGAAGGCTCGCTCGGGTTCGGCGAGGGCGCGCAGCACTACGTCACGATCGGCGTCCGTCGCGTCCCAGAACGTCGGTAGCCGTTCGATGGTCCGCGCCGTCGCGATACCGTCACGCACGGTTTCGTCGAGCCGATCGGCGGCCGCTTTGGCCGCCACCTGCATGCGTCCGAACGCGACCGACTCCATCGTCGATGCCTCGCGCTGTGTGCGGACGAGGCCAACCAGCATCGGCAGCACGGTCGCCACGGCAATTGCCAGCAGCGCCTGCGAGACGATGGACCGCGGCACGCCGCGGCTGATGAGACGGATCACAGATCAGGTATCGGCCATTCGTGCCCGTGCGTTAGCGGGCCGTAGGTACTGCCCTGCCTTCGCCAGTCTGCCGTCAACCGACCGCACCGTCTCTTCCCGGAGGAAACGCGCCGGGCGGCGCGCGAAGCGCGAGGATCGACGAACGCTCGACGCAGGGGCCGCCGGCTCAGGAAGGCCAGCGCAGAGCAAACGGCATGGGCCATCTCAACCAGGACTCAACCGGCACCCCGCCGGGGGTTGCCGTCAACCAAAGGTTAAACTTCGCACTCAATGGCCAACATCGCAGTCATCGGTACGAATTACGTCGGGCTGGTAACCGCCGCCTGTTTCGCTGAGCTCGGCAACCAGGTTGTCGGCATCGACATCGACCCTGGAAAGGTAGAGCGGCTCGGGCGTGGCCAGTTGCCGATTTACGAACCGGGGCTGGAAGAAATCGTCGTCCAAAACCTCAAGGCCGGACGACTCAAGTTCACGCTCGACTACGACGAGGGTCTGAAAACGGCCGAGTTCGCCTTCGTGTGTGTCGGCACGCCATCGGGCGTCGAGGGCGAGGCCGACACGAGCCAGGTCAAGTCCGCCGCACATAGTCTCGGCCAGCACACGCCCAGCAAGCGCAGCCTGATCGTCGTCAACAAGAGCACCATGCCCATTGGCACCGGCGAATGGATGCTGCCGGCGCTAGGCCGCGCCAGCAACGGCTCGGGCGCCACCTTCCGCGTCGTCAGCAACCCGGAGTTCCTGCGCGAAGGCTCGGCAGTCGACGATTTCCGTCACCCGGACCGCGTTGTCCTCGGTGGTACCGACCCCGAGGCCATTGAACGTGTTGCCAGTCTGTACCGCGACCTGCAGCCCGAGCCGCCGATCATTCGCACCGACATTCCCTCGGCCGAGATGATCAAGTACGCCTCGAACGCCTTCCTGGCCACCAAGATCAGCTTCATCAACGAGATCGCCTCGATCTGCGAGCGCCTCGGCGCGGACGTCAAGGAAGTCGCGCGTGGCATGGGCCTCGATCGACGCATCAGTCCCGAGTTCCTCGAGGCTGGTGTCGGCTACGGCGGCTCGTGCTTCCCCAAGGACGTGAAAGCCCTGGCCCACATGGCCAGCATGGCCGGTGCCCACCCGCAACTGCTGCGCGCCGTCATGGAGATCAATCGCGACATGCGCCGCCTGGTGTTGCAGAAGGTGCGCGCCGAGCTTGGCAATCTCGAGGAGCGCACGATCGGCGTGCTGGGTCTGGCGTTCAAGCCGAACACTGACGACCTGCGCGAGGCGCCGGCGATCGAAATCATTCACCTGCTGCAGTCCGAGGGCGCCCGAGTCAAGGCATACGATCCAGCCGCGACCGAGGCCGCGCGCGACATGCTGCCGGGTGTCGAGCTGTGCACCGATGCCTATTCGGTCGCCGAGGGCGCTGACGCGCTGCTGCTGCTCACCCAGTGGAGCGAGTTCCGTCGCCTGGACCTGCCGCGGGTCGCGCACAGCATGCGCTATCCGCTGGTCGTGGACGGCCGCAACCTGTACGACCCGAACGACATGGTCGCGCGCGGCTTCAAGTACCTCGCGATCGGCCGCCCCGTCCCCGAGCCAGTCGAAGCGTCGCCAACAGCCACGCCCGCCCCGACGGTGGAGCCCGTCCTCACCCGCTAGCTGCCGGCCCCTCTTCATTCCTCCCCGGAGCGGAACGCACCGGCGCGCGGCTGGCATCTCGTCAACACCCTCCTTCCTCCCCGGAGGGGAACGCACCGGCGCGCGGCGCGTGCGAAGACGGCGGCGGGCACCTACCTGAACGTACAGTCGTGAGAACTACCTGGGCGGCAGATGGCGCCTCGTCTCGGACTCCGTAGAGTCGACGGCATGAGCACCAGCGATTTCTCCACCCAGCTGGCCGACGCGGTTAACACCGCCGCAGCCTGGACCGTGCGTGTCCAGGCGCGGCGTGGTCCTCCCGCCTCCGGCATCGTCATCGGCCCGGACTTGATCCTGACTGCCGACCACGTGGTCGACCCGTCCCGCGAGGACCAGATCAAGCTCGGCCTGCCCGACGGCACCGAAGTAGGCGGCGCAGTGGTCGGCCGCGACCCCGCCACGGATGTGGCCATCTTGCGCGCTAGTGGCGCCTCGCTCACACCAGCCAAGCCAGCGACCGCGGACCCAAGAGTAGGATCGATAGCTCTTGTCGTCGCCCGCCCAGGCACCGAGCCACAAGCCTCGTTCGGCCTGGTCACCGGTCTCTCCGGACCAGCCAGGACACGTAGGGGCGGCATGCTCGAGAGGTTCATCCAGGTCGACGCCGTCCTGTATCCCGGCTTCTCGGGCGGCCCGCTAGTAGACCCGAGCGGTAACGTGCTGGGCATGGTCACCAGCGGCCTCGGCTTCGGCGGCCCGAGTATCGCCATCCCCTGGTCACTGACAGCGCAGCTGGCCGAAACGATCGGCCAGCACGGCAAGGTACCGCGCGGCTACCTCGGTGTGGGCAGTCAGCCCATCGCGCTCTCGGCCGCGGCAAAGGACCTGGCCGGTGGCCAGGAGCGCGGTCTGCTCGTGGTCCAGGTCGCCGAAGGCGGCCCGGCTGCCAGCGCGGGCTTTTTGCAAGGCGACATCCTGGTCCGCCTCGACGGCAACGGTGTGAGCAACGCGGACGATCTCCAGGGCCTGCTGTCACCGAACCGAGTCGGCTCGCAAGTCAGCGCAAGCGTGGTCCGCGGCGGCGAGCTCAAAGACCTCACGGTCACGGTCGGCACCCGCGAGTGATGCTCCCAGTGCGTTTGATGACGTGACCAGTGCGTGAGCGTTCGTCCTCCGGCAGCTGCCCGGACATAGGGGTGTCCATCGGCGATACGCAAAAGTGGCCAGAGTAATCATTCATGCGAGCCTGCCGAGCGTCCGTCTCGGCCTGGCCAACATGCTTGCGCAGCATAGCCACACGGTCCTGTCGGAGGACGATCCCGACGACGGGGCCGTGTGGCTGCTCGATGCGCCGGGCGTGCCCGCGCTAGATGCGCTGACCGCTCAGCGCTACACCGATTTC
>DASXRR010000227.1:0-2338 GCA_036506475.1 Chloroflexota bacterium
TGTACGGCGATGCCATCATCCAGGACCGCCGCGGCGTGGAACACTCCGCATAGCCGTGGCTCGACCGTGCGCAGGACGGCGGCGAGCTCCGCCTCGCGCGAGACGTCCGCCTGGGCGACCCGCACATGAGCGCCCAGGCCACGTAGCTCGGTCAGCACGGCCTCGGCCTCGGGCGCTGGTGGACGCCGGCCGACGAGCACCAGATGCCGCGCGCCCTGATCGACCAGCCAACGGGCCAGCACCAGTCCCAGCCCACCCAATCCGCCGGTGATGAGGTAGGAGCCATCGCGCCGGACCTTCCAGCCGGATGCAGCCGCAATCGGCAGTTGCGCGGCATGCACCAATCGGGCGACGCGCCGCATTCCACCACGGAGCACGACCTGATTCTCAGGATCGTTGGAGGCGAGCTCGTCCACAAGTGTGGTGATCGGGCCGCTCGCGTCGACGTCCACCAGTGTGCATCGGAGCTCGGGATGCTCCATGGCCAGCGTCCGACCAAGACCCCACAACGGTGCCTCTGCGACTGACACCTGTTCGTCTGGCTGCACCGATTGCGCGCCGCGCGTGACCAGCCAGACGCGAGGGGCGTCGCGCCAACTCAGAGCTGCCAGCGCTTGCACCAGGTGGAGTGCGCCGATCGGCGCGCGGGTCTCGACCCCGTCCAGGTTGTCCATAGAGGTGCCATGGCTCAGCAGGTACGCGATTCCACGGACCGGCGCACCCGCGTGCGCACTGACCTCATCCAACAAGCGCCGAAAATGGTCGGGTTGGCCAGGGTCGACCTGGTATGTCCCCGCGCTGGTGTGGCCGAATGCGGCCGCGGGCTCAACATTAGTGACCGTCGCGCCCCGCTGACTGAGCGCGTCGGACAACTGTTCGGCGACTCCGCCCGCCTGGCCGAGTACAAGCCAGCAGCCGCTCAGCTCCGGCGACGCCCTCTGGAAAACGGGCAGCGGCTGTGCGCGCCAGACGAGCTCGTACATCCAGTCCTCGACGCGGACGCCGGACATGTGACCGAGTGCCTCGCGCGTCACCCGCCGGCTCCGGAAGTCGAACATCTCCAGGACCATCCGTCCAGCGGAGTCGCACACGCGCAAGTCGGTTCGGATCTCGTCGTTGTCGTCGTCTGGCACGTCCCCTTGCGGGCGCAGCTCCGCATGGCACCAGAGCGCGCCGCTCGCGGGCCCGTAAGCCCGTACCTTTCCGATGCCCACCGGCACGACCACCGTCTGATCAGTGATCAGATGCTGCTCGCGCGCGTGCGACACGACCGCGCCGCTCAACTGAAGGCAGGCATCGATCAAGCCCGGCGGCAAGGGTGCCAGGCCGTCCAGGTCGGGAGCGGTGGCCGCACGGAACTTGGCGAGTGCCTGGCCGTCCGCCCGCCAGATGTGCTCGATCCACCGAAAGCCTGGGCCTAGCTGGTACCCTGCCTCGCTGAGTCGCAGGTAAAAATCTGTGCCACCGAGCTGTTCCACGGATGTCGCCTGAAGTGCAGACACACGAACTGCTCCGTCCCCGCCGGGCGCCTCGGCAGCCACCTCATGGCGGTCAAGTGATCCACGAGCGTGCTCGATCCGGTCGCGCTCATTCCTGTCCAGGGTGAATACCTGGAACTGCGCGCCGGACGCCGCGGTCGGTTTCAATACGACTTGCATCGTGCGCGGTTCGCCTTCAAGGACGAGAGCGCGTGTGAATTCCACATCGGTCAGGACGAGCGGCTGAGCGTCAAATGCCTCGCTCGCGGCATTGAGCACCAGGGCGACGATGGCCGCACCCGCAAGCACGACCTGGCCGTCAACCTTGTGGTCGGCGACCCAGTTCGCAGTATCCGCCGACAGCTCCGACTGGAAGATCGTGGAATCCAGCTCTGGCGAACGCACCCGCCGCAGCACCGGGCCACTTTCGCCGTGCCGCACGGTTGTTGACGACGCGGGGGCGTCGAGCCAGAAGCGTTCGCGTTGCCAGGGGTAGCTGGGCAGCTGGACAGGCGAGCCGCTGGGGTAGAGCGCGTCCCAGGCGATCGGCTGACCGTTCGCGTACAGCGCCGCCAGGCTCTCGCGCAGCACCTGTTCGCCTGCCGCGTCCCGCCGCAGCGACGGTAAGGCGAGGCCACCAGCGGGTTGCACCACCTCCATCAGATTCGGCAGCAGCGTCGGGTGCGGACTCAGCTCCACAAGCGTGGTGTGCCCATCGCTCACCAGCAGCTGGACGGCGTTAGAAAACTCCACCCGCTGGCGTAGATTGGCCGCCCAGTACGCGGCATCGAGCTCTGGTCCCTCGAGCTGCTTGTGGTGGACGGTGGAATACATCGGCACGCTCAACGCACGTGGCCTGA
>DASXRR010000228.1:0-18225 GCA_036506475.1 Chloroflexota bacterium
CCGTTCCACGTCGCCCGCCTGTTCGGCACGCTGGATCACATGACCAACGGCCGTGCCGCCTGGAACGTGGTCACCTCGCTCAACGATGGCGAGGCGATGAACATGGGCCGCCGCGAGGTCCTCGAGCACGATCTGCGCTACGACCGTGCCGACGAGTTCATGGAGGTCGTGCTCGGCCATTGGGACAGTTGGGACGACGATGCGCTGGTCGTCGACAAGGTCAGCGGCCGGTTTGCCGATCCCAACAAAGTGCGGCGTCTCGACTACACGGGGGCGTATTACTCGTCGCGTGGCCCATTCACGGTCCCGCGCACGCCACAGGGCCACCCCGTCGTGATCCAGGCTGGCCAGAGTGGCCGCGGCCGCCGCTTCGCCGGCCGCTGGGGCGAGGTCATCTTCACCACCGCGCCGTCGCTGGACATCGGTCGGCAGGTATACGCGGCCTTCCGTGCCGAGGCGTCGAACGCGGGGCGTGACCCGGAGTCGATCGTCCAGTGCAAGCTGGTGCTGCCCGTGTGCGCCGCGACGAAAGCGGAAGCCGAGGACAAGATGGCACTGGCCGAACAACTGCCGCTGGAGATCGATCAGCTCTCGCTGCTGTCGGAGGCGCTCAACTTTGATTTTTCGTCGCGCGGTTTGGATGAGCCGCTCGCGGACGAGGACATTGCCGGCATGTCTGGGTTGCAGAGCATTCGCGATCGGGTGCTGCGTCTGAGCGGTAAGCGCAATCCCACGGTGCGCGAGTTCATGCACTTCAGCAGTCGCGGGCGGCCTGACGACGCCATTGTGGGCGGGCCCAAAGAGGTCGCGGATGTGCTGGAGGAGCACTTCGTCGAGACCGCTTGCGATGGCTTCGTCATCGCCGCGACGCATGTGCCGGGCGGGTACGCCGACTTCGTGGAGCACGTCGTACCCGAGCTGCAGCGACGCGGGCTGTTCCACACCGAGTACGCCGGGACGACGCTGCGCGACAACCTCGGGCTAGTGCGCCCAACGCGCTTGTCATCCTGAGCTTGCGAAGGATCCGCTTGCTGAAACGCCCGGGCAAGCGGATCCTTCGTGCTCGCCGTGCCCCGCGCGAAGCGCGTGGGTGCCTCGCCTCGGGATGACAAACGAACGCCTCAGGATGACAAATCTACGCTGTACTCCGCGGCTAGCGCCTCGAGCTTCTGCCAGGTGGCGTCCTCGACGTCGATGCCGTTAGCGCGCCGCTCCTGCTCGCGCAGGTATTCGATTTCGCCCGGGTACAGCACCTTGCCCCCAGGCTGCGCCGGCTTCGTCGCCTGGAGATAGCGCGCAAACTCGGCCACCTGGTGTTTGAACTCGTCGAGCGGCCGAAAGGCGCTCACGTTGAAGACGGCGATAAAGCAGCCATCGTTGTGGCGAAACGTCGGGTCGATGCCGAAGCCAAGGCCGGTCAGCAGCCCGCACAGGATCTCGACAATCGCCGACAGACCGCTGCCCTTATAGCCCTCGCTGCCGCCCAGCGGCAGCAGCGCGCCGCCAGCGCGCAGGGCAGTGGGATCGGTCGTCGGCTGGCCGTCACGATCGACGATCCAACCGGGCGGCACCTGCTCGCCACGCGAAACGGCCAGCGAGATCTTGCCCGCCGCGACCGCCGATGTCGCCATGTCCAGGAACAGCGGCCCATCGAGGTCCGACGGCACGGCGACCGACAGCGGATTGGTGCCGAGCCGCGCCTCGCGTCCGCCGAAAGGCGCCACCTGTTTAGCCGACCGGCCAGAATCGGCGGTGATCAGTCCGATCATGCCTTCGGCCGCGGCCATCAACGGGTAGCTCGCCAGGCGACCGATGTGGCCCTGACGAAACACGGTCGCCGCGGCGACATTTGCCCGCGCGGCCTTGTCGATCGTCAGCCGCATGGTGCGTTCGGTGGCCACGTAGCCGAAGCCCCAGTGGCCATCGACCACGGTCGTCGTGGCCGACTCCTGGACGATCGTCCACTCCGCCCCAGGCACGATGTGGCCGGCCTTGATGCGGTCGATATAGGTCGGGATCTGAATGATGCCGTGCGAATCGTGGCCGGCCAGGTTGGCGTCGATGCTGTGGCGCATCACGATCTCGGCCTCGGCGGGCGGCGTTCCGGCGGCTACGAGCAGCGCATGACCGATGCGCTCGAGGTGCTCAGCGGCAAAGCGTGGCATGCGCCGTCCATTCAACCGCGCCTCGCCCGTTCGCGCGCCGTATCGGGGATCGTGAACGCAATGCACATGGCCAGCAACACGAAGACGGCCAAGACTTCGAAGGCCACCGATAGCCCGCGGCCGCGATCCTCGAAGAACGTCAGCCCAAGCACGATCGTCGAGATGCTCAGCGCGCCACCGGTCAGCCGAAACATGCTGCGTATGCCGGTCAGCGCCGCCGCGTGCTGCGGTGCCAGATCGAGTGCGGCGTTGTTCGACGCCGGCGCCGACAAGCCGGTGCCGAGCCCGCCCAGAGCAAGGATCGCCGCCATGATCCAGAAACCGTCAAGCGTGAGTGGCCCGATCGTCAATTGCTGGGGAGCCATACCGAGCAGCATGAGCGCCAGTCCGACCAGGCCCATGCCGACCAGCATCGGCAGGCGATAACCCAGTCGAATGAGCCACACGCTGGCGACGATCGACGAGCACACCATCGCCAGGCCGCGCGGCGTCATGACCGCGCCGCTCTGGAAGGCGCTCATGCCGTAGCGTGCGACGGCATACGCGGGAATGAACGAGGTGAAGCCGAAGACGGCCGCGCCGTACACCAGGTTGTACAGATTCGTGTTCAGGAAGGGCTGCTGAACGACGAGCGGGTACTGGATGATCGGGTCCGTCGCGTTGCGGATGTAGCCCAGAAAGACGACAAACAGGCCGATGCTGATCGTCACCGCCAGCCACAGCAGCGGATTGCGCCACAGCTCGGGATCGTCGGCGGCCGCCGTGATCGATGCCAGCAGCAGCACGATCGCCGCCGCGTACAGAGCGACGCCGAGCAGGTCGATGTGGCGCTCCTTGCGGAACGCGTCCTTGGGCAGCAGCAAGGCAACGCCGACCAGGGCCACCACGCCGATGGGCAGGTTGACGAAGAACATCTCGCGCCAGGTCCAGTGCTGCAGGATGAACCCGCCCAGGTTTGGTCCGACGATGCCGCCGATCGGAAACACGCTGGCGAACAGTCCAATCGCCTGCGCGCGACGCTCGCGGTACTGATCGCTCACCAGGCCGACTGCCGACGGCATCAGCCCGCCACCACCAATGGCCTGAATTGCGCGGGCCGCGACGAGGAACCAGATGGACGGGGCGAGACCACACAGCAGCGACCCGAAAGTAAACGTCCCAACGCAGAACAGAAACACCTGTTTGCGGCCCAGCGAATCGCTCAGCTTGCCGGCCAGCGGCAGCATGACCACCTGGACCAGCTGATACGCGGTGAGTGTCCAGGCCACCCAGGCCAATGGCGCGTCGAGCGCGGTCGTGAGCTGAGGAATGGCGACGGTGACGATCGTCGAATCGATCGAAGCCATCAGCAGCGCGGCTGCCGCCAGCGCGAAGAAGATGTGCCGCGCGGGCGCTGGCGAACTTGTCATCCTGAGGTGAGCCTGCGAGCCGAAGGATCCGCTTGCCGATGCGGTTTGTGCAAGCGGATTCCCGTCGCTTCGCTCGCGGACAGGCTCTTCGCTGCGCTCAGGATGACATAGGGCTTTTACTGCTTGCCCTTGCTGGAGCGTTGCGACTGCGAGCCTGACTGCCGCTTGACGCTCGCTGTGCCGTGCGCGCCCGCGCTGTGGCCGCGCATGCCCTCAGGCGTCGGCCCCTGAGGATCGCGTTTCTCGCCCTGGTGTGGAGAGTCCATCTTGCTGACCGAGAGCTGACCTTTCTTGACCACGGGGGCACCTCCATGCCTCGGCCGGGGCGTCGCACAACTCATGCCGGTTTGGCGCCGTCACGGCTAGCCAATCCACTACTCGAGCGCCGCGGCGACGACGTCCTGTAGCCAGGCCTGGTGCTCGTCCAGCCAGACGATGCGGCTCAGCTGAATCTCGTCGCGCGCGCCCGCGCGTTCCAGGCGAACCAGCATCTGCAGGCCGCGACCAACCAGATAGAGCGGGATCATGCTGATTGCCGAGGCCGTCAGCGGCCGAACGCGGTGATAGCCGGCGACGAACGCCTGAACGCGCTGTGCGTCGAGGACGGTGGCCGGCTGATGAGTGCGCCCCGCAACCCACAACGCGAAGCTGATGTCCGATTCGGGCGGCCCGAGGTGTGCGAGCGCAAAATCGATCAGGCCGCTGACCTCAGGAACGTGTTCGTCGACGAGCATGTTCGAGACCGTCGCATCGCCGTGCAGCACACAGGTCGGCGTGTCGGTGTGGCCGCTATCGGCCAAGCGACGCTGGAAGCGCTCGGCGATGGCCGGCAGCGTCAGCGGGTGGCATGCTTCCATCGGTAACGCCAGCGGCCGCTGTTCGGCGGGCGAGACCAGGATGGACGCCTGGTGGAAGCGCGCCAGGGCTGCGCCGGCCGACTCGACCGGCACAGCCGGATCCCAGAGCAGGGCCCGCCCGGGCACGTAGGCCAGAAGCTCCCACAGCTCGCCATCGATTACCGCCACGCTGTCGCCCGCCAAAGCAGGTAGCGGCTTCGGCGCGCCGACCCTAGTCACGGGCGCGAGTCGATCGAGGAAGCGGTGCAGCCACGCGACGTGCTCCAGGCTAGCTTTGAGCTCGTCAGCGCGTGGCCGCGAACGACGCAGCACGGCGCGCCACGCGTCGTCGTCCTCGAGCAGCCAGGGGTGTCCGCGCGGGTCAAGCGACGTCGCGTGCGCGCGCGGTCGACCGAGCAGCTCGATGACGGCGCCGGGCGGCTGTACGTTGCCTGTCACGAGCTGGGACTCAGTAGGCCGTGTGCCGAACGATCTCAGTCGTCTGGGTGACCCGGCCCGACTGGATGACCCAGGCGCGCGCCGGTAAATCGAGTACGGCGTCCGCGTAGCGGAGCGTGTCGAGCACGACCAGGTCGGCTCGGGCACCCGGTCGAACGCCATAGTCGGCGCGGCCGACGGCGCGCGCGGCGTTGTGTGTCACCAGGTCGAGCACACCCGGCAGCAGGTCCTCATCGCCCAGATGGGCGGTCGGAATGAGCAGGAACGCGGTGAGCAGCGGGTCGCCGGTGCCGAACGGGGTAAAGGCGTTGCGCAGGTTGTTCGCGCCGGCGGCGACGTTCACCCCGGCCTGGAGCAGCGCCTTGATCGGTGCCAGGGCGCGGCGCACGTTGTGCGTGTCCGAGCGCCCGCCGAGGTGCAGGTCGGTCATGGGCAAGCTGATGACCGAGATGTCTGCCGTGGCCAGCAGCTCGCATATCTCAGCCAATTCAGCTAGGGCCAACGCGCCGAGCGCGGTCGCGTGGCCAACTTCGACGCGACCTTGCATGCTCTCAGCAATCGTCCGCCGCGCGAGATACGCGATCGACAGCGACGTGGCGTCGTCGGCGAAGTCCTGATGGAAGGAGAGCGGTCGACCATATTGCCGCGCCAGTGCGAAACATGTGTCGATGTGCTCTTCGGCGGAACGATCGTTGTACGGCACGCCGCCGACGACGTCGACACCCATGCGCAGGGCTTCGTGGAACAGGTCGAGCGTGCCTGGCGCCTGATGAATGCCCTCCTGCGGGAAGGCCACAATCTGGATGTCCACAACGGCGCTGTACTTCGACTTGAGCTCGAGCAATGCCTCGAGTCCCACCAAACCGAGCACCGGATCGAACTCGGTCTGCGCCCGCAGCGTCGTGGTGCCGAATGCCAGGCACATGCGCAGTGCCGCCTCCGCCCGGTGCTGTACGTCCGCGCGGGTGAAGGTTCGCTTGGCCTCGCTCGTCGCACGGAGGGCTTCGCTGAGCGTGCCCGAGTAGTTGTGCACGCGGCCGGTCAGCAAGGCTTTGTCGAGGTGAATGTGTGGTTCGACCAGACCCGGAATCACCACCCGGCCGTCAACGTCGACTTCCTGCTGGGCCGGAGCAGACAACGTGGGTCCGATCGCAGCGATGCGTCCCTCGGCGATCGCGATGTCCACCACCGGGCGGCTGTCGTCGAGCCGAGCGCGACGCAGCAGCAAGTCCACCCCGCCTCAGTGTAGGCTGCGACCGTGAAGGTGCTGGTCATCCAGGGCGCAGGCATGAACATGCGCGGCAAGGTCGACGTCCAGATCTTTGGGTCGATGTCGCTCGAGCAGTTGAACGACGCGATCCGCGGCTATGCGCGCGACGTCGGTGTCGACGTCGAATTCTGCCAGTCGAATGTCGAGGGCGACGTCGTCAACGCCCTGTACGCCGCGCACGACGGCGATATCGATGCGGCGCTGATCAACCCTGCCGGCTACATGCGCACCACCGGCCCGCTGCCCACCGCGATCGGCCAGGTGCGCTTCCCAGTGATCGAGGTCCACGTCAGCAACCCCGTCGCGCGCGGCATCCAGTCGACCATCCTGCCCGCCTGTCGCGGCTCAGTCACCGGCTTCGGCCCGTTCAGCTATTCACTCGCCCTGGCCGCGGCCAAGGAGCTGATCAACGCGAAATGATTGGCGGTGACGTGGGCCGACGCGATGAAGTCGAGATTGTGCTCTTCGGATGCGCGGGTAGACCGTGTAGAAACAGCTCCACCGTGTCCTTGCCGCCAAAGTCGCCCAGGAACCAGCGGCCCACGGGCGTGCGTGCGGTCTCTGAGCGCGACCACTCAGGACCAACAGGGCGCTGGCCATCGAAGTGAGCGCTGTACGCCACGCGCTCAGCCGGGAGCCGTGACTCGACCAGATTCAGCGTGACCTGGTGACCAGCATTGCCGGTCGTGCCGCCGATAACGTAAAGCTCAGCCTGAACGGCTCGACCACGTTTGCCGAAGCGCCACACGCGGCAAGCCTGGATGTGACCGGCGATTGAACCCTCGCGACGAGCCCGGAGTCGACGTATTTGATCACGCTTGGCTTCAAGCGCCTGATCGCTGGCTTGCGCACCGGCTGGACCGACTACACGATCGCCTACGATTTGCGCACCGGCGGCCAGAATCCCGCGAACTGACACCACGTGGCGGTGACCTTCGCGTCCACGACCGAGAATCGGGCGCCTCGACAGGCGCCCGATTCTCCGTGGCGCTTGGCGAGACGCTTGCAAACGTACACTCAAGGGCAATGACGCCGGAGGAGTTGGTACGCGAGTTCACGACGGGGCAGCCGTATCAGCTAGACGATTTTCAGCTGGACGCGATTCGGGCGCTGGCCAATGGCCACTCGGTGCTGGTCGCCGCGCCGACTGGAACCGGGAAGACCGTCGTCGGCGAATTCGGCATCTTCATGGCCCATCAGAGCGGCCTGCGGGCGTTCTATACGACGCCCATCAAGGCGCTGAGCAATCAGAAGTACCGCGACTTTCGCGCGCGCTGGGGCGATCAACAGGTCGGCCTCCTGACCGGCGACGTCGTCGTCAATCGCGACGCGCCGGTGCTCGTGATGACGACGGAGGTGCTCAGAAACATGCTGGTGACGGGCAGCACCATCGACGATGTGGGCGCGATCGTGTTCGACGAAGTGCACTACATGGGCGACCCAGAGCGCGGTACGGCCTGGGAAGAGTCGATCCTGCTTGCGCCGCGCCATGTGCCGCTGGTCTGCCTGTCGGCCACGGTGCCCAATGCGAGCGAGGTGGCCGAATGGCTGCGCGAAGCGCACGGCGACCTGACGTGCGTCTTCCACGATGAGCGCGCCGTACCACTCGAGCACCGCTACTGGGTGCCCGACCCGAACCCAGAAAAGCACGACTTTCGCGTGCTGACCGTCATGGACGCCGACGGCAAGCTCACATCCGCGGCCGCGCGACTACGCGCGGTGGGTGGCGAGTTGGCCGGACGCGTGCGCTGGGGCGGCACGACCAGCCAGGGCTTCCGCGGTGAGGATCGGGCCGTGGGCGCCGACAAAGCCCCGCGCGAATTACCCGCACCGTGGCGCGTGGTGCGCTATCTCGAAGGCGAAGAGCTCACGCCGGCCATCTATTTCCTGTTCAGTCGACGCGCCACCGAAGAGGCTGCCTCGAGCTGCCTGGCGCTCCGCACCGTACCCCACGCGGCCGAGCTCGTCGCCGAAGCCAAGGGTCGCCTGGTGGATTTGTCGCCCGAAGACCGCGGGTTGCGCCAGGTGGCCATGTTGCTCGGACACTTCCTGCCACGCGGCGTCGCCGTCCACCACGCGGGCTTGCTGCCCCAGGTCAAATTGCTGGTCGAGGAAATGTTTCAGGCCGGCAAACTGCGCGCCGTATTCGCCACCGATACGCTCGCCTTGGGCATCAACATGCCTGCGCGGACGGTGGTCATCGGCGAGATGCTCAAGTTCGATGGCCAGGCGCGGCGACTGCTCACGCCGAACGAGTATCGCCAGATGACCGGGCGCGCAGGGCGACGCGGCATCGACGAACGCGGTGTGTCCTTGCTGATCTACTCACCGTGGGTCAGCTTCGTGCAGACCGCGCACGTGCTCGGCAGTGAGCTGCTGCCGCTCGAGAGCGCGTTTCGGCCCACGTACTCGACCGCAATGAATCTGTGGCTGCGCCCTGAAGACGAGGAGCGCCTGGCCGATCTGTATGCGCGCAGCCTGCGTCGCTTCCAGCACGACCGCACGCTCAAGGAGCTAACCGAGCGCAAGCAGGCGCTCGAAGACGAGCTCGAGCGCCTGAAGCCGCGGGCGCAGACCCGTTCCGAGATCACCGAGCTCGCCGCGGAGCTTCGCCGCGTCGACTACGAGCTGCGCACGGCCCGACGCGCGGCGACGGTCGAGGCGCGGCGGACCGTCGAAGGATTGGCGCGCGTCCTCGAGCGCTACGACTACCTGCGCGACGGTCAGCCAACCAATCGGGCGCCGTACCTGCGCAGCCTGTTCGATACCAACGCGCTGACCCTGTCGGAGCTGTTGACGAACCGCCAGCTCGAAGGCCTCGAGGCGCCCGAGGTGGCCGAAGCGCTGTCCTGGTTCGCGGTTGACCGCGATTCGCCGATGCGCGGCTTGCCGTTGACGCGGCGGCTGCATCGGCTGCGCGAGATCCTCGACGCACTGCACGGGGCCGTGCTGCGCGAGGAGGAGCGCTACGGATTGCAGATGTCGCGGCCGCTGCCGGTCGATTTTCACGGGGTGGCGCTGGCGTGGTCAGAAGGGCACGACCTGGCATCGATCGCCCAGCGCGCGCGGATGCAGGAAGGCGACGTGGTCGGCGCACTGCAGAAAACGCTCGACCTGATCGGGCAGCTGCGCGGGGCGGCGCTGAAAGGGCCCTTAGGCGCCGGTCTGTTGCCGGTATTGGATGAGGCAGACAGTCTGTTGCGGCGGGGCGTCGTCGAAGCCAGCTATCGCTGGGCGGTGGCCGGTCCGCCGGCGCCAGAAGAGGTTGCGGCGAGCGAATGGAACGTGCCGATCGTGCTCGACGAGGAGCCTGAACGACGTGGGCCGCGTGGCTTGCGCGATCGGCAAGCTCCGAGAATTCGGCGACCAGCGTTCGGGCAACGGCGCGAGGCACGCGCCCAGGCGGGGCGCCGCCGGAGATGACCTCCGTAATCAAAACGCTTGCAGTGGCACCGGGAGTGCTATAAACGGCCGTAGAGGCGGCTCGTGAACGGCACGCGCGATCTCATCCCGATCTCGGCAGAAGACGAAGAGCCGGTCATTCCGGTTGGCCCAGCGCCAACGCTCGACGATCTGTCGCCTGAGTCCAGCGGGCGCATCGTGCGCTACATCATCACCAGCACGCTCGAGCGCGGCGTCGCGCCGACGGCGGTGGTCGCACTGTACGCCGACCTGGCCGGCGACGAGCAGGCGGTGCGCTACGCCGATCGGCGTTTCATGCTGCGCGAGCTGCCACCTGACTGGCGCGAGATCGAGAACCGCGTGCTCGACCTGGAGGATGGCGCGCGCGAACGCGGCCTCGACCTCGCTGCCGCGTGGCGACGCGCCACGAGTGTCGCTATGCAGGGCCAGGATGCGCTCGAGCAGCTGGCGCGTCTGGCAGGTATCCGCTCGACGACGCGTACCGCGCGCTCGATCTTCGACGATCCCGAAGACCTCGACGAGCTCGACGATGACGTCGACCTGGAGGCCGCGCAACGGGTAGCGCTCGAGGATCGCTCGCCCGAGCTGCTCGATCTGTCGGCTGGGGCGCAACAGCGCATTCGCCGCTTTGCCATCGAGGAACGGCTGGAGCGAGGCCTACCGGCGGTCGAGTTGCTGGAGCTGTATCGCAACTTCGAGCTCGACGAGGATGACCGCGCGCGACAGTACCTCGACCTGGTCTACGTCGAGCACGAGCCGCCGGCTGACTGGCTCGAGCTGCAGTCTGAGGCCGGTCGCGTAATTGACATGGCCGAGGCACGCGGACGCGACGCTGGCCGGCTGTTTGCCGACCTGCTGCGCGCCTCACCTGGCATTGAGCCTGTCGTCGCGCTGCGCATGCTCTTCGAGCGCCTGCTCGTAGGATAGGCCGCGGCGTTTTCGAGGAACCCTGGATGGCCGGGTCTCGGCGCAGCGGCGCGTCCAGGGCCTCTAGAAGGTGCGCCCCAGGCGCTGGTCCCACGGCTGCGGCGCGGCCACGCGCACAAGCATGTCCTCGCGGTCGCGAGCGTACAGATACAGGTGGGCGAAGAACTCCAGCTCAGGCAGCGGATACGTCGGGTTGATGCACAGGTAGGGATACGGCCAGGGTGGCTTTGCGCCGGGCCCGCAGACGACCTCGATGCGGCGACCGACGCGTAGGCGATAACTCACACCCGGGTAACGGTGTGACTTCACGTCGAGGTGTCCGTCGAGGGTCAATCGGTGCCACAGCTCGTCGCCGAGCGTGGTGCGGGCCACTTCTTCGGCGCGCTGGCGCGCTTCCTGGTAATCGCGCGTACTGAAGTCGGCGCCGGCGGTGCGTTTTGGGAGGTGGTCCCAGTAGTACCGCCAGGGGCGCTCGACGGCACCATCGTGTCGGGCGCCTTCCGGGCCGGGCGTGGGCAGCAAGTCCCACGTGAGCAGGCGCCGCCACAGCCCGCTCAGGGAGTCGAGGATCGGCACGCTCTCGCTTTAGTGCGTGAGCTGGTTACCCGCCCGCGATTGGGGCGATGATCTGGTACTCCTCCGCGTACGGATCGAACGGGGCGTCGTCGAGCACGTGGCGCGTGCCCACCTTCTTCGAGACCGCGCAGCCCTTGTCGCGCGCTTCGCGCAAGATGCGCTCGGCTTCGTGGATGCTTTCGCGCGCCTCCTCGGTATCAGTCTCGACGTCCCATTCAACGAGCTGGTGTCCGCGACGATTGGCAACGATGATGCGGCCCATGACCTCTCGAGCCCTCCTCAACTATGTTCTAGAGCCTACGCCCGGACCAGTCGGTCTGCAAACCTCCTTTTGACAGGAAAAGAAGGCTATTGCGTGCGGTGGCCGTTAGAGCGCACGCAGTAGTGGGCTTTGTCTCCGCCGTCCATGGGGTCGCCACACAGGGGACAGCGTGGGCGGCCGGCGGCGACGACCTCGGCGATGTTGCGGCTCAGCGCGCGCAGCTGCTCGCGCGTGGCGCGCGTCGCGAAGGTTGCTGGACTTGTGGTTTCTTCTTCCTCAGCGCCACTGCCTTCGAGGTCGTAGACCAGCAACACATAGCGGGGGCCGCTCTCCAGCTCGCTCTCGTCCTGGCCCAAGGCGAGCCGGCCGACCTTGAAGTCGACCGTCGGATTGGGCGGAAAGGTATCGGTGGGCGGCTGGCGGGGCGGGCGCCCACCTTTGCCCTGAAACTCGGCCAGGAGTTGCTCGATGGCCAGGCCGAGCGCCTGGAGCTGTTCCTTCTCGACCCACATGGCAGCCGCGCGCCCGTCGTCGCTCTCGACGAGGAGCCGAAATGTGCGGTGCCCGGGCTCGCCAATCGCCTGGGCCTGCAGGCGCGTGGCAGGCCCGAAGGCGTACTGGGCCTCGAACGTCACTCGCTGCTTAGGATACTCGGGAGACTCAGGCGCTCTTGCGCTGGTACACCCTTCGCGCGGTCTGCAGCGCATCGACCAGCGCATCGACCTCGTCGGTCGTGTTGTAGATGTAGAAGCTGGCGCGCAGCGTGGCCGCGACATCGAGCGAGCGGTGCAGCGGCTGGCAGCAGTGGTGCCCGGCGCGGACCGCCACACCCGCCTCATCCAGGATGGTGCCCGCATCGTGCGGATGCACGCCGTCCAGGTTGAACGAGACGACGCCGGTCCGATCGCGCGCGTCGCGCGGACCATAGACCGAGACGTCCGGCAAGCTGCACAGACGGTCGAGGGCGTAACTGGTGACCTCGATCTCGTGCGCGCGCACGTTGGTCATTCCCAGCTCGTCGAGATAGTCGACCGCGGTGCCGAAGGCGATCGAGTCGGCAACGCTGGGGGTGCCGGCGTCGAACTTCTCAGGCAGCGGCGCCCACGTGGCACGGTCCTCGAACACTTCGCGGATCATGCCGCCGCCGCCGAGGAACGGCGGCATCGCCTCGAGTAGCTCGCGGCGACCCCACAGGCCGCCGATGCCCATCGGCGCAAGCATCTTGTGGCCCGAGAAGGCCAGGAAATCAATGCCCAGCTCGTGGACATCGGTGGGGACGTGCGGGACGCTCTGGGCACCGTCGACGACGACCACCGCGCCTGCTGTGTGCGCCAGCTCGGAAATCTGGGCCAGCGGATTGATCGTGCCCAGCACGTTCGAGGCATGCGCGATTGCAACGACCTTCGTTCTCGGGCTGAGCATGTTCTGGTAGGCGTCGAGGTCAATCGTGGCGTCGTCTTTGAGCGGTACGAGGCGGATGCGTGCGCCGGTGTCCTGCGCGACGCGCTGCCACGGCACCAGGTTCGAGTGATGCTCGAGCAGCGTCGCCAGGATCTCGTCGCCGGGCTTCAGGTTGGCGCGGCCCCAGCACGCCGCAACCAGGTTCAAGCCTTCAGTTGCGTTGCGCACGAAGACGAGCTCGTTCGGGTCATCAGTGCCGACGAAGCGGCCTACCTTGTCGCGGGCGGCCTCATATTGATCGGTCGCTTCAACACTGAGCGTATGCACACCCCGATGCACGTTGGCATTGGTGTGGGTATAGAAGTAGACCAGGGCGTCGATCACCTGCCGCGGTTTGTGCGAGCTGGCGGCATTGTCGAGGTAGACCAGCGGATGGCCATTGACCTGGCGCTCGAGAATAGGGAAATCAGCGCGGATTCGGGCCACATCAAGTGGCGAGGACACCCTGAGCATCGTGGTGGCCAAAATACTACCATTTTGGTCGGAATTAGGCGCAAGCTCGGCCTTCGGTTCCAAAACCCGAGAGCGCGCTGGGGTTAGGATTGGGCCGAAGCTATGGGGCCGCTCGGCATCCTCGGCGGTGGGCAGCTGGGGCGCATGACACTCCTGGCGGCGGGTGAGCTGGGCGTTGATGTGGTGATCGGTGATCGCATGGCGCGCACGCCGGCGGCTCGGCTCACCGATATGAGCGTGGTCTTTGAAGAAGGGTGGGAGGATGCCAGGGCGATTGAGGCGCTGGCGGCCGCGGCGCCGGTGATCACCCTCGAGAACGAGTTCGTCGATGCACAGGTGCTGCGCGCGCTGCAGCGGCGCGGCCCGACGGTGTGGCCAGGCCCGGACTGTGTGGCGACGGTACAGGACAAACTGCTGCAGAAGCAGGCATTGCTCCGCGCCGAGCTGCCGGTGCCTGCGTTTGCAGCGATCGACCGTCCACAGGCCGTACAGCGGCTGGGCGACGAATGGGGCTGGCCACTCATGCTCAAGGCTCGCCGCGACGGCTACGACGGCTACGGCAACGCGATGATCCACACCACATCGGAGGCGATCGAGGCGGCGCAGCGACTGGGCTGGCCGAAGCGCGAGCTGTATGCCGAAGCGCATGTCGAGTTCGAGCGTGAGCTGGCGGTGCTCGTCGTACGCGGCCAGGACGGTCAGATGGTCACGTATCCAACGGCCGAGACGCGCCAGGATCCGGCGCTGCACATCTGCCGCGTGGTGTTGGCGCCAGCCGACGTGCCGCCGAGCGTTGCGCAGCAGGCGCAACGCATAGCACAAGGCGCAGTGGAGGCCGTCGACGGCGTAGGAGCCTTTGGCGTCGAGCTGTTTCTGCTGCCAAACCAGCAGGTGCTGATCAACGAGCTCGCGCCACGACCACACAACTCAGGCCACTACACCATCGAGGCGTGCCTGACGTCGCAGTTCAGCAACCACGTGCGGGCGGTGCTCGGGCTGCCACTCGGTTCTCCGGCTATGCGAACGCATGTCGCCGTGATGATCAATATCCTGGGCTCGGGTCGCAGCGCGACGCCGAAGCTGGCGGCAGCGCTGACGACTCCCGAGGCGTTCGTGCACTGGTACGGAAAAGCGGACGATCGACCCGGCCGCAAGCTCGGCCACGTCACGGCCATCGGAGCCTCGTTGGACGAGGCGTTGGCGCGCGCCCAGCGCGCGGCGGACGCACTCGGGCTGTGACGCAGCCGATGGTCGGCATCGCCATGGGCAGCTCCTCGGATTTACCGACGCTGAAGCCCGCCGCCGAGATCCTGGCGCGCTTCGGCGTAGCGCACGAGCTGCGCGTGCTCTCGGCGCATCGCACGCCGGACGCCATGGCGGCCTACGCGCGCGAAGCCTATGCGCGCGGACTACGCGTGCTGATCGCTGGCGCCGGCGGCGCGGCGCACCTGCCGGGGATGCTCGCGGCGCACACGCCGCTGCCGGTTATTGGTGTGCCGGTCGCGACGACGTCGCTCAACGGCCTCGATGCCTTGCTGTCGATCGTGCAGATGCCGCGTGGGGTGCCGGTCGCGACGGTGGCCGTCGGCGGCGGCGCGAACGCGGGTCTGCTGGCGGTGCAGATCCTCGCCACAAGTGACGCGGCGTTATTCGAGCAACTGCGTGCATACAAGGAGGAGCTGGCCGCGACCGCGCGGCAGCAGGACGCTGACCTGCGGGCTTAGAAGAATTCCAGGCCGTCGAGGAACTCGTACAGCACGACCCTTCGCTCGGGATCGAAGAAGACGGGCCTCGGCGCGACGTCGAGGCGTTTCAGCACGTGGAGGGCACCGTACTCGCGCTCGGCGGCCTCGGGGTCGGACTCGTCCAGGAACTCCTTGGCGATGAAGTGTTGATCACCCAGCCACACGTCGTGCAAGCGATTGGTGTAGTGGGCGGTCGCCGGCCGAGGCATGATCGACGCGCCCTCGCCCACGGCTCGCTGGACGACCTGTGGGAGGTCGCAAGCCACCGAACACGAGTGTTCCCCCGACCTGGAGACGAGGCAACGCACGAACGTCTACGCGCCCGTGGTGATGGCGCGAATGGCGAGGCCCATGGTGAACAGGCCGGCCAGGCCGAACGCGAGCGGACGCGAGATCGTGCGGTTGGTGATCAGCTGCTGAGCGAGCGGCAGCGCCACGATGATCGACAGGCCGTACAGGTAGTGCAAATCGTCGCGCGGGCGGCCGCCGATCACCAGCAGCACCAGGCCGAGGAGCGCCTGGCCAACACCGAGAATGACGCCGATTGCCAATGCCCCGCCGAACGCCGGCGTCATTGGCAGGCGACGCACGGCCAGGAACAAGCCCCACAGTCCAAGCGCCGCGAAGTACAAGACCAGCGCCCATGCGAACAGGCTGTGGATCTGGACGAACGTGCTCACGCGCTGTCGCCGGCGACGGAGATCTGCTCGGGATCGACGCGCAGGTGAAAGACGCTCGGCGTCGACGAGCGCAGCGCGTCGGCGAGCAGTGGGCCGAACTCCTGTTCGTCGCGTACCGTCATCCCGTCGGCACCGAGGGCGCGCGCCAGCGCGGCGAAGTCGACCGGACCGAGCGCCGTCGCGATTGGTCGACCTGGATGCTCGCGCTCCTGGTGCATTCGAATCGTGCCGTACTGGGCGTTGTCATAGACCAGGACGACGATCGGGATGTGCTCGCGCACGGCCGTTTCGACCTCCAGGCCGGTCATCAGGAAGCCACCGTCGCCGACCAGCGACACGACCGGCCGATCGGGCCGAGCCAATCGCGCCGCGATACCGGCCGGCACGCTGTAGCCCATCGCGCCCGAGGTCGGGCCGAGGAACGTGCCCGGCTCGCGCCAGCGCAGGTAGCGCGCGGGCCAACCGCCGAAGTTGCCCGCGTCGGTCGTGACGACCGCGTTCGACGGCAGGACGCAGCGCAATTGAGCGGCGATGGCTTGCTGATCGAGATAGCCTGGTCGCGCGTGGCCGCGCTGTGGCGTCGCCTGGGCCTCGTAGGCGGCACGATCGATTGCGTTGCGCGCGCGCCGTTCGTTTCGGAGCTGCTCGGGCGCCGGCGCCAGGGCAATGGTCGCCAGGAGCGCCTCGGCAAACAGAGCGGCATCAGACTGGATCGGCACGTCCGCCGGGCGATGCCCACCGAGTCCTTCGGCCCACAGATCGACATGGATAATGCGCGCACTGAGCGCGGGAACTTGATACGCCTGACTGGTCATCTCGTTCAGCCGTGTGCCGACCGCGAGAATGACGTCGGCATCGAGCAGGCGCTGCACCACGGCGCGTGGCGCACCGAGGCCGCCGTGGCCGAGAAACAGCGGGTGATCGTTCGGAAAGACGTCTGGCCGGCGCCAGGCGGCGCCGACCGGTAGCTGCTCGGCTTCGGCGAGCCGAATGAAGAGGTCAGTGGCGCGCGCCGCCAGGACGCCGCCGCCCAGGAGCATGATCGGGCGCTGTGCGCTGCGCAGCAGCCGCAGCGCGTCGCCGACGCGGTGCGGATCGGGCCCTGGTCGTGGCGGGGCGAACGGCTCAGGTTCGAAGTCGGGCGCTTCTTCGGCGAGCAGGTCTTCGCGCAGCGCGATGACGACTGGCCCGGGCCGCCCGGAGATGGCCAGCCGCGCCGCGCGTAGGGTGAGCTCGCCCAGTCGATCGGCGCGTGGCGGCTCGACGGCCCATTTGGCGATGGGCGCGAAGACCTGGGCAATTTCGGTTTCCTGGAAGGCTTCGCGATGCCGCTCGCCGGTCGCCACCTGGCCAACGATGGCCAGCATCGGGCTGGAGTCCTGGTGCGCGGTGTGGATGCCGATCGCCAGGTTGCCGGCGCCGACCATGCGCGTGCCCATGCATACCGCTGGCCTTCGGGTGAGCTTGCCGAAGGCTTCGGCCATGAACGCCGCGCCGCCCTCGTGTCGAGTGGCGATGACCCTGATCTTGGGGGTGTCGTAGAGGGCGTCGAGGAGGCCGAGGAAGCTTTCGCCCGGGACACAGAAGGCGTGGTCCACGCCCGCCGCGAGCAGCGCCTGGACGACCGCCTGGCCGCCGGTTGGCATCGCGGGTTAGAAGAGCTCCGCCTGCGCGAGGTCTTCGGCGGGCACCAGCATCAGGTCGATGCGCGGCGGCTCGGGCTCCACGGCGTCGTCTTCATCGTCGTGACCATCGCCATTGCGCGCGCGGCTCTTCGGCTCGTACGGGCCTTCTTCGTTCGGATACAGCAGCGCGCCGCGCTCGTCCAGGCGAAGGCCCTTCTTGGCTGCCCAGCGCGGCCACTCCGGGCAGACCGGCGCATGTGAGCGGCGCCAGTCGATCAAACGTCCGCCCAGGGCATGCTCGGACGACGCCGTCAGGCCCACGGCGCCGCATAGCCGACACCGCGCGGAAATCTCGGTGAACGGGTAGCGCAGGCGACTCATCGTTTCGGTCGCCACAACTCTAACCGGTCGAGATGCGGCCTGATAAGCGGCGATGTCAAGTCTCGTGAATTGCGGGTTACACAGTTCTGAACAACATTTGCTGGCGCGATAGCCCGGCAGATACATAGTCCGGCGGACGCGGCGCCACGCCACGCGCGCCTACGCTAGGCGGCAGCCAAGATGCGCATAGCTGACCCCGGCCGACGCCGCTGCCTGCGTGGCTTGGCAGGCGCGGCCGCGGTCTCACTGGTGACCGGGTGCGTTCGGTCGCCCCGTGTTGCTCGCGTGGGGCTCGTCGGTACGCCTCGCGGCAGTACCTTTGAGGATTTTCGAGCCGGCTTACACGAGTACGGCTGGGAGGAAGGACGCAATCTCGTCTTCGAGGTGCGTATCCCGAGCGGTGACCGTAGTCAGGACCCACGGCGCGGGCTGGCGCCCGCTTGGGAGCCCCAGGACCCACGGCGCGGGCTGGCGCCCGCTTGGGAGCCCCAGGACCTCGTCGCGGACCTGGTTCGGTTGCGCATTGACGCGATTGCGGCGACCGCGGCGTCGA
>DASXRR010000229.1:0-32201 GCA_036506475.1 Chloroflexota bacterium
AGCGCTGGCGAGGATGGCGGCAGCGCACCGCACCGAACCCGCGAGAGGACGGCGTCATCCATGCTCCCTCCCGCCGCGGAGCGGAACCCTCGGGGTCGGATGGCGCCAAGCGCAGCGCTGGCGAGGCGTGAGAAAGTCGGCGAGAACATAGGAGAATAGCCAACATGGCGCGTACGCGAATCTGTTTCATTGGCGGTGGCAGCTACAACTGGATGCCCAAATTGCTGGGCGATCTGGCGCTGACCAGGGACTTGCGCGGCGAGATCGTGCTCCACGACATCAACCCACAAGCCATGGACGACATCCAGCGCTATGGCCGCAAGGTGATGGCTGCGACTCAGGCCGACTTCACCATCGAGACGAGCCAAAACCTCGAGGAGGCCCTAACGGGAGCCGAGTTCGTGGTGGTCACGATCACCGTCGGCGGCCTGGATACGATGGGCATCGACCTCGACATCCCCAAGAAGTACGGCATCTACCAGTCGGTCGGCGACACGGTCGGCCCGGGCGGTCTGTCCAGAGCGCTGAGGAACGCGCCCGTCATGGCCAACATCGCCACGACGATGGACCGCGTCTGCCCCGAGGCGTGGATGCTCAACCTGACCAATCCAATGACCGTGCTCACGCGCGTAGTCAGCACCGTCAGCAACATCAAAATTGTCGGTCTCTGCCACGAGCTGATGGGCGTGCGTGGCGCGCTCATACGCATGTTCGGCGGCGCTGCCGAGGACTACGAAGTCCGCGTGGCCGGCGTCAACCACCTGATCTGGCTGCTCGACCTGAAGATCCGCGGCCAGGACGGCTTCCAGATGATTCGCGAGCATCTGGCACAAGGCAAGCCGCTGCCCGTCCTGCCAGACCAGGGCAACTGGCACGACAACTTCCTCGACCGCTGGCAGGTCAAGCTGGCCCTGTTCGACCTGTACGGGGCACTGCCGGCAGCGGGCGACCGCCACCTGGCCGAGTTCTTCCCGTACTTCCTCACGCCCGAGACCGACTACGGAGCCGAGGTCGGCGTCGGCTTGACCACCATTCCCGATCGCCAGAACCAGGTCAAGCAAGCGCGCGAGTTCGTGCAGCGCGCCATTGGCGGCGAGCTACCGCCAGTAACGCGTTCACCCGAGGCGACCGCCGACATTGTCTCAGCGGTGGCCAACGGCCGCTCGGTGCGCACGATCGTCAACCTGCCCAACACCGGCCAGATCGACAATCTGCCGCGCGGCGCGGTCGTCGAGACGCTGGCCGAGATCGGCGCCGCTGGGCCCGCGCCGCTGACCGTCGGCGCGCTGCCGATGGGCGTGCTCGGCACGCTGCATCCGCACGTGGTCAACCAGGAGCTGATTGCCACAGCGGCACTCACGGGCGACAAGAAACTCGCGCTGCAGGCACTGGCCAACGATCCACTGGTCGGCAATCTGAAGGTAGCTCGAGCGTTGCTGGACGAGCTGCTCCAGGCACATGAGCGCTACTTGCCCCAGTTCGCCAGGCGCGTCGCCGTGGCAGCGTGAGCGCTATGGTGCGCTTTGCCGTCGTCGGGATCAATCACAACCACATCTACGGGATGACCGACACGCTGCTCGCGGCTGGTGCCGAGCTGGCTGTGTTCCATGCGCCAGAGGCCGACCTGGCGGCCGAGTTCGTGAGGCGTTACCCCAACACGCCACGTGCCGCGCAGCTTCAGTCTGTTCTGGATGACGAGTCGATCCAGCTCGTCGCCAGCGCCAGCATCTCCAGCGAACGCGGCCCGCTGGGCATCGACGTCATGCGCCACGGCAAAGACTTCCTCAGCGACAAACCCGCGTTCACCGACCTCGGTGTCCTGGAGGAAGCTCGGCGCGCGCAGCGTGAATCGCACCGCATCTACGGCGTGAGCTACAGCGAGCGTGTGTCCAATCGGGCCATGGTCCGCGCCGCGGAGCTTGTCCAATCCGGCGCCATCGGAAAGCCGCTACAGACCGTTGGACTAGGCCCGCACAGGCTCAACCGCGGTACCAGGCCCGCGTGGTTCTTCGATAAAGCACGCTATGGCGGCATCATTACCGACATCGGTGCCCACCAGGCCGACCATTTCCTGCACTTCACGGGCTCCACGTCGGCGTCGGTCGTGTGCGCACAGGTCGGCAACCTGGCCCACCCCGATGACCCAGGGCTGGAAGACTTCGGCGACGCGGTCTTACGCGGCGACGGCGGCACCGGCTACTTCCGCGTCGACTGGTTCACTTCGGATGGTCTGGCGGCCTGGGGCGACGGCCGATTTACCGTGCTGGGCACCGACGGCTTTATCGAGGTCCGCAAGAACCTCGACACCTCCGGCTTGGCCGGCAGCTCGCTGTTCCTCGCCGACCAGAAAGGCCAACGCTACGTCGACTGCTCCGACGTAGACCTGCCCTATGGTCGCCAGCTCCTGGCCGACATCCGCGACCGCACCGAAACGGCGATGCCCCAAGCGCAAGCCTTCCTGGCTGCCGAGCTCGCCCTGCGCGCCGAGCTCCAAGCCAAAATCATCACACGAACTCCACAAAACGTCGGCTGATCTCGGCAAGGACCTGCTCGCCCGGCGTGTCCCAGATCTGCTGATTGAAGATCTCGACCTCGATCGGCCCGGTGTAACCAGCCGCCTCGACGCAGCCGCGTAAACGCGGGATGTCGATGACGCCGTCGCCCATGTAGCCACGGCCCAGCAGGTGATCGGGTGGCGGCACCAGCCAGTCGCTGACGTGAAAGCCGAGAATGCGCCCGGCGGCGCGGGCAATTTGCGCGTCGACCTCGGGATCCCACCATACGTGGTACACGTCGACCGCCACCCCGACCCACGGCGAGTCGAGCCGTTCGGCCATGTTGTTGGCTTGACGCAGCGTGACCACCACCGAGCGGTCGCCAGCGTACATCGGGTGCAGCGGCTCAATGGCCAGCCGGATCCTCCGCTCGGCAGCATAGGGCAGCACGGCGGCGATGCCGTCCTCGACCATCTGTCGCGCGGCGGCCAGGTCCTTGTCCGGCGCCGGCCCGCAGACAAGCACCAGCACGTCTGCCCCGAGCTCAGCGGCCTCGTCAATGGCGCGCCGGTTATCGTCCAGTCGTTGCTCTCGTTCGGCGGACGTGGGCGCGGGGAAGAAGCCACCACGGCACAGGCTCGACACGCGCAGGCCATGGCGCTGTAAGAGTCGGGCGGTTTCGGCGACGCCGATTTCGGCGACTTTGTGTCGCCACGGCCCGATCCAGCCCACGCCCGCCGCGGCGCATCCCTCGATGGTCTCGCGCATGCCCCAGTTCTGGGTGGTCGCCTGATTCAGGCTTAGTCGCGCCAGCTCAGCCAACGCCGGCCAGGCGCAAAACGCACCGCATGCGCTCGGCAGATCGCTCGGGGTCGATCAGAATGCCCGCGCGATCCGCCAGGCGAAAGATATCGGCAAGGTGCACGATCGAGCGCGCGCTCTCCTGGCCGCCGACCATACGGAAGTGCTCCTGATGTCCCTGCAGGTACGCCAGGAAGACGATGCCCGTCTTGTAGAAGCGCGTCGGCGCCTGGAAGATGTGTCGCGCCAGCGCTACCGTCGGCTCAAACACTGCCCGATATCGTTCGTCATCGCCAGCATCAAGTGCCAGCAACGCGGCGGATGCTGCTGGTGCAATGGCATCGAAAATCCCCAGCAACGCATCGCTGCCCGAGGCAATCAATGACGGGTAGTTGAAATCGTCACCCGTGTACATGCGCACCCCCTCGGGCAATCGGGCGCGCATGTCGATCTCACGCGTGTCATCCAACAGTGAGATCTTGATCCCATCGATCTTCGTGTGGTGCGCCTGGAGCACGGATAGGCATACGGCCATGGCGGCGTCCAGCGATGGGCTGCCCCAGTAGCCAGCCAGCGCCGGGTCGAACATGTCGCCCAGCCAGTGGATGATGACAGGCTGACGGACCTGCGCGAGCACCCGGTCGTACACGTACGCGTAATCGTCGGCAGCGCGGGCGGCGGCAGCGAGCGCGCGACTGGCCATGAGGATGATGCGACCGCCGTATTGCTCTATGAAGGCGCACTGTTCGCAGTAGGCGGCCACGATCTGGTCCAACATGGCTGGGCCAGTCAGGTGGTCGGTGCCCGCGCCGCAAGCGATGCGGTCCAAGCAGCCGTCGGCCCGCGCCGCCGCCAACGACCGCCGAATCAATTCCCGCGAGGCCGGCCAGTCGAGGCCCATCCCGCGCTGGGCGGTGTCCATGGCTTCCGCGACCGAAAGACCCAGACCCCACAGGTAGCGCCGATACGCAAGTGTGGCATCCCAGTCGAGCGCGGCCTCCAGCCACGGACTGACATCGGCGAGCGGATCGGCGACAACATGCGCGGCGGCAAAGGCGATCCTTGTCCGCGGCGGACGCGCCGTAGTCGGCAGGCTGGAGGCGGCAGCACACGTATACGACTCGAGCGAGCCGTTGGCGTGGGGCAACGAGATGCGTTTGGCAGCGCCGACGCTAGACACGTGCGGCCTCGGCCGCGATCTCTGCCAGCTCCACTTCGCGCCGCTCGGCCAGGCTGCGATACGCGGCCTGGATGAGGCGCTGATTGGTCACCGCGTCTTCCCACGTCGGCGATCCCGCCAGTGGAGCACCCGAGGCGACGCCCTTCAGAAACAGCTCGAGCTGTACTTCAAACGGGTCGCGCGGCTCGAGCGGAACCGACCGCCAATCGTCGATCGAGTCCTGCTGCACCTGCCGCGCGTCGTAGCGAAACAGCGGCGTGTCCGCCTGCGTCTGCGCGTACAGCTTGTTGAAGGTGAAGTACAGGCTGCCCTGCTCGCCGTCGATCTGGAAGCTGGGCACCTCTTCGTGCTTGCGGCGCACCCACGAGGCAAAGCACGAACCCACCGCGCCGTTCGCGAAGCGGATGCTCACGCTAGCCAGGTCCTCGACCTCGACTTTGAATGGCGTGCCGTCGGGCTCGCGGCGGGTGTGCCAGGCCTGGCCCGCGGCGGCGTAAACGCCTTCGATCGGCCCGACGAGCGTGCGCAGCAGATCGAAGAAGTGGGCCATCATGTCCTCGACGATGCCCCCGCCCGCCTCGTCCTTCTTGTAGAACCAGGTCGGCCGGTTGAGCACGGTCTGCGGGACCATGTAGCCGAACAGCACGTTGGTGCTGAAAATGCGTCCGAGCAGCGCCTGGTCGATCAGCTCGCGCGCCTTGCGCGCGCCTGGACTGAAGCGCATGTTCTGGATCACGCCGTGCTGCACGCCTGCTTCCTGGGCGGCTTGCAAGAGGCGCTCGGCCTCGTCGAGCTCGATGGTGAGCGGCTTTTCGGAGAAGACGTGCTTGCCATTGTCGATCGCACGCATGAGTGGTCCGTAATGCAGCGCGTTGACGAGACAATTGTCGACCACGTCCACGTCCGAGTCGTCAATCAGCTCGTTCAGGTCAGTGCTCGTGCGCTTGACGCCGTAACGTTGGGCGACGTCAGTGACCTTCTCGGCGCTGCGGCCGTAGAGGGCGGGCTCGACGGCCATGCCGCCATCGCGCAGACGCGCGAGCGCCGCCACGTGCGTCTCGCCCAAACGGCCCGTCCCCAGCACGGCGACCGTCTGGCGTCCTCCGTCCGCAAACGGTTTCACCATTCGGCGGAACGGTAACGCCAGAGTCGGAGAGGCGTCAACGGGATTTGTCACACGATCTTGTCATCCTGAGGGGAGCCTGCGACCCGAAGGATCCGCGTCTCGTGACCATCTGGAGATTGCGGATCCTTCGCAGGCTCGGGAGGACAAACGCGTCCCTTGACATCCCCGCGAGCGTGAACCTACTGTGCAGAAAACGCTTTCAGTCCCATGCCTGGCATCGTCGACGTCGCCCGCAAAGCTGGGGTGTCCATCACCACCGTCTCACGCACGTTCAATCCCGTCTCCGATTACCCAGTCGCCCAGGCCACGCGCCAGCGCGTGCTCGCGGCCGCGGCGGCGCTCCAGTACTCACCATCGGCGCTCGCCAGAGCGTTGGTAACGCGCCGCTCGCGCATCGTCGGCGTCCTCGTCGGCGACATCGTCGACCCCTATTTCGCCGAAATCGTGCGCGGCATCGAGGACGTCGCGCGCCGCGCCGGCTACCTGGTGATCGTTTGCAACACCAGCCGTGATCCGGGCACTGAGCGGCGCTATGTGTCCGCCCTGCGCGACTATCGCGCCGACGCCATTCTGTTCCTGGGCGGCGACATCTTCGACGAAGCCAGTCGCCGCGCGCTCGAGCGCGACCTGGTGGCGGTGACCCGCCAGGGCACCGTCGCCATGGGCGTGGCCGGCGACCGCGCCGGCCTGCCGGCATTTGACATCGACCACTCGGGCGCGGCCGAGGAGATGACGCGCTACCTGGTCGGGCTCGGTCATCGGCGGATCGGCTTTATCGGCGGGACACCTACGGTCAGCACCTCGCGCGAGCGCCTGGCCGGCTTTCGCGCGGGCATGGCCGCGGCCGGGCTCAACTCGGACCTGGTCGACGATGGCGACTTCACGTACAGCGGCGGACAGAGCGCGGCGGCGCGCCTGCTCGCCGAGCAGCCAACGGCAATTTTCGCCGCCAACGATCAGATGGCCCTGGGCGCGTTGGCCGCGTGTCGCCAGGCGAAATTGGCGGTACCGGCCGATGTGACCGTGGTCGGCTTCGGTAATACGGCGGCAGCCGAACACGCGGTCCCTGCGCTCAGCACCGTGTCGATGCCGCGCCACCAGCTCGGCGTCGAGGCCATGCAAGCCGTGCTGGACGCGCTGGCCATCGAAAGTACGCAGATTCGCCCGCGCCGGCTGCCCTTCTATCTCGTGATTCGTGAGTCATCTGCGCAGGTGCCGACTGCGCGCCGCCCGCGAGGGCGCCAGCCAAATCCCACGGGGAGGGTTAGGAACGCTCATGTCCGAACGTAATTCGCGCCTGACACGGCGCCAGCTCGTCAGCCGAGCCCTTGGGCTCGGCGTTGGCCTGCCCGTCGTCGGCAGCTTGCTTGCCGCCTGCGCCCAACAGCCGGCCGCTGCACCAACCTCAGCACCAGCCGCTGCTGCGCCCACCACGGCGCCAAAACCGGCGGCGCCCACCACGGCCCCCACTGCTGCCGCGGTTGCCACGAAGCCACCCGCCGCGGCCGCTCCGACCACAGCTGCGGCTGGACAGGCCGTCGCGCCGACTGCCGCCGCCAAGCCGGCCGCGCAAGCGGTCTCGGAGGTCAGTGGCTCGCTCAACGTGTGGAACTACTTCAACACGCAGGGCCAGAAAACGATCCTCACCGAATGGCAGGCCATGTTCAACAAGGTCTACCCGAAGGTGGATGTGAAGTACGTCTACGTCGAGTTCCAGGAACTGTCGAAGAAGATCATTGCGGCCGCTGGCGCCAAGCAAGGTCCGGACGTGCTGCTCTATGGCGGCTCCGATCTGGTCCAGATGTACAAGGTTGGCGCGCTCAAGAGCATGCAGCCCTACTGGGACAAGTTCGGCGACAAGGACAAGTTCCCCGAGGGTGTGCTGACCAAGTTCGATGGCCAGATCTACGGCGTGAAGCCGTACGTCAACCTGGTTGCTCTCTGGTACAACCAGGACATCCTGGACGCGGTCGGCGTCAAGCCGCCCACGACCTTCGAGGAAGTCACGCCGGCGCTGGCCAAGATCGCCGCGGCCGGCAAGAACTACCTGCCGCTGGCCATGACGGGTCGCCCGGATAACCAGGGTGACTGGACGTCGTGGCCATGGCTGACCGGCTTCGGCTTTTCGTACGACAATCCGGATGTCGCGGCCGCGGAGCAGGCGTTCACGCTCGTTGCCGACTGGTCGAGCAAGGGCTACATCGCCAAGGAATCAGTGTCCTGGGGCCAGTCTGAGACGTTTGATCGCTGGGTCACCGGCGATGTCGCGTTCATGCAAAACGGCAACTGGAACATCGGCGGCGCCAAGGAGAACGCCAAGTTCAAATACGGCACTGCCGAGATGCCCAAGGGCCCGAAGGGCGGCAGCATCTACCTGGGCGGCGAACCAGGCTGGATCGGCGCCTTTACGACAATCCCGGACGTGGCGTGGGGTTACCTGGAGCAGGTCTATTCGAAGGAAGGTGACATCGTTCCTTTGAAGGGTGCGGGTTCGATTCCAGCTCGCTCCGACCTGGCCACCGACCCGCAAGTCACCGGCGAGCCGCTGTTGGCCGCGTATGCGACCGAGGTCAAGACGCGCGGCACCGAATATCCGCCCAAGGGTGGCGCACTGATCGCCCAGCAGTTGGTCGTCGCCCAGAACTGGAGCGCCGTCATCGCCGGCCAGAAGAGCCCCGCTCAGGCGGCCAAGGAGATGGTCGAGGGCATGAAGGCCGCCGCCAGCTAACGCAATGTCATTCCGAGCCCTTCGCTTCGCTCGAGGACAGGCTCCGCGAGGAATCTCGCCAGTCCGAAGCTCGCACGCTGGCGAGCACCATGCCCGCGAGATCCCTCGCAAGCTCGGGATGACAACGTTTCTGTCGCCGCGCGTGCGTTGGACCGGCAAGGGACTGTTCCTGGTCCCGGCGGGCGTGTACCTGCTCGCGCTGACCTTCTACCCGCTCGAAGAGCTGGTGCGCATGAGCCTGAGCCGCGTGACGCCCGAAGTGCTGTACCAGCCGTGGCCGTTCGTCGGCCTGGACGAGTTCGGCCGCGCCGTCTCGACCCAGGATTTCCGCGACGCGCTCTTGAACACACTCGTGTACGTCACCGTGGTCACGGCGAGCGGGCTGATAGGCGGGCTGCTGTCAGCGTTGATCCTGTGGCGCTCAACACCACTGGCCAGCTTCGTCCTCGGTGTCGTGGTGTTCGTGTGGGCCATGCCGCCCCTGGTCAACGGCAGCGTGTGGCGTTTTCTGTTGGACCAGCGCGGGCTGATCGACAGTCTGCTCGTCGCCGTGCACCTGCCAGCGGTCCTGTGGCTGGTCGACGGCAAGCTGCCCCTGGTCTCGGTGGCCCTGGTCAACTCGTGGGTCGCGGTGCCATTCGCGACCATTGTCTATCGCGCCGCCCTGCTCGACATTCCCCAGGAGCTTATGGAGGCAGCCGCCGTCGACGGCGCCGTGCCGAGTCAGATCATCCGCCTGATCGTTCTGCCGATGCTGCGCCCAGTGATGATCGTCCTGGGTGTCGTGACCGTGGTGTACGCCTTCAGAAGCTTCGACTTCATTTACATCATGACCAGCGGTGGACCTGGCACGGTCAGCACCACGCTGCCCTTCCTGGCATACCGTCTGGCTTTTCAGTCGTACCGCTACAGCCTGGGCGCGGCGACCGCGCTGGTGGCTGTCGCGATCGTGCTCGTGCTCGCCTTTGTCTACATCAGACAGGTTCGTGCGGAGGAGCGCCGATGAACGGCCACGTGCTCGAGTTCCGCTGGCCAGCGCGCATTGGCCAGATCCTGCTGCTGCTGATCTACGGCGTGCCGATGTTCTGGCTGGTGACCACGTCGTTCAAGACGACCAGCGAGGTTTTCGGCGGACTGAGCACCTTCGTCGCCTTCACGCCGAGCATGGCGGCCTATCAGCGCATCTGGAATGCCGACCTGCTCCGCTCCGGGATGAACTCCGGCTTGATCGCCGCGGGCACCACACTTGTGACGTTGGGTCTGGGCGTGCCGGCCGCGTACGCGCTCGCGCGGCTGCGGGGCGGCATCGTGTCGTTCGGGCTGGCGCTGATCATCGTGCTGCAGATGCTGCCGCAGACGGCGGCACTCATCCCGCTGTACAAGGTCTTCGGTTCGTTCAACCTGCTCGGCTCGATCCCGGGTGTCATCCTGGCCGATACGGCGCTGCTGTTGCCGTTCTGCACGCTGCTGCTGCGGCCCTTCTTCCTGGCTATTCCGATCGAAATTGAGGAGGCCGCGACGGTCGATGGCGCTTCGGCCTGGCGCACCTTTGCCCAGATCGCACTGCCCCTGGCGCTGAACGGCACGGCCACGGCGGGCACGATCATCTTCCTGATTTCCTGGGGCGAGTTCCTGTACGCGATCAGTTTCCTCGTCGATCCATTGCAATACCCGCTGAGCGTGCTGATCGCCTCGCAGATTGGCATGTACGGCAACAACTGGCCGGCGCTGATGTCCATCGCCGTCGCGGCTGGATTGCCCATCCTGGTCATCTTCCTGGTGACCTACCGCAACTTGCGCGAAGGTCTCGCGCTCGGCTCGATCCGCTAGATTCGCGTTGGAGTACCGCCACCTCGGCCAGCCCCTACGAAGACGATGCGCTACTGCCGTCCTGGGTCCCGCCGCTGGACGCCCGTGCCCAGCGGCGTGTCGACTCGCCCGAGTACGTCGACGACCTCCAGGCGTTAGACGACGTCTCGCGTTAGGCGATCGAAGGTCATCACATCCGGTTCGCCATAAGGCGGTTCAAAAGCGCGCACGGCAAGATTGAAGTTGTCGTCTCGAACATCCTCCCGTTCAGGCATGCTGCGGTTGGCGATCAGGCGGCGCCGCGCCTCGGATTCGTCGATCGGCACGTAGACGAACTGGATCGTGGCGCCGGCTTGCGCCGCGAGCGCGCGCACGTGATCGCGCTCGGCTCGACTGAAGTTGCCGTGATCGAACACAACAGGCTGGCCGGCCGACAGATGACGCACGATACGGGCATATGCCTCGGCGTACGTACGCCGCCATTCGTCATCTGAAATCGGCGCGCCGTCCAGGCCAACACCGCGTTCCGAGTTGATCGCGTCCAGGCGAACGAGTGCGGCGCCCGTGCGGTCGGCGAGCACCCTGGCGATGCTGGTCTTGCCGGCAAAGGGAAGACCGCACATGGCGTAGAGCGTGAGCAATGCAGTTGCCCCGCCTCGACTCTACACTTCGCTGTGCGCCTGCAATTGCTCAAACGCGGCAACGACGTCTATCGCGCGGGCGATTGCTTCATCAAGCTGCATACGAAGTCGTGGTATGCCGATGACCCGCGCGCCTGGGCCGGCGCGGTGCAGCACGAAGCGGCCGCATACGCCTGCCTGGCGGAGCACGGCCTGCCGGCTCCGCACGTCGTGATCGCAGACTCCAGCAGCGACAACGCATTCGGACGGCCGTACCTGATGACGCGTGCGCTGGCTGGCGCGCCGCTCACGTCGCTGCTCGAGGACGCATCGCCAGCGCATTGGCGAAGGCTCCTGGAGCAGACCGGTGACTACCTCCGCCGCATGCACGCGATCACCTTCGAGCACCCCGGCTACATCATGGGCGCCACGCCGACCGCGGGCGACTATCGGCACCCGTGCTGGACCGACGCATTCGGCGAGCCATGCCAGCCACCAAGGTTCGTCCACGGCGACTGCCATGCGCATCAGATCTTCCTCACCAACGACGGCGTCAGCGGCATTGTTGACATGGAAGTCGCATCGGCGGGCGATCCAATGTTCGACCTGATGAAGTTCAGCCTCGAAATGGCCATGCTCTATGCCCCCGCGACGCGCTGGTGGGAGCCGTTTTTCGCCGGCTACGGCGGTGCACCCGTGTTCGAACACTTGCAGGCGCGCATGCTTACCGCGAGCTACGACAACTACCAGTGCCTGGCGCCACGCGGCTGGGCGTGTAGCCATGCCCAGATCGTGGCGCGGCTGCGCGCGGCGACCGACTGGCCGAGCCTGCTGAACGCCGGGTGATGGTAACCTGGCGGTTACCATGAAGGACTACGAAGCCTCGCCCTCAATGGCCGCCACGCCCGAGGCAATCTGGTCGATCCTGACCGACGGCGCCAGCTACACGGCGTGGGACTCGGGGTCGATAACGTCGAGGCCAGAATCGCACCGGGCGAGACCATCAAGGTCTACTCCCAGGCCAGCCCCGGCCGCACGTGCGCGAGGAATACCCGGGCCTGATGTGGCGCTCGATGCCTGATCTACAGCCGTCGTTCAACCAGTTCGTCAACGGGCCGAAGCAACGCGCCGAGCGCGTCACGAGCTAGCACCGGTGCTGGCCGGCGATCCATTCGACGCACTGGGTGATCCGAATCGGCGCGCCATTGTCGAGCTGCTGGGTGTGCGCGAACGCTCGGTGCGCGAGCTCGCTGATGCGCTGCCGATCAGTCGCCCGGCGGTATCACGCCACCTGCGCTTGCTGAAACAGGCCGGGCTCGTCGTCGAGGAAGCGCACGGCACGCGGCGCATCTACCGCTTGCACGGCCAGGGCGTCGAAGCGGTCCAGGCGTACCTGGTCCAGGTCTGGGGTGACGCGGCAGCGCGGTTTCGTCTACTGGCGGAAAACACGCGATGATCGAGCCGCTGCGCATGTCGTTCGAGGTCGAGTGTCCGATCGAGCATGCGTTCGATACGTGGACCGCGCAGATCGGGCGCTGGTGGCCCGCGGACCACTCGTACAGCGGCGAAGCCGGGCTGTCAGTGTTCCTGGAGGGCCGCGTTGGCGGGCGCATCTACGAGCGCACGTCGAGCGGCCGAGAGCATGAGTGGGGCCAAATTACAACATGGGATCCGCCACGCCGGCTGGTGTATCTGTGGCACCTGCGGGCCGACCGGGCGGACGCCACAGAGGTGGAAGTAACGTTTATCGAGCAGGGCCAATCCAGCACCAGAGTCGAGATCGAACACCGTGGCTGGGAACGCCTCGGCGCCCGCGGACCCGACTGGCGCGCGCGTAATCAAGGCGGCTGGTCCACACTGCTCCCGCACTTCGTCGCGGCATCTACAATGCGCGGCCGTGCCCCATGACGATCTGAGGTCCCGGCTCGGGACCGGGCCGGGCGGTCCGAACATCGAGGATGGGCTGCAGTGGGCAGCCAACAACGGCTTCTTGTATGTCGACTTCAACGCCGACCACGGCGCGAACCATCTCCACCTGTGGGATGACGATCGCATCCAGAAGGTGCGTACGTTCTGCCAGGAGAACGGGATCCAGCTCGGCATTCACACGCTGTCGTTTGTGAACATCGCCGAGTTTTCGCCGTTTCTCACCGAAGCCGTCGACGCCTACCTGCGCGCCATGATCGACCTCGGCAAACGGCTCGGCGTGGAGCGCATCATCACCCACGCTGGGTTACACCAGAGCTCCGAGCTTGACCTGCGCAAGAAGGCCTCGATCGAGCACCTGCAGCGCGCAACCGAGTATGCCGAGGATCAGGCCATCACGCTGCTGCTCGAGAACCTGAACCACGAGCCAGACAACGCCGAGGTCCACTACATGGGCCACTCGATCGAAGAACTGCACGCTGTCTTCGATGTCATTCAGTCGCCACACCTGCGCTGGGGCTTCAGTGCCAACCACATGCACCTGCTGCCCGGCGACTTCGACGCCTTCATCGACGAGTTCGGCGTCGGCCGCATCGGTCTGGTGCTCGTGGCCGACAATCGCGGCCAGTTCGAGGAGCACTTGCTGCCTGGCCAGGGCACGATGGACTTCAAGCGGCTGTTCAATCGCCTCGAGGGTGACGGCTATCGGGGTCCATACATGTTGACGTTCGGCAATCGCGAGCAGAAGATCGCTGGCCGCGAGTACCTGCTCGCCCAGGCTGGCGTCGTCGGCGTGCCTTCCAGCTAAGATCGGAGGCGCAATGATCATCGACATCCACGGCCATACCAACGCGCCTCCGTCGCTCTATGCCTACAAGTCGGGTCTGCTCGCGTCGCGCGGTGCGCACGGCAAGGGCAATCCGGGCATCACCGAGGAGGCGATGTCGAACGCGGTCAAGAACCACCTCGCCAACAACCTGGACAAAGTCGGCACCGACGTCCAGTTTCTGTCGCCGCGGCCGTTTCAGTTAATGCACTCGGAGAAACCTGAGAAAATCGTCCAGTGGTGGGTGCAGGCCAACAACGATGCCATTGCCACCAGCGTCAAGTTGGCGCCGACACGGTATCGCGGTGTGGCCGGACTGCCGCAATGCGCCGGTGTGCCAATTTCCAACACCTTCGAAGAGATCGACCGCTGCATGGAAATGGGCTTCGTCGGGATCATGATCAATCCCGATCCGTACGAGGGCAGTGGCACGCCTTCGCCTGGTCTTGGCGACGAGTACTGGTACCCTTTATTTGAAAAGATGGTGGCGTTGGACATTCCGGCGCTGATCCACTCCGCTTCGTGCAAGGATCCGTGGGACACCTACTCCAACTACTTCATCACTACTGAAACGCGCACCATTATTTCGATGGTGGCCTCGCAGACATTCAAGGCATTCCCTGGCTTGAAGATCATTGTCAGCCACGGTGGCGGCGCTGTTCCCTATCAGATTGGCCGCTATCGTGCGTTCTTCGGTCGCCACTTCGAAGGCTCCGGTGGTTTCGACGCCGAGCTGAAGAAGTTCTACTTTGACTCGGTTCTCTACAACCCCGAGGCGATTGAATTGTTGGTCCGCACGGTCGGCAGCGACCGCTGCATGTTCGGCACGGAGAACCCTGGCACGGGTTCCTACAAGGATCCTTCGACAGGTTTGATGCTGGATGACCTGAAACCGGTGATTGAAGGCATCTCGACGCTGACCACCGCCGACAAGCAGAACATTTTCGAGGACGTGCCCAAGAAAGTCTTCCCGCGCTTCAAGGCCTAGCGGTCAGCCGTCAGCCGTCAGCCGTCAGCCGGTCAGAATCGGCCGCGGCCCGTTGTGCCGAAAACGGTGTTGAGCGACTCGGCCAGGGTCGGGTGCGCAAAGATGGCCTGCTGGAGCGTCTTGTATGGCAGCTTGCCCATCATGGCGATCTCAATCTGGGCCATGATCTCGCCGCCCTCGAGGCCCAGCACCGCCGCGCCCAGGATCTGATCCGAGTCGCAGTCGACGACGATCTTCATGAAGCCGCGCGTCTCGTCGACCTCCAGGGCGCGCGCGATGTGCGCTATGGGCATCTTGGCTATGCGAATGCGGCGACCGTCACGGCGCGCGTCATCTTCGCCGAGGCCGATCCGGCCCAACTGTGGATCGATGAACACGGTGTACGGCACCATGCGGCCTTCGATCGTCGCGTTGCCACCTTCGACCAGGTTGGTGCGCAACACCCGGTAGTCGTCGTACGAGATATGCGTAAACGCGGGGCCGCCTTTGACGTCGCCCAGGGCGTAAATGCCGGCGACATTGGTCTCGAGTCGATTGTTGGTAGGGATGAATCCGCCCTTGTCGGTTGCAACACCGGTCGCGTGGAGGTTCAGCGTATCGGAGTTGGGAGTCCGGCCGGCTGCTGCGAGGATATGGCTGCAGGTGATGGTCTGGTCATTGACCGTCACGTGAATACCAGGCTCAACGCGCGTGGCTGCAGACTGAAGCATGACGACGACGCCGTCTTCGCGCAACAACGCGGCGACCGCGTCAGCCACGTCGGCGTCTTCGCGGCCAAGCAGCCGCGGACCGCGCTGAACGATGGTGACCTGGCTGCCGAAGCGTCGGAACATCTGGCCGAACTCCAGTCCGACGTAGCCGCCGCCGAGCACCAGGAGATGCTCCGGGACCACGTCGAGCTCCATGATTGAAGTGGAGTTCAGCACCGGCACGGAGTCGATGCCCGGGATGTCAGGCGCGGAAGGCCGCGCACCCACATTGATGAAGAACAGCTCTGCCGACAGTTGGTCTGGTCCCACCTGGACCGTCTTGGGGCCAACGAAGCGAGCCTCGCCGAACACCAGGTCGAGTCCCGGAGTCTCACGTACGCGGCGCTCGCTGCCTGAGCGAAACGAGTCCACAATGTGGCGCTTGCGCTGGCGCACGCGAGCCATATCGATCGAGATCGGTCCGGCGTGCACGCCAAAGTCAGCCGCGCGCCGCGCCAGGTAGGCCACGCGCGCGCTCGCGACCATGGTCTTGGTCGGCGTACAGCCCTCGTTGATGCACGTCCCGCCGACGTGCTCGCGTTCGATCAGCGCCGTCTTCCGCCCCGACCGGGCCAGGGCTGAGGAGAGTGGCCCGCCGCTCTGGCCGGCGCCAATGACGATCGCATCATAGTGCGAAGTGCTCACGCACCTATTGTGACGAGCTTAGCTTCTTGCCGAGAGGCGCCCGCGCATGCCGTACTCTTCGTGGCCCGGCAGGTGGCAGATAAATGACTCGTCGCCGGGCGCGAAGGTAATGGTTGTCACGCGGGTCGACAAGGCGGGCACGGTGACTTCGGTCGGCCGCGTTTCATGGACCGCCTCAGTGCCATGCCGATGCACTTCGTGCACCGCCGCCGGGCCAACGATCCACTCGTGATTGATCGGATCGTCGTTGCGCAAGGTGATCGTGACCGGTACGCCCGCGCGCACGCGCACCTCGCTGGGTTCGAAGTGCGAGTAGTGGAAGCGGATCGTGGTGTCCGTCGGCGGCGCGGGCGCGCAGGCGCTCCCGACCATGACGGTCAGGAGCGCCAGTGCGGGCGCCAGGAGTTTCATCGACCGAGGACCACCCCGAACAGCCAGTTCAGCGGGTCGGGCTGCGGTCGTTCGGGCGGCGCCGGGGGCGTGACCGGCTCCAGGCCGGCGGCCACGCGTGACGGTGCCGCCAGGCCGCTGGTGTCGATCGCCAGGTCATAGCGCAGGTCGGCGACGCTGCTACCGACGCGCAGCTGAGTCAGCCAGGCCGAGTCGGGAACCCAGCTCATGCCCTGGTCGGACCGCAAATCGTCGAGCAGGCGAGCGCTTGCGGCCTTGGTATAGGTCACCGCCAGACCGTCTTGCCGGCCCGGCAGGATCGCTGGCAAGTTGTCGGTCAGCAGGAACACATCGGCGTCGACCCGGTCGGTGGGCTGCTTGCCCAGGCCCAGGATGCGCAGCGGCACCCACGGGTTCGCGACGGGAATGGTCAGGTGGACCGGTGTGCCGTCGCCAAGCTGTTGACCACGTTCGAGAGCCGCGTCGCCGTCGAAGACGGCGGCCAGGAAGATCGGACTGCGCTGTGCGTAGAAGTCCAGGACTTCAGGCGCATCAGGTGATAGACGGAAGCCGTGTTCGTGCGCCCAATCGGCGACGGCGGCGCCGCCGCCCTTGAGGACGGTCAGGTCGAGCGCGTCGATGCGCGTCTCGAGCAGCACCTCGGCAGTGTCTCGCGCGGCCGTTGGCGCTGCCGCGGCATTGGCGAAGGCGCGGATGGGTGTCGTTTCGCGCACCAGGCGCTGCAGCGTCCACGCGCCGCCCTTCTCGACGTTGCTGGGCACGTCGGGCAGCGGGATCAGCGTGCCGAACTGCCCGCCGCCGCCCAGAAACTTGAAGGCGGTCACGTAGTGCTCGACGCCATCGTGGTACGCCGCCAGCGTCGTCGTACGGCCGAGATTGACCGCACCATTCGAGCCGATCAGGCCGGCGCAGGCAAAAGTCGGGCTGGCCGCCACGACGAGCGACGCCAGCAAAGAACAGGTGCCGACAACAAGGTTCCGCATGCCTGACAAGACGCCGCCACCGCGCGCGAGGTTCCATCGCTGCCGGCGGCGCCAGGCCAAACGCTCGGTCACACATCCACATCCTCGCGCTGCGCGCGCCTCCGGCTTGAACCGAGCACGAAGGCGGCGAGGGTTGGCGCCGGTGCGCATCGGCCATGCGGCAACGTCGGCTGCCACACGCTCGCGCATCGGGGCGAGGTCAAAGAGGCCAGCGCACGCATGGGGCTGGCGTCTGTCGCAGCCGTTTGCCGAGGCGCCCAGTCGAGGCGGCGTTGTAAAACCGGAGGAGACATGGTGTGCCGGCACAAGGCTGATGTCGTCGAGTTTCCTGATGGTACGCGGGTGCTTGCGTCGGGCTGGTTCGAACGCGGAAAGGATGATCCGAAGCCTGACTTCGGGCTCTATCTGGACCCCATGTGGGCGCCGACCTGGCCAGCCGAGCACCTGGATTGGCCTGACTTCGGCGTGCCACAGGGGCATCAGGCGGCGGATGCCCAGATCATCGCGGCCTGGCAGCACGCGCAAGCGGGCCAGCGGGTGGAGGTCGCGTGCATCGGCGGGCACGGTCGGACGGGGACGGTCCTGGCGTGCATGGCCGTGCTGGCCGGCATTCCGGCTGACGAGGCAGTCAGCTGGGTACGCGCGCGCTACTGTATACGGGCCGTCCAGGAACCGTCGCAGCAGTACTGGATGGAGCGCTTCGCCGAGCGCCACGCTGGTTCATGACCCCGAAGCAGCTGTTTACGCCATGGTGGGCCTGGCTGCTCATCCTGATCGGCCTCGCCCTTACCGGTGCGTTGACCATTCACGGCTCGACGGCATACGCGGCGATCGTGGCTATGGACTCCGTATCCAAACTCGATACGCCCAATCCGCTGTTCCTGTTCAGCGACGTCACCTCGACCGGCATCAAGGTAAACAACCAGGTCGACCCACGAAACCGTGGCGCGTATGCCGACGCGCTGACGCAGCTCGTGCTCGACGGCACCGGCGTGTGCATCGGCGTCGTCTTGCTCGGGGCGGGGGTATTCGTCAGGTTGAACGAATAACCTTTTCCGCCGCGCGGCGGAAGCGGGCCACACTGTCGGCCGAGTGGGCCAGGTCGCGATTGGCCTGATTCTCGAAGACTTGCGCTTGCTCCATCGGCAGCGCCAGCTCAATGGTTGCCTTGATGGTCTGGACGGCGCGCGGCGAGTTGGCGGCGATCCGCTCGGCCATCGCCAGCGTGAACTCCACAACCTCAGCCGACGGCACGACATGGTTGACCAGCCCGATGCGCAGCGCCTCAGCCGCCGGCACATCGTCGCCGGTGAACAGGAGCTCCTTGGCCTTCGCAGTGCCGACGATGCGCGGCAGAATCGCGCCGCCGAGCGCGCGACCGTAACTCGCACCGTGGAATTTGAAGCGACCGTCCTCACCGCTGTTGCGGATGTCGCAGCTGATGGCCAGTAGCGCGGCGCCGCCGTAGCAGTAGCCCCGAATCGCCGCCAGCGTTGGCGTCTTGCAGCCCCGGATACCCGCGGATGGATTGCCCCGCCGCGCCTGCCGCGCGCCGTCGATCGCTTCGATCTGCTCGGACATGTCGCCGCCCGCGGAAAAGGCGCGTTCACCGGCACCGGTCAGCACGATCGCGGCGATCTCATCGTCCTCGTCCATCTCGCGCAGTGCCTGTTCAAGTTGATCCATCAATTCAGCATTCAATGCGTTCAACTTGGCTGGACGGTTGAGCGTGATCAGTCCAACGGAACCACGGCGTTCGACCAGAATCGGCGACTCACCCGTCATCACACTACCCCTGCCGCGCGCAGCTCCCCAATCTGCTGCGCGCCGTAGCCCAGCTCGCCCAGGATCTGGTCAGTGTGCTCGCCCAGGTCCGGCGCAGATGAGCAGATCCGCGTCGGAGTCCGCTCCAGGTTGACACCGGAGCCGAGCAGCTGCTGGTGGCCCAGCGCAGGATGCTCGACGTGCGCGACAACCGGTAGCGTCTGCACCTGCTCGTTGGCGAAGCACTGCTCCACGTTGAGCACCGGACCGGCAGGTACTCCAGCTTCAGTGAGCACCTGGACCCACTCGTCCACACCGCGACTGGCCAGCCGCTTTTCGATCTCCTCGGTCATCTGGGGCCGGTGCTTGATCCGCTCCCGGCCGTTCACGAAGCGCGGATCGGACAGCAGCTCCGGACCGCCGAGCGCCTCGGCGAGCCGACGGAACATGCGCTGGCCACCGGCCTGGATAATCAGACTCCCATCGCGTGCTTTGTAGACGCCGGTCGGCTCCGAGATGGGGTGGTAGTTGCCCGCCTGGCCGGGCACCTCGCCGGCGAGCAAGTAGCGCGCGGCTTGAAACTCCATCAGCCGGATATTGGCCTGCAGCAGGGAAGTATGCACCCACTGGCCGCGGCCGGAGCGCTCGCGTTCGACCAGCGCCACGACGATACCGTAGGCGAGCATGAAGCCGGCGGTCAGGTCCGCGACGGGCAGACCGACGCGCATCGGACCGCGACCTGGCTCGCCATTCACGGTCATGAGCCCTGACAAGCCCTGGGCGATCTGATCGAGGCCCGGGCGGCCGCTGTACGGACCTTTCTGGCCGAAGCCGGAGATGCTGCCATAGACCAGGCGCGGATTAACCTGCGCGAGCGTCTCGTAGTCGATCTTGAGGCGGTGCTTGACATCGGGTCGGAAGTTCTCGACTAGTACGTCGGCCTGCTCGACCAGCTTGAGCAGGATGTCCCGGCCCTGCTCGGACTTGAGGTTCAACGTCAAGCTGCGCTTGTTCGGGTGAATGTTCTGGAAGTCATAGTCGTGGCGGACGCCGGTGCCGTCGTCGTCCGCATCGAGCGCTTCAACTTTGATGACCTGGGCACCCATTTCGCTCAACTGGCGAACGCATGTTGGACCAGACCGGGCGCGGGCGAGGTCCACGACTTTGATATGTGACAGAGGCATCTTGGTGTGCCTGGCAAGCGTACCGCGCTACGTCGCCGTGAGGCGCCACACGCGCGTGGGCATCTCGTCCTCGGATTCGAGCTCACGACTGGTTGGGATCGTGAACGAGGCCAGCAGCTCGAGCCCGTCTGTGGGCGCATAGGCCCGTCCGGGGTCGGCCAGCAGCACCGTCAAACCGGCTTCGGCCAGCTCATGCAACCATTCCGAAATGTCGCGGGCGGCGTTGCGCTCGTAGCACACGTCGCCGGCTAGCACGACGTCGAAGTCGAACAGTGGCCGCCCGACAACGTCGCGGGTCAGCGTTTCAATGCAGACGCCGTTCAGCTCGGCGTTGGTTTGTTGCGACTCGGCGGCAACGGGATCGACGTCGCACGCCACAACGCGACTCGCGCCGCAGCGTGCCGCGGCGATCGCCGCCAGACCACAGCCCGAGCCGAAGTCCAGCACGCGCTGGCCTTTGACCAGTTCCGGTCGATCGATCAGTATGCGCGCCAGCACCAGGCTGCCGGGCCACAGAAATGCCCAGAACGGTGGCGCCACCGCATGGCCGAAGTGGCGCTCGGTCCCTTCCCAGGTCGCCATCAGCTCGGTGGCGACGCGCACGCGTAGTTCCGGGACCAGGGCTGGCTGCTCGACGTGGGTCAGCGCCGTCACGAGCGACGCCGAGGCGGGCTGGTTGGTCAGTGTTCGAGTCGGGGCAGGCTTTCGGTGCCCATCCGGGCCAGCTCGGCGGGGGTCGGTTCCCAGATCGCTTCGAGCTCGTTGCCGTCGGGGTCGAGGAACATCACGTTGCACTGGCGATCGCTGTAGCCGACGACGCGCACCTGGTTGTCCAGCAAGCGCTGATGGAACTGCTGCAGATCTTCGAAGGACGGCATTTCCCAGGCCATGTGGTACATACCAGCGCGGTTCGCGTCCGGGCCTGGCGCGTCCGGTGGCAGTTGGAACAGCGCGATCTCATGCGAGGCGTCCTTGCGGATACCCAGGAAGGCGACCTTGTTCTCGAAGCCACCCTTTTCGGTCATGCCAATGACGTCGCGGTAGAACTGGACCGAGCGCGCGAGGTCGCCCACGCGCAGCGCGACGTGGCCGAGCTGTGTCGGGACTCCCGCTGCCACCATGCGCGCAGTATAGCTCTCAACTTGGTGAGAGCCACCTTAGACTGGACGAGTGAGCGCGGCGGCGGAGGCGTCGGACCGCGGCGTCGGCACTGGCTCACTACTCCTGGTTACGGCCGCCATTACTGGCTGGGTCACCGCGATCACCATGATTGGACCGCTTCTGGTCGACCTGTCGAGGGAGCTGGACGTGCCCCTGGGCCAAGTGGGATTGCTCGGCGCAGTGATGTCACTGCCGTGGGCGCTCGGCGCACCGTTCACCGGTCTGCTGTCCGACCGGCTGGGGCGAAAGCCACTCATGGTCCTGGCGCTGGTGGGCGTGGGCGCGGCGTCCATCGCGGCGGCGTTCGCCACGAGCTTCGTAACGCTCCTGGCCGCGCGTTTCATCGCGGGCCTCTTCGGCGCTTTCGGCCCGGCGAGCACGATGGCCGCCATTGGCGACCTCGTGCCGCCCCAGCGGCGCGGCAGTGCGATGGGCTGGCTCAATCTCGGCTTCGGCCTGGCTGCCGTCGCCGGTGTGCCCGGCGTCGGCATCGTCGCTGGTCTGTTCGGCTGGCGCTGGGCTTTCGCGGTAACCGGTCTCGCCCTGTTTGCATTGGCGGTGCTGGTCCACATGGCATTTCCGTATTCCAAAGGCGCCAGCCAGGGCAGTGGCCTGCGTGCCACGTACACTGCGGTGCTGGGCACGCCACGTCTGGGCAATGTGCTCAGCGCCAATCTGCTCGAGCGCGGCATCTTCAACGCAGCTGTGCTGTACCTGCCGTCATTTCTAATGCTGAGCTACGGTCTTGGTCCAGCCGAAGTGGCGCCCGCACTGGCCGTGGTGGCAGTCGGCACCATTGGCGGCAACACCGCCGGCGGCTGGCTGGGCGATCGACTGCCAAAAGCCGCGATCTTCGTCGGCGCCCAGACCATCGCCGGCCTGATTGGCCTGGCGTTGTTCGGGCTCACACCTGGCTTGCTGATCTCGGTCCTCGCGGGCGGCCTGTTCGGATTGGCCAATGCTGCCAGCCGGCCGGCCTTCCTTGCCCTGGGATCGGAGCTGTCGCCGCGCTACCGCGGCGCGCTCCTGGGTCTGCTGTCGCTGACGAATCAGGGCGGCGCCGTCCTCGGCTCGGCGCTGGGCGGCCTGGCCATCGGCCTGGGCAGCTACGCCGCGTTGGCTGGCTTGACGCTGGCATGTGGTCTCAGCGCGGCCTTACTGGCATTGCCGCTGGCTCGCCGTTACAGCGCCAGATCGACAAAAATCGCAGCGTGATCGGACGCGGCGTTCACTTCTTCCTTGATAGTCGGGAAGTGCGGAAACAGCGTCCCGTGTACGCCACCCCAAACACCTTTGCGAAAGACCCCCGCGCCCGTCACGAGCGCCTGAAGCTCCGGCGACAACAGGATGTAGTCCAGCTTGTCGGACGCCGCGCCGTTCTTGAACGTGCCAGGTCGGCCGTCGCCGGTGAACTTGGGGTGCTGGAACACGTCCTGGAGTCCGGTGCCCTGCAGCAGTGGCGCCAATGGAGTTGAACCTGGCGTGTCATTGAAATCACCGAGGATTGCGATGTGCTGCTCGTGCGCATGCAGCTCGTCGTAAATCTGCGCGACGCGTCGCGCCTGCCGTTCGCGCTTCTTGTTTGAGTCCGCCTGCGAGCCGAAGCCCTTGCTTTTGAAATGATTCACGAGCAGAATCAGCCTGCCGCCGCCCGGAGTTTTGATGGCATACTCCGCACAGTCGCGGCTGAATATCTGGCCCGTGGCGTCGACATCGTCGACGTGTGACTGGATGCCCGTGATGTCGAACGTAGCGCGAGTCATGATGCCGACGTCGATGCCGCGGTCGTCATTGCCGTCAATGACCATGGCGTGCCTGAACGGCGGTGCTTGAACCTGGGGCAGTACGACCTCGGAGAAATGCTTCACCGCAGGACGGCTCTCGACCTCGACCACTGCAATCACATGTGGCGCGACCTCGCGCACGACCATCCCGGTGTGTTGGATGGCCAGCTCATCCACACTTCCGCGGTCTTGAGCTCCAGCCAGCCAATCCAGCTCGCGCGGCCCTGCGCAGTGATGCGCAGCTGACCATTCGCGCGCGTCAGCAGGTGCCCTCGATTCTGGCGGAGTAGCGCGAACTTTCCTCCATCGTCCCGTTTGTCAAGCCCGAGCTCGGTCAGGCCATCAATCATCTTCTGCTTATCAGCCGCCGAGTACACCTTCTTACTGAACAGCGCGTTGAGTGAGCTGTGCAGCTCGAGCGCTCGCTTGCCGTCTGTCCACGTCAGCTGGTTGAGGGCGACGGCTCGCTCGAACAGGTTCTCCACGTTGAAGGACGCAAGGCGCATTGGACGGTACCCCTTGCGCAGATAGGTCGTTCGCTGGGCGAACCGTTACGCCCTGGGATTGCGACCAGTGGTTAAACTATCTGCTCGACCGGCGACTCGGCATACAGCGCATCGATCTCAGCCGCGTAGCGCTCCAGGATGACACCGCGTCGTCGCTTGAGGGTTGGCGTGAGCTCACCGCTCTGCGCGGTCCACTCGGCAGCGAGCAGCTTGAATCGTTTGACCTGCTCGACACGCGCGAGATGGCTGTTGGCGGCGTCGACCGCGCGCTGGACCTCCTCGAGCACGGCCGGCTCGTGTGCCAGATCTTCGAGCGACGAAAACGTGAGGCCGCGCTGGCGCGCCCAGGCCGGTGCTCCCTCTGGATCGAGCACCAGCAGCGCGTTGACATACGGCTTTCGATCGCCGACGGCGCAGGCTTGGCCAATCAGCGGGTGCTGCTGCAGGAGATACTCGATCGCGGCCGGGGCGATGTTCTTGCCGCCAGCGGTGATGATCAGCTCCTTCTTGCGGCCGATGATGCGGTAATAGCCGTCGGCGTCGACCGCGCCCAGGTCGCCCGTGTGCAGCCAGCCGTCGGCATCGAGCGCTTCGGCGGTCGCCTCGGGATCGTTGTAGTAGCCACTGGTCTGACAGCCGGCGCGGACCAGGATCTCGCCGTCCTCGCCGAGGCGCATCTCGACGCCCGGTGCCGCCACGCCGATGGTGCCGTTGCGCGCTGCGTCACTCGGATTGCCAGTTGCGGCGCAGGTGAGCTCGGTCATGCCCCACGCCTCGATCATGGACAGGCCCAATGCTTGGAAGAACTCGATGATGTCCGGATCGATCGGCGCGGCGCCGGTCGCGGTACGGTCGCACTGATCGAGTCCGACGCGGTTCAGGATGGCGCGACGAATCGGTGCCGCTTGCTCGTTCTGCGCCGCCAGGCTGGCCGGGATTTCGACACCTTGTTGGCGCAGTCGAACGACCTGGCGCCCGACGTCGATCGCCCACTCCAGAGCTCGTTTTCTGGCCGGATCTGGTTCGGCTGCCAGACCGCTCATAATCGCCGCGTGCAGTTTTTCCCACACACGCGGTACGCCGGCCAGCCCCGTCGGGCGTACTTCGAGCGCCAGGGCAAACAACTGCAGCGGATCGGGACAGCAATGCACGGTACCGCCGTTGATCGGATGGCTCCACAGGTCGAGCCAGTGGCCGGTCGCGTGCGCTAGCGGCAAATAGGAGATGCTGCGTTCGCCCCCGCGTGGCGGCGAAATCGCGGCGACGGCGGCTGCCTCCCAGAGCACATTGCGCTGCGAGATCATCACGCCCTTGGGCCTCCCGGTCGTGCCGGACGTGTAGATGAGCGCCGCCAGGTCGTCAGATGTGACCTGTTGCCAGGTTTGGTCGAAGCTTTCCGGTTGCTGGTCCAGCGCAGCGCGGCCGGCCGCTCTGAGCGCCGACCAGGTCATCGTCCAGCCTTTGTCGTCTGGGTCCGGCTCGTCGTCGCAGAGCACAATCAAGCGCAGCGAGGGCATGTGCTCGCGCGCCGCCTCGAGGGTGCGCAGGAGGTGGCGGTTTTCGACGAACGCAATGCGCGCCTGGCAGTTGTTGGCGATGTATGCGGCCTGCTCGGGCGCGAGCGTGTTGTACAGAAAGACCGGCACACCACGCGCGTGCTGAGTGGCGAGGTCGGCGATCATCGGCTCGGGCCGGTTGCGGGACAGGATGAGCGTGAACTGGCCCGGCTCGAGGCCGAGCCTGATCAGGCCGAGCGCGACTTCAGCAACCGCCTGGCGATACGCGCGCCAGGTCAGCGCCTTCCACTCACCGTGCTCCTTCCACTTGATGGCCTCGGTATCGGCCAGGCGCTCGACGGTCTCGGCGAACGCGCCCAGCAACGTCCGACCCTCGATCTGCGCGTCGATCGCCGCCCGCTCGGCCGCGACGTCGCGTGCCTGTGCCACCACAGTCATGTGAACGCTCCCCCTGGTGGTCTGGCTGCCAGTATGCCGCCTTTTCAATGCGACGTCGACACGCCTAGCGGGTGTAGGTGTAGGCCGCGACCACCCCGCCATCGACGTTCAGGATGTTGGCCGTGGATTTCGCCGAGCGGTTGGACGCGAAGACGAGCACCGCCTCGGCAACGTCCTCCGGCAGCACGTTGACTTTGAGCGTGGTGCGCGCTCGGTAATTCTCTTCGAGCCGATCAGGGTCGATTCCGTAGGTCTGCGCCCGCTGCTCGCGCCAGGTGGAGTCGCAGATGCCTGACCCGCGCAAGACCGCGTCAGCGCGGGGCGGTCAGGGACGGGAGGTGCGCATCGAAGTGCTAGCCGGCCAAGAGACGCTCGAGGCACCTTACCCGCACCCCTGACGGTTGACGCTGCCGGTGGCTATGCTGCCTGCGTGGCTCAGGCGCGCGTGGCGATCCGACTCGAGGCGGTGCCGGCGCCGGGGCTGGCGCTGGTTGCCCTGATCCTGCTGAATCTGATGTGGGGCGGATCGCTGCCGGCGACCAAGGTGGCCCTGGAGAGCTTCGGGCCGTTCACGCTCGCCGCGGCGAGGCTGGTGCTCGCGGGCGTGCTTTTCGTCATCGCCATCGGACCGGCAGCCCTGCTCAGAACAACGCGGAGGGACGCGGCGACCATGGCCGTTCTGGGCGTCCTCGGCTTTGCCGCCGTCCAGGTCTTCCAGGCGCTCGGCGCCGCCAACACCAGCGCCGCATCGGCGACGGTGCTGGCCTCAACTGGCCCGGTGTGGATCGCCCTTTTGGCACCGTTCGTACTGCGCGAAAGGCTGCACCTGTCCACGCTTGGCGGTGTGCTGCTCGCACTGCTGGGCGTGGTTGCCATTACTGGAATCGACAGTGCAGCACCGGCGGGCGCCCTGATCGTGCTCCTATCCAGCATCGCCTACGGCGTCTCTACCTTGCTGGGTAAGCAGCTAGCGCAACGGCATACGCCGCTCCAGTTTTGCGCCATCTCGTGCCTGGGTGGCGCCATCGCTACCACGCCGCTTGCAGTGTGGGAGATAGCCATCCTGGGCCCACCGCAGCCAACACCCCTAGGCTGGGCGTTGCTGGCATACCTGGCCATTCTGGTCACGTTCGTCGGCTTCGCGATCTGGTTCTGGGGCCTGCGCGCGCTGCCCGCCGCGCGCGCCGGCGCGCTGATCTTCCTGCAGCCACTCTCCGGACTCGCCATGGCCGTACTGCTGCTGGGCGATCGACCCACGCCCACCTTCGCCATCGGCTGCGTGCTCGTGCTGGTCGGCGTGACGCTCGCCGCGGGCCGCTCATGATCGTCCGCTCCGACCTGTCAAGCGGCCGGCCAGCGTGGCTAATCGAGACCAGCAGCACGACGATGCTGCTGTGCCTGGGCGCCGACGACATGCTCTACCTGCCCTACTGGGGCTTGACTGGCACCGCTTCAACCGCGGCGGACTACCTGCCCGAGGTACCTGGCAATCGCCCGTCCGAAGCCACGTTCCTGGACGGGCAGCCGCTGGCCTACCCCGCATACGGCTCGCCGACGTTCAAGGAACTGTGTCTGGTCGTCTCAACGGCGGCCGGCGCCCGCGGCACCAGGTTTCAGTTTCAGCATGACCGCCTGACGGACAACAGGCTGGAGCTCGACTTCCACGATCCGCTGCTGCAGCTGACGCTGACATTGCATGTCGAGGTGATCGGGGCGCTCATCGCGCGCACAGCGACGCTGCGCAATGAGGGCCAGCAGATACTGACACTCGAGCGCGCGTTGAGCGCGTCGCTGCCGCTGCCGCCCGATCACTACGACCTGGTCACCCTGCACGGTCAGTGGGGCCGCGAGTTCGGCGTTTTCCAGCGACCGCTCCTGCCCGGCAAAGTCACGAGCGGCAGCACGCGCGGCATCAGCAGCCATGAAGCGCATCCGTGGTTCGCGATCCGGCCGCGCGGGGAGAACGCCGAGCACGCCGGATGCGTCTGGTTTGGCTCGCTGGCGTGGAGCGGCAACTGGCTGGGGGTGTTCGAGGTCGAACGCAATGACGCGCTGAATATCGCGCTCGGCATCCAACCCTTCGACTTGGCCTGGCGCCTCGAGCCAGGCACGACGTTCGAAACACCCGAGCTTGTGTGCGGTGTTTCACACGAAGGTCTGGGCGGCGCTGCGCGACAGCTGCATGCCTTCGAGGAGCAGCACTGGCTACCGGCGAACCATCGCGAGCGCCTGCGACCCGTGCTCTACAACTCGTGGGAGGCAACCCACTTCGACGTCGAGGTCGGGCAACAGGTCGAGCTCGCCCGAAGAGCCGCCGCGCTGGGCGTAGAGCTGTTCGTGGTCGACGATGGCTGGTTCGGCACGCGCGACCACGATCGAGCCGGCCTCGGCGACTGGACCGTAAACCTGCGCAAATTTCCCGATGGCCTGCGTGCGCTGATCGACGAAGTGCATGCGCTGCGCATGCAATTTGGCATCTGGGTCGAACCCGAGATGGTCAACCCCGACAGCGAGCTCTATCGCGCCCACCCGGAGTGGGCATATCACGCAGACGGGCGCTCGGCGACACTCGGCCGCAATCAGCTCGTGCTCAACTTCGCTCGTGCCGACGTGCGCCAGGCTATTCACGAACAGCTGCGTCGGCTGCTGGCCGACCACGGCACGATCGACTTCGTCAAATGGGACCACAATCGGGCGTGGACCGAGGTCGGCTGGCCAGAAAGCCCGGCGCAGCAGCGCGAAGTGTGGGTGCGCCACGTGCACGGCCTGTACGAGGTGCTGCGCGATCTACGCGCGGAGTTCCCGCACATCTTGTTCGAGTCGTGCGCGGGTGGCGGAGGCCGGGCCGACCTGGGCATGCTGCGCTGGACCGACCAGGTCTGGACGAGCGACAACACCGACGCGGCCGATCGGCTCGACATTCAGTACGGCTATAGCCGTGCGCATGCGCCGCGGGTGATGGTCAACTGGGTCACCGACGTGCCGAACGAGCAGACCGGGCGCGTGGCGCCACTCGAGTTCCGCTTCCACGTGGCGATGCAAGGCGTGCTCGGCATCGGCGGCAACATCTCGCAGTGGTCCGCCGACGATCTTGCCTTAGCCGCCGCGCTTGTCGCCGACTACAAAGCGATCCGTGAGCTGGTCCAACACGGCCGCCAGTATTGGCTCCGCCCACCCGCCGCCATCGGCCCATGCGGGGTCCAGTACGTTGCCCTCGACGGCAGCGCAACGGCAGTTCTGCTCTATCAGGTGCGCGGCGTGCGCGGCCAGGGCGCGCGGCGTATGGTGCTGCATGGCCTGCTGCCCGAGCGCCGCTACCGCCGCGATCAGGATGGCGCCGAAAGCAGTGGTGCCGCGCTGATGACCTCCGGCGTGCCCGCCATCCTGGTCAGCACCGCGGAGCGCCACCCGCGCCTCGACTGGCGCAGCACGCTCCAAATCTGGCGCGTCGTCTAGCCTTTGGCGGCGTGACGTTCATCAACCCGCGTCTGCCAGAGATCTGGCACGGCGGCGACTACAACCCCGAGCAATGGCCAGCTGCGACCTGGGACGAAGACATGCGGCTCATGCAGGCCAGCCACTTCAAAGTTGCCACCGTAGGCGTCTTCTCGTGGGTCGCCCTACAGCCGGCCGAGGACCGCTTCACCTTCGAGTGGCTGGACGACATCCTCGAGCGCCTGCACGCGGCCGGCCGGTACGTGTGTCTGGCGACGCCAACTATGGCCCAGCCGGCGTGGATGTCGCAGGCCTATCCCGATGTCCTGCGCTCCGACGACAACGGCGTGCGTCGCCACCACGGCCGACGCACCAACTATTGTCCGAATTCACCCAGCTACCGTCGCTTCGCCAGAGGCATCGCCGGTCGGCTGGCCCAGCGCTACGCCACCTACCCGGCCCTGGTGGCGTGGCACGTGTCGAACGAATATGGCGGCGCGTGCTATTGCGACACGTGCGCCACCACATTCCGTCAGTGGCTCCAGACCCGCTACGCCAGCCTGGACGAGCTGAACCAGCGCTGGTGGACCGCCTTCTGGAGTCACACGTTCACCGACTGGTCGCAGATCGAGCCGCCGTACAGCAACGGTGAAACGCTGACCGCCGCGCTCACGCTCGACTACCGACGCTTTCAGTCGCAGTCCATGCTCGACTGCTTCACACTCGAACGCGACGCGATTCGCGAGCACTCACGCGACGTGCCGATCACGACCAACATGACGGGCACGTACGTGCATCTCGACTATCGGGCATGGGCGCCCGAGATCGACGTCATCTCGTGGGACTGCTACCCGTGGCCGAGCGCTGACCCGGGCGATATCGCCTTCTTGCACGACGTGCATCGCGGTCTGAAGGATGGCCAGCCGTTCATGCTCATGGAGCAGACCCCGAGCAGCCAGAACTGGCAGCCAGTCAATGCGCTCAAACGCCCAGGTGTGCTGCGCCTGTGGAGTTACCTGGCGGTCGCCCATGGCGCCGACACCGTCATGTACTTCCAGTGGCGGCGCGGCCGCGGCGGCTGCGAGAAGTTCCACGGCGCAGTCGTCGAGCATGGCCGCTCGCCATCTACTCGGGTGTTCGCCGAAGTTTCTGAGCTGGGCGCCGAGCTCGAGCTGTTGGCCGACGCCACGCTCGGCGCGCGCACCCCAGCACGCGTCGCAGTGCTGTTCGACTGGGAAAACTGGTGGGCGATCGACAGCGCCGTGGGACCGATCCACAACAAGGAGTACGTCGCGACGGTACGCCGCTGGTACCGCGCGCTCTGGCGACGCAACGTCGGCGTCGATGTCGTCTTCAGCGACTCGGACCTGACGCGCTACGACGTGGTCATCGCGCCGATGCTGCACCTGGTCAAAGAGGGTGGAGCGGATCGAATCCAGGCGCTGCTCGAGCGCGGCGGCACATTCGTCGCCACCGTCTTCAGTGGCGTGGTCGACGAGACCGATCTGGCCTTCGAGGGTTACCCAGGACCGCTGCGCCCACTACTCGGAGTGTGGGTCGAGGAGATCGACGCGTTGTACGACGGTCAGACGAACCACATGCTGATGTCCGACGCGAGCGCAACCTACTCGTGTTCGAGGCTGTGCGAAATCGTGCATGCTGAGACGGCCGATGTCCTGGCGACCTACGCTGAGGACTTTTACGCGGGGACGCCGGTGCTGACGCGCAACCGCTTCGGCGCTGGCCAGGCGTACTACGTGGCCACGGATCCCGAGGATGCCTTCCTCGACTCGTTCATCGGCGATCTCCTGTCCCAGCATGCGATCACCGCTCCCTTGGAGGCACCGCCCGGCGTCGAAGTAGCCGTGCGCGAGCGTGACGATCGGCGCCTGCTGTTCGTGCTGAACCACACGCCGAGCATGGCCCATGTTGAGCTGCCGGCCGATGCGACCTATCGCGATCTGCTGCGCAGCATGCCCGTCAGCGGCACCCTCGCTATTGGACCGCGTGACGTGCGCATCCTCCAACTGTCATCCTGAAAGGCGATGGCAACCCAGGACCAGACCAAGCTCACCTTCGAAGAGCCGAGTGAGGACGAGCCAGCCGGCTACCACGTCTACAAGCGACAGAAAAGCCCGTACGAGCGCTTCATGGACGAGGAGGGCATCCCGATCTTCCGTGGCATCGGCGTGCGCGACACGCGCGAGCTGCCGCTCGGCCCGTGGGCGCGTCGCGGCGGGCGCGGCACGTTTCTCTACCTGAACGGGTGCGAGAACGTCAAAGGCATGTACCTGATCGAGGTTCCGTCCGGCGGAGCGCTCAATCCGGACAAGCACTTCTTCGACGAGTTCTACCTGGTCATCGAAGGCCGCGGCAGCACTGAGGTCTGGGTCGACGGTTCGTCGCAGCGGCAGATTTTCGAATGGCAGCCGGGCAGTCTGTTCATGATCCCGCTCAACGCTCAGTACCGATTGGTGAATGCGACCGGTAGTCCGGCGCTGCTCCTGGCGTCCAACAACGCGCCGCCCATTATCAATATCTTCCAGCACCGCGGCATCATCTATGACAATCCGTTTGTTCCGCGCGCGCGGTTTCCGGGCAATGAGGATTTCTTCAAGGCGCGCGACGAGGTTGAGGCGGATCCGGTGCGTGGCCGGGCGGCCATTCGCAGCAATCTGTTTCCAGATATCGCGCACTGCTTCCTGCCGCTCGACAATCAGCGCGCGCGCGGCTTTCGGCGCATTCAGCCGTACTTTCATGGGTTCATTCCCGAGGCTGGCATGGGCGGCTTCGTAGGCGAATACCCGAGCGGGCGCTACTCCAAAGCGCACTATCACGCGTCCGGTGCGGTGCTGGTGTGCTTGACGGGCAAGGGCTACACCTTCAACTGGCCGGTGGCGTTTGGCCAGCGGCCGTGGGAGGCTGGCCACGGCGACCAGGTCAAGCTCCTGGACTACGTGCCGGGCGGCCTGGTCGCCGCCGCGCCGGGTGGCGGCAACTGGTTTCACCAGCACTTCAGCATTGGCCAGGAGCCACTGCGTGTTCTGAATTTCTGGGGTGGACCCAATGGCTCGTGGGGCCACGAAGAGGACCAGGACAAAGAAGAGATTCCCGCCTGGAACATC